>CAZZVR010000023.1:0-27121 GCA_964657595.1 Burkholderia sp. PAMC 26561 | reverse complement strand
AGTCCTCGTATTCAGGTGCTTGAGCGGGCGATGAGTGTGTTGGGGCTCTTCACGCCTGAGCGTCCGGCGTTGTCGTTGGTGGAGGTGGCCAAGGCGTTGGATCTGTATCCGAGTACGGCGCACCGGTTGTTGAACACGTTGGAGGATGGCGGGTTGTTGCGGCGTGAGGAGGCGTCGGGGTTGTACCGGTTGGGTCTGCGTCTATTGGAGCTGTCAGATCATGTGATGGCGGATTTCGATGTGCGCAATATCGCGGCGCCGTATCTGCGGGGGTTGGTGCACGAGTTCGGGGAGGCGGTGTCGTTGAGCTGTCTCGATGACGGGTATGTGGTGTATCTGGATTCGCTGTTGGGGACCCATGCGTTCAGTCTGGTGAATCGGATCGGGGCGCGTCAGCCGGCGCACCGGGTGGCGTCGGGGCGGGCGATCTTGGCGCATCTGCCGGATGAGACTGAGCGGTTGATCGCGGGTGGGTTGGAGCGGGGTTCGCCGGTCACGCCGATGGCTCAGCCGCCTCGGTTGCGGAGTGAGTTGGCTGAGGTGATCAGTCGTGGGTATGCGGTTGATCGGGGGACGGCGGTGGAGGGGTTCAGTGCGATCGCTGCGCCGGTTCTGGATTTCTCGGGGGTTCCGGTGGCGGCGATCACGGTGTTGGCGCCGTTGGGTCGGTTGCCGGAGCGGCGGATGCGGAGTGTGGGGGTGCGGGTGAGTGAGGTCGCGGGCGCCATCAGCGACGAACTGCGAGCCAGCCTGCCGCTCCCGGCCAAGCCCGCGTCCCGCGCCACCGGGCCCAAGCCCGGTCGCGGCGGCAGTCCGCTCCGCACGGTGGGGATCACCGGGTCGGAGTCAGACACCGCCGTCGGCAGCTGACCGCGGGGAGACCGGTGTCGGCCCCGGGTGCTTCACAGCGAGGGGTCGGCCACACAGAGATTGCGCTGGCGGCCGAGCCCGGTGATCTCTGATTCGATCACGTCACCCGGGGTCAGCCAGCGGTTGCCGTGGTGCGCGGCGTTGCCCGACGGTGAGCCGGTCAGCAGCAGGTCGCCGGGGTAGAGCGCGGCGACGCAGGAGGCGTAGGACACGAGCTTGTCAACCCCGTGGATCAGGTCGGCGGTGGAGTCGTTCTGCATCATCTCGCCGTTGACCGACAGGGTGATCTGCAGGTCGCGCGTGTCCTTGACCAGTGCCCGGGGCACGATGTAGGGCCCGACGGGGAAGAACGTCCGGCGACTCTTGCCCGAGAGCAGGTCGGAGTAGGGCATGCTGCCGCGAACGATCACGTCACGCGTGGTGATGTCGTTGACGATCGTGTAGCCGGCGATGTGCTCCATCGCCTGATCGACCGGGATGTCCGTCCCGCCCTTGCCGATCACGATGCCCAACTCGAGCTCCCAGTCGTGATGGCGGGCTCCGCCCCAGAGGACCACGTCGTCCTCAGCACCGCACAGTGCGCTGGGCAGCCCGATGAAGATGAACGGATCGTCGGCGGCGCGGGCGTCGGCCTCGCCGACCGCGAGCTCGTGCACCGCCTCAGCCGACAGCTCCGGCCGGGCGCGGCCGATGGCACCGCTGGCCATCTCGACGATGTGCTGGTAGTAGTTGGCGCCCGCACAGAACACCTGCCGCGGCTCGAAGGGGATGCAGGGGACCAGGTCGGCGACCGCGAGCCCGTCGGGATGACGCTCGCCCGTCGCGTCGCCGTTGGCGAGCTCGAGGATGCGCGGCAGCTGGTTCTCCCAGTCGGCGAGCAGCGCAGTCATCGACAGGGCATCGGACAGGTGCTCGCGCAGGTCCAGGACGCGCTCTCCCAGCACCAGCCCCGGGAAGGAGTCGCCGTTGGGCGTCGCGAACGTGCCGAGCCCGAGCGCGGGTGCCTGCGTCATCGTGGTCTGCATTCCTCTTTCACTTTCACTTTCAGATCGGGTATTGACGTGGTCCGGATTGCACCGTGATCCAGCGCAGATCGGTGAACTCATGGATTGCGGCGGTGCCGCCGAAGCGACCCCAGCCGGACTGCTTGACCCCACCGAACGGAGCCTGGGGCTCGTCATGGACGGTGGACGAGTTCACATGGCAGATGCCGCTGTCGATCCGCGCGGCGACGGCGAGAGCGCGGGCCACGTCGGTACCGAAGACGGCGGCTGACAGGCCGTAGTCGGTGTCGTTAGCCACGCGGATAGCCTGCTCGACGTCATCGACGGGGATCAGCGCCAGCACGGGTCCAAAGGACTCCTCGCGGTACAGGCGCATCGACGCATCGACGTCGGCGACGATCGTCGGGGTGATGAGGTTGCCCTCGGCGGTGCCGCCACAGAGGATGCGCGCGCCATGCTCCCGGGCGTCGACGATGAGCTCGAGGATGCGCGCCGTGGCGTCGTCGTCGACCACCGGTCCGATGGCCGTGTCCGCCGCCCGCGGGTCACCGCAGATGAGCTCAGAGGCCCGCGCGGTCAGCGTCGCCTCCAGCTCACTGAGCACGCTGCGGTCGGCGACGATCCGCTCGGTGGACATGCAGATCTGTCCGGAGTTCATGAAGGCTCCGAAGGTGGCGGCGGAGGCCGCCGCGCTCACGTCGGCGTCGTCGAGCACGACCAGCGAGGTCTTGCCGCCGAGCTCGAGCAGGCTCGGCTTGAGATGCTCGGCGCACAGGTGGGCGACCACCTTGCCGACCCGGGTGGAGCCGGTGAAGTTCACCCGGCGCACGGCCGGGTGGGCGATCAGCGTCTCGACGACGGCCGGCGCGTCGGCCGGGCGGTGAGTCAGATAATTGATCACACCGTCGGGCACGCCCGCCTCATGGATGGCGCGCGCGACCTCGGCGTGGACCCGTGGGCACTGCTCAGAGCCCTTGAGCACCACGGTGTTGCCGAAGGCCAGCGGCGTGGCGACGGCCCGGGCGGCGAGGATGAGCGGGGCGTTCCAGGGCGCCATCCCGACGACGACTCCGGCGGCACGGCGGACCGCCATCGAGGTGAGCCCGGGGGTGTCGCTGGCGATCTGCTCCGCGTTCACGGCATAGGTCTGGGCGGCGGCCGCGCGCAGGATCAGCCCCGCCTGCTCGCAGTTGAACATGGCCCATCCGACGGGGGCGCCCACCTCGGCGCCCATCGCCTCGACGATCTCGCCGACGCGGAGCTCGAGGTTCGCGGCGGCGGCGAGCAGAACCCGGCGACGTTCGGCCGGAGGGGTGCTGCTCCAGGCGCCGAAGGCGCTCGCGGCAGCATCGCAGGCGTGCTGGGCGTCCTCCACGCTCGCCGCGGCGGCCACGGTCGCCGTCTCCCCGGAGAACGGGTTCGCCCGCTCGAAGTGTCCGCCGTGGACCGCGGAGATCCAGGCGCCGTCGATCAGCAGCTCCGCGGACGCGAGTGCCGCGGTGCTCATCGCGCGTGCTCCAGTGCGGGCCAGTCCGCCTGGGCGACCAGCTCGGCCGGCTCCACCGGTCGCATCCCGTCGGTGGCGATCGCGATCCCCGGGCCCGAGAAGCTGACCATCTCGGCGTCGACGACCTCGAGGATGTCGAGGTCGGCCATGCCGTTGACGATCTTGAACTGGATGGGCAGCTGTTCGAAGGTCGCCCGGTTCCAGGTGATCGATCCCTGCGCGGTCCAGCGCTGGAACTCGAATTCGTCGAAGCTGATGTTCTGAGCGCTCAGCCCGCTCGCCCCGACGGGGGCGGCAGTGGCCGCATAGGCGGCCTCGGCGCCGCCGCTGGCGTGCGGTCCGAGACGCGGCATGTACCGGTAGTAGAGCTGTGGGCCCCCTCCGGCGCCAGGGAGCGTCTTGGTCGGGTTCGGGTCGGCCGCCATGGCGTGCAGCTCGATGTCACAGAACGCGAAGTCCATCCAGGACGCCGTACAGGCGGCTGTGCCCTTCTCCTTGTCCCAGTGAATGGGAGCGATGTCCGCGAACAGCTTCGGGAAGCCGAGCTCCTCACGCCCAGTGGTGATGGCTTCCGCCTGACCCTCCCAGATGACCGGACAGAAGCTGCCCTCGATCGTCTCGGTGGCTCCCTCGTAGGTGACCGGGAAGTCGACGGAGAGGATTCCGTAGCTGCGGCCGGCCAGCCAGTACAGGTTCTCGAACCGTGCGCAGGAAATCGACACGATCGGCGCGGCACGCAGACTGAAGCCGGGCGGCAGCAGCGCCTCGAGCTTGTCGGGGTCGGTCCGGTAGCTCAGCTTCATCCAGTCCGAGCGCATCGTGCCCGTCTCCTCCTTGGTCCACGGGCGCCCCTCGGGATGCTGGCGAGGTCCGACCGCGGGACCGAAGGACACGGGCGCGCGATACCGGACCCCGGGGGTGAAGTAGTCAGACATGGAACCTCCGTTTGACGTCGAGGGGTGAGGGCATTGGGACTCAGACCGCAGCTGCGGGGGTGATCTGAGCGCTCAGGCGAGTGCGAAGCTCGTGCACCAGCTCTGGGACGAGCTCGACGCTCGCGGCGGTCCCGAAGGCATAGCCATCGGGACGGATGAGCACTCCGGCCAGGCGGTTGGCGTCGAGCCACGCCGTGAGCGTGCCGTCGAGGTCGGTCACCGTGGCGGGTTCCGCGCCTGGGCCCAGGGTGACGACGTGGGCACCGATGCGGGCCAGGAAACTGTGGTCCTCGGCGTCCATCACCGTGGCGGGGTCCCCGTGCCTCAGCACCAGGGCGAACCCGGTTCCGACGACGTCGTCGAAGCGGCCCGCGTCGCCCGCGGCGGTCCTCACGACACCCTGGACGGCGAGCTGACCGGTGACGTGCTCGTCCCGCGGATCGGCCTGGAGCGTGCCACCGGTGAGTCCGGGACGCGGAGGCGGCGGCGGGGCCTGACCGGAACGGAACGCCGCGTCACGCTTGGCCGCCTGCTCGCGATCCAGCGTGCAGGAGACCCGTCCCATGGCGACCGATAGTTCGATCAGCGCGCGGGCGTGGGCGTAGCGCTCGGCCTGGTAGTCCTCGAGCAGCTCGTCGGTGGAGATGCCCGACAGCATGAGGTCGAGGCGCCAGGCGAGATTGGTGGCGTCCCGCAGTCCCGTGCACAGGCCCTCGCCGAGGAACGGCGGCATGGTGTGGGCGGCGTCGCCGGCGAGGGCGACCCGGCCTGAGTGCCACTCCGCGGCGATGCGGCCGGTGAAGGTGTAGACGACGCGCCGCACGAGCTCACCTTCGGTCGGGGCGAGGTAGGGGGCGAGCAGGCCCCACACCGCTTCCGGAGTGGCGAGCGCCTGGGCGTCCTCGCCCGGCAGGACCATGAACTCCCACCGGCGATGGTGCGCGCCGGCCCGCACCATCGCGGTGGGCCGGGCGGGGTCACAGTGCTGGGAGGCGGCCGGAAGGTGCTGCCACGCGGACATGTCCTCGGGACGCACATCCACCACGAGCCACTGCTCGCTGAAGCCGAGGTCCTCGAGGGCGATCCCGCTGAGGGTGCGGACAGCTGAGTTGGCGCCGTCGGCTCCGACGACGTAGCGCGCGCTCAGCCGGGCTGACTCCCCGGTCGGCTCCCACAGGCCGTCGGCCCCCGTTTCGCCCTGGTGGAGCTCGAGCTCGACTCCGTGGTCATCCTGGGTGAGGCCGTCGACCTGCCAACCGCGGCGCAGATCGATGTTCGGGGACTCGCGGGCGAGACGATCCAGCGCCGTCTCGAGCGTCGGCTGCCAGAACAGGTAGGAGTGAGCCCACCCCGACGGCGTCGGCTGACTCTCATCGAGGTTGACGATGGGGTCACCGTCGGCCCCGTACCAGACGTAGCTCTCAGCGGCCACCACCTCGGGGGAGATCTCGTCGATGATCCCCAGCGACTGGAAGAGACGCATCGCCTGTCCATCGAACCGGACCGCGCGGGGCAGGGCGAAGGGTGCGGCGTGACGCTCGATCACCGTCACGGAGTGCCCGCGCCGGGCCAGCTGCCCGGCGATGACCAGCCCGACCGGACCGGCACCGACGATGGCGACGTCGTAGGCGCTCTCAACCATGTCTCACACCCTCTCCATCTTGAGGCACAATACATCATGCATCGTCGAGAACACGCCAATCGGTTCTCCGTACGACATCTTCTATATTATATATAATGCTCGTGGGCCAGCCGTCAGGGTCCATTCCATTGATCTCCAGGAGGAGTCATGTCAACCATCGCCAAATCACTTGCTCCGGCGGATCAGGACGCTGACGCCGAGCCGATTCGCTACGCCCAGTTCCATCACAACAACCTGTTCACCACGCGGCTGGCGGAGATGTGCGACTGGTACGGAACCGTCCTCGGCATGACCGTCACCTTCGAGTACCCGGTGGGGGCCTGGCTGACCAACGACCGCGCCAATCACCGCCTGGCCCTGACCATGGTGCCCGGTCTGAGCGACGATCCGGATCAGCGCGTGCACTCCCGCCTGCACCATCAGGCCTTCGAGTACGAGTCCTTCGATGATCTGAACGCAACCTACGTGCGTCTGGCCGCGCTGGGCATCGAGCCCAAGATGTGCCTGGACCACGGGATGAGCTTCTCCTACTACTACAGCGACCCCGACGGCCACTACGTCGAGCTCCAGAGCGACAACTTCGGTGACTGGGACCAGTCCACTGAGTGGATGCGCAGCTCAGAGGCCTTCAGAGCCAACCCGATCGGGGCGTTCGTGGATCCAGAGAAGGTGGCCGCCGCCTACGCAGAGGGGGCGTCCTTCGCCAACATCCGCGAGCGGGTCTGGGCCACCGACGACTTCCGGCCGGCTGAATTTCCCGACATGGGAGCCCCTCCGCGTCCGGCCGACGCCCCGCCGCTGCCCGTGAAATGGTGAAGGCGGCCTGAGGTCGAGCGGAGACTCCCGCCGTGACTCAGCGGCTCTCAGAGAAGCTCATCGTCGTCACCGGCGCGGCGCGCGGCCAAGGTGAGGCCGAGGCTCGGCGTCTGGCCGAGGAGGGTGCCACGGTCATCGCCGCCGACCTCGGCTTCGCGGCGGGCGCGCCCCCGGGTGCCGGTGTCGTCCACCACGAGCTCGACGTCGCCGACGAGGCGTCGTGGCGCACGCTGCGCGATCGGGTCGACGCCGAGTTCCACGGCGTGCTCCACGGTCTCATCAACAACGCCGGTGTGACCTCTCGCGTGCGGCTGCCCGACGTGGAGCTGGAAGACTGGAACCGGGTGCTGGCGATCAATCTGACCGGTCCCATGCTCGGGATCAAGACGCTCCTGCCGGTGATGACCGACGGGGCCTCGATCGTCAACGTGGGGTCGATCGCCGGCCTCACCGGTCACTACACGGCTGCCTACACCGCGAGCAAGTGGGGTCTGCGCGGGCTCACCCAGACCGCGGCAACCGAGCTGGGGCCACGGGGGATCCGCGTCAATGCGGTCCACCCGGGCTTCATCCACACGCCGATGACCCAGAGCGCACCGCCCGGTTTCCTCGAGGCGAACCTGGCCGTCACGCCGCTGGCCCGGGGTGGCCAGCCCCAGGAGGTGGCCGAGCTCATGGTGTTCCTGATGTCAGAGGAGTCGCGCTTCATCAGCGGTGCCGACATCCCCATCGACGGGGGCCAGGTCTCGGGGGGAGTTGCCACGTTCATGTCCGAGGCCGTCCGACGGGGCGGCGTATGAGTCATTCCCCGGGGGTGTGCCCATGATCATCGAGCGAGCGACGTTCCACATCGAACCCGGTTCGGAGGCCGACTTCGAGGCGGCGGTCGAGCAGGCCAAGCTGGTGATCGCCCAGGCACCGGGCTTTCGCTCCCTGTTGCTGATGCGGGGGATCGAGGCACCGTCCACCTACCTGCTGCTGAACGAATGGGACAGCGTTGAGCACCATATGTCGGGTTTCCGCGAATCGGAGCTGTTCCGGCGCTGGCGGGAGCTCATCGGCCCGTATTTCGCCAGCCCGCCAGAAGTCGACCACTACGAGGCCCCCGGCGTCTCCCATCGAGTTCGCTGAGCGACCAGAGGACATCCATGACGACGCACTACCTGAAGCATCCGAACCCCCCGACCACGGAGGCCACCGACGATCTGCGCACGCGCGTCTCGGAGATCCTGCGCGACATCGAGCAGGGAGGTATTGACGCGGTCCGTCGCTATTCGGCCGAATTCGACCGCTGGTCACCGGATGACTTCATCGTCTCCGACGCCGAGTACGCGCGCCGCACCGACGAGGTTCCCGAGTCCATGCGTGAGCACATCGCCTTCGCCCAGAACCAGGTCCGCACCTTCGCCCAGGCGCAGCTGGGAACGCTGGCGCCGCTGGAGATCGAGGTGGGCCCCGGGGTCCGCCTCGGTCACCGGCTGATTCCCGTCAACGCCGTGGGCGCCTACGTGCCCGGCGGGCGCTACCCGATGCTCGCGTCCTCGTTCATGACCGTGCTGGTGGCCAAGGTCGCCGGGGTGAAGCAGGTCGTGGGCGTGGCGCCGCCCCAGGGTGAGCGGGGGATCCACCCGACCATGCTGTACGCGATGAAGACCTCGGGAGCAGACGCCGTGCTGTGCCTCGGCGGTGTCCAGGCGCTGGCGGCCATGGCCTTCGGTCTCATCGACGGGCTTGAGCCCGTCGACATGCTCGTCGGAGCCGGCAACGCCTTCGTCGCCGAGGCCAAGCGCCAGCTCTTCGGCCGCGTCGGCATCGACCTGCTGGCCGGGCCGACTGAGGTGTTGATCATCGCCGACGCGACCGCCGACCCGGTGCTGGTGGCCACCGACCTGCTCGGCCAGGCCGAGCACGGACCCACCTCACCTGCGGGCTGCATCGCCATCGGCGAGGCGGTCGGTCGCGCCGTCGGCCAGGCCGTCGACGAACTCCTCGCCGGCGATTGGCCCACCGCTGAGGTGGCGGGTGCCGCCTGGCGCGACCACGGCTGGATCGGGGTGGTGGAGACCGACGCAGAGGCGGTCAGACTCGCGGACCAGTGCGCGAATGAGCATCTCGAGGTGCAGGTGGCCGAAGCCAAACTGGACTGGTATCTGGAGAACCTGACCAACTACGGCTCCCTGTTCCTGGGTGACCAGGCCACGGTGGCCTACGGGGACAAGGGCGTGGGCACCAACCACGTGCTGCCGACCTCGCGGGCGGCCCGCCACACGGGCGGACTGTGGGTGGGGAAGTTCCTCAAGACCTGCACCTACCAGCGCCTGACCCCGGAGGGCACCCAGCTGGTCGCCCCGGCGATCGCCGCCATCGCCCACGAGGAGCACCTCGAGGGTCATGCCCGGACGGCCGAGGTGCGGCTCGCGCGGGTCACCGAGCTCGCCGGCCGGAACGGACGCGACGCGTGAGGCCCCCGACTGGGGGTCGACTGCGGTGAGCGACCCCTGGCGCCTCGACGGTCAGGTGGCGCTCATCACCGGCGCTGGGCGCGGGATCGGTCGCGGGTGCGCGATCGAGCTCGCCCGGGCCGGGGCGAGCGTGGTGCTGGCTGCACGTACCGAGTCGGACCTGCAACAGGTGGTGGCGGAGATCGACGCCCTCGAGCTCGCTTCCGGGTCGGCGCCCGCTCGCGCCCTGCCGGTGAGCGCCGACGTCAGTGATGAGGCCCAGGTCAGCGAGCTGATCGCCCGGGCGGAGGGGCTCGGGGACCTGAGCGTGCTGGTGGCCGCCGCCGGGACCAACCGCCCCGGTCCCGCCGCGAGCTACCCCATCGCGGACTGGGACATGCTCTTTCACCTCAACGTGCGCGCGATGTTCCTGGCCTGCCGCAGCTTCGGCGCCCGGGCGCTGGACCGGGGCAGGCCGGCCAGCATCGTCACCATGTCCTCGCAGATGGGCAGCGTCGGCTACCCGGGCCGCGTGGCCTACTGCGCCTCCAAGCACGCGGTGGAGGGCCTGACCCGAGCCCTCGCCGTCGAGTGGGCCCGGGAGGGCATTCGCGTCAACGCGGTGGCGCCGACCTTTGTCGAGACCCCGCTGACCGCCCCCATGCTGGCCGACCCGGCCTTCCGCGAGGAGATCCTCCAGCGACGCCTACCCACCGGACGACTCGCCCAGGTCGAGGACGTCGCCCGCGCCGTGCGCTACCTGGCCTGTGATGCCTCGAGCAGCGTCACCGGGCACATCCTCAGAGTCGACGGGGGCTGGACGGCGTGGTGAACCGGGCCCGGCACTCAGCGGCTGACCAGCCGCTTGGGCTCTCCGTAGCTGATCAGCGCGGCCGGCGGGGCCACCGTGTTCTCGATGGTGCCGATGCCCGCGACCTCCATCTTCACATGGTCTCCGGGTTGCAGCGGCGGGGGATCCAGCTCGCCGCGCCGGCCCCACAGCTCACCGAGGCAGCCCGAGCCGCAGGTGCCCGAACCCACCACGTCGCCGGGCACCAGCCAGGTCCCCCGCGACGCGTACACGAGCATCTGGGGAAAGGACCAGGCGGCGCTCGCCAGCGTGTCGGTGCCGATCTGCTCGCCGTTCAGCCACACCGTCATCTGCAGATCCAGGCGGCCCTCGGCGTTGCGGTAGGACTCGAGCTCGTCGGCGGTGACGAGCCACGGACCCAGGGTGGAGGCGGTGTCCTTGCCCTTGGCCCAGCCCATGCCCAGCCGGCGATCGAAGACCTGGAGGTCACGCGCCGACCAGTCGTTGAAGATCGTGTAGGCGGCGATGGCGGACTCGGCGCTGTCCAGGTCCAGGTCACGGGCGCGCGTCCCGATGATCGCGGCCACCTCGAGCTCGTAGTCAAAGCGCTCACAGCGCGGCGGCTGTTCGACGAGGTCGCCCGTCGCGTGGATCGACGTGGCGTTGGAGAAGTAGAAGGCCGGTGCCTCGTACCACGCCTCCGGCATGGTGGCTCCGGGGCCTTCGGTCATGACCATGCCCTGGATGTGCTGCTCGAAGGAGACGAAGTCGCGGACCGTCGGCGGCTGGTGGGGGGCCAGAAGGCGGACATCGCCCAACGGCGTGGGCTCTCCGAGGCTGAGACCGGCACGCTGCTCGGGGGTCTGGGAGAGCACGTCGATGACCGTGGTTCCCGCCGGCAGCGAGCGTACGACCGCGGCCTCGCCCTCGCCCTCGACGGCACCGCTCAGCGTGCGTCCGTCGGTCTCGTAGGTGGCGATGCGCATGGCACTCCTCTCCCGGCGACTGTCCCGCGTGGTGGCGCCGGTTTGTAGTTGATGAGGACGTCAACGCGTGGTTGACGATGGCCAGAATGTAGCCTAAGGTACAGAGCGTGTGCATTATGCATTCGGCGCCGCAGGATACGGCGCAGTAGGTGGAGAGAGAGCAACGTGACGCGACGTCACCTGGTCTGGCGACGGACTCGGCGAGTCCCGTGGCACAGGCCGAAGAGAGGATTCAATGAGGAGAGTGCATTTCACCGTTCCACGCCGCATCCGCGGTCGTGTCGTGATGGTCGTCCTAGCGCCCATCTTGGCGCTCGTGGTCGCTGCCTGCGGCAGCTCGAGCACCTCGAGCAGCAGCACCAGCAGCGCCAGCCCGTCGACCGGTACGAGCGCCCAGGCGTCGTCCACCTCGAGTGGGAGCAGTTCCACCGCCTTCGACGGGTCGGGGGCCTTCACGGCCGACCTGACCAAGGCGACCCAACAGGCCGTGGCCTACACCGGCTCCAAGCCGGGGAAAGCCAGCTCCACGGCCAAGCCCTACGTCATCGGCTGGATCAACCAAGAGGGCGGTGTGCCGTCATTCCTGCCCGCTGACGGTGCGATGAAGGCCTGGGTCAAATTCACCAACGACAAGCTCGGTGGCATCCAGGGCCATCCCGTGGAACTGAAGACGTGTTACGTGGTCTCCACTCCCCAGGACGCTCAGACCTGCGCACAGAAATTCGCGGCCGATACGTCGATCAACCTGGTCGTGCTCGGAGACGTCACCCTGGGAACCGCTTCGATCTACTCGACGCTGGACGGCCGCAAGCCGTTCATCTCGATCACGCCGAACACGCCGGCGGACATCTCCCAGCCCGTGTACTACTACTTCCCGGGCCAGGGTGGAGACCCGCTCTCCATCGCCTTCGCCAAGCAATACCTGCACGCCAAGAAGATGGCCCTGGTGTCGGAGGCCAACGCGAGTGCCGAAGGCGCGGCTCAGCAGGTTGCCAAGTCGGCCAAGTCGGCCGGCGTCAGCGCGACCGTCGCCTCGGCAGCGACCGCGAGTGACTTCAACGCCGCCCTGCTGTCAGCGGGGGCGTCGAGTGCCAACGCGATCTTTGCGCTCGTCACGGCCCCGAACTGCGCCCCGGTGGAACAGGCGGTCAAGCAGTCCGGCATCACCACACCGGTCATCGGCCTGCAGTTCTGCGTCGACGCATCGGTCATCAAGGCCAACGGTGGCGATCTGCCGAAGTGGGACTACTACTTCAGCTCCGACAATCCCTACGACCCCGCCTCCAGCCCGGACGTGCAGACGTACCGATCGGTGATGAGCACGTATGAGCCCAGCAGCGGGTATGACGACGTGGTGCCGTTCGGCGCGATGATGGTGGCGACGAAGATGCTCAACCAGATCGGCATCAGCGGAGCCACGGTCTCGGGAATCAAGACATGGCAGAAGGCCTACCACGGGAGGGTGTTCCTCGGCGCCAACAAGGCGTCATGCGGAACGAGCACCAGTACACCCTCGCTGTGCGCCGTGTACGGAACCGTCGGTGAATACACCGGTAGCGGTCACTGGCACACCGTGAGCGTGAGCGTGGCTGGCTGATCTGATGGGCATCGTCCTCGCGTTCCTGCTGCTTGGTCTGGAGGCCTCCGCGCTCGCGGCCGGGCTGGCGCTCGGACTGGTGATCACCTTCCGGTCCTCCGGCGTCGTCAACTTCGCCGCGGGCGCGACGGCGATGTTCAGTTCCTACATGTTCTATGACCTCCACACCGACGGGAAGCTGTTCGGTGTGGGGGTCCCCGGCGGTGCCCTCGGCACCGTGCCGGCGTTCGTCGGCGCGGTCCTCATCGCCGCGCTGCTCGGGTTCCTGCAGTACGCGATCGTCTACCGCAAGCTGCGGGAGGCGGGGGCGATCGCCAAGATGGTCGCCTCCGCCGGCGTGATGCTGATCCTGATCGCGGTCATCGTCCTGGGCTTTGGCTCTGACCCGTACTCCAACTCACCCCTGCTGCCCAGCGGCGTCGTCAAGGTGTTCGGCAGCTCGGTACCCAGTGACCGCCTGTGGCTCACGGGGATCGTGGTCGCCATCGCCGTCGCGCTGTGGGCGACGTTCCGCTTCACGCGGTTCGGAATCGCCACCCGTGCGGCGGAGGACAGCCGCAAGGGTGCTCTGCTGCTGGGCTTCAGAGCGGACCGGTATGAGTGCATCAACTGGGTGCTGGCGACCGTTTTAATCGCCTCGGTGGGCATCCTGGGCAGCTCGGTCGAGGGTCTGAGCCCGACCGGCTTCACCGACGTGCTCATCCCGGCGTTGGCGGCCGCCCTGCTGGGCGGATTGTCATCGGTCAGCAAGGTGACCCTGGGCGCCTTCTTCATCGGCGTGATCCAGGCGCTGCTCGGGTACGCCCAGACGAAGTCGTGGTATCCCCAGAGCGGGGGCCAGCCGCTGCCCGGCGTGGCCGATGCGGTGCCCTTCGTGATCATCGCGATCATCCTGTTCCGGTCCGGCCGGGGCCTGTCCGAGCGACTCACCGCACCCGCGCCGCGGCTGCCGGAGGCCTTCCGGCCCACGCATCTGCGCGCCCGCTTCGGGATCTCGACCGCCGCCATGATCGTGCTGCTGGCCGTCCTGTCCTACGGCTGGCGCCAATCCCTCATCAACACGATGATCGGTGCACTGCTGTGCCTGTCCTTCGTGGTGCTCACCGGGTACACCGGACAGATTTCCTTCGCCCAGATGACCATCGCGGGGGTCTCGGGCTTCATGCTGTCGCGGCTGACCACGCACTGGGGCATTCCCTTCCCGCTGGCGCCGGTCCTGGCGGTCCTGGCCGCGATGGCGGTGAGCGCGATCGTCGCGATCCCCGCCCTCCGGCTGCGTGGCCTCCAGCTGGCGGTGCTGACACTCGCGGGTGCCGTCGCCGTGCAGGACGTGTGGTTCAACAACCCCGACTGGGGAGCCGGATCGGTGCCCGCCAACGTCACCGAACCCAAGTTCCTCGGGCTCGCCCTGGGTCCGCTGCACTCCTTCTGGAACGGTGACGGCGCCTCGCCGAGTCCCGGGTTCGGCCTGTTCGTGCTCGCGGTGCTGGTGTTCGGCGCCTGGCTGGTGGTCAATCTGCGGCGGAGTCCCTCGGGCAGCCGGCTGCTCGCCGTCCGCTCCGACGAGTCAGCCGCAGCCGCGGCCGGGGTGAACGTCGCCAAGACCAAGCTGCACGCCTTCGTGGTCGCCGGTTTCCTCGCCGGTGCCGCCGGGGTCCTCTACGCCTACAACCTGGAGGCCGTCACCTCGAGCGAGTTCGACGCCATCACCGCCGTGTCGATCTTCGCCGGAGCCTACCTCGGCGGCATCACGACCGTCACCGGGGCGATGATCGCCGGCACCCTGGTGGCCCAGGGCCTGGGCATCCATGTGCTCAACTCATTGATCGGGGTTCCCGACACGTACCAGCCGCTCCTCGCGGGCGTCGGCGTGCTCGGAACGGTCCTCGGCAATCCCGACGGCATCGCCGGGTTCATGCACCGCAAGTGGGACAACGTCGGGCGCTGGCGCAACGGCCGTCTCGTGCCGCGCGTCAGCGGCTCAGGCTCGGAGGAACGCGATCCGGTACTCGCCGCAGGCCGGGAGCAGATGACATGAGCGCGCTGCTGGAGGGTGAGGGCCTGTCGGTCGCCTATGGCGGGGTCCGGGCCGTCGACGGATTCGACATCACCGTTGAACCGGGGCAGATTCTGGGACTGATCGGGCCCAACGGTGCCGGCAAGACCTCACTCATCGACGGTCTCTCCGGGTTTGCCCCCATGACCGGGTCGGCCACCTTCAAGGGCACCCAGCTGCTCGGTCTGCCGGCGCACAAGCGCGTCGGTCTGGGTCTGCTGCGGACCTGGCAGCAGGTGAAGCTGTTCGACGACCTGTCGGTCATCGAGAACCTGCAGATTCCCGCGGCACGCTCCAGCTGGCGTGCCCTGGTGACCGACCTGCTCGGTCTGGGTTCTCGCCGGGCGCCCGAGACCATCCAGGCGCTGGAGCTGCTCGGCGTCGACCACCTCGCGCAGAAGATGCCCTCAGAGCTCTCCCACGGCCAGCGTGTCCTGGTCGGTGTGGCGCGCGCCGTCGCGGCCCATCCCGACCTGATCCTCATGGATGAGCCGGGCGCCGGCCTGGATATCCGCGAGAGTCGGGATCTCTCGACCCGTCTGGCGCAGATCGCGGCGGACGGCACGGCGATCCTGCTCATTGACCATGACATGAGCCTGGTGCTCGACACCTGTCATGAGATCTCGGTGCTCAACTTCGGCAAGCTGATCGCGCGGGGGTCGCCGACCGAGGTGGTCAAGGATCCGGTCGTCCTCAACGCCTACCTGGGCGATGTCCAGAGCCCCGCGCCGAGCATCTCTGCCACAGCCGCGACGCCGGACCAGCCGGCATCGAGCTCGAAACTGGAGGCGCAGTCATCATGAGCCTGCTCAACGTCACCGGGCTCAAGAGCGGGTACCGCGGCTCGGCCGTGATCGACGACGTCAGCCTGTCGGTCGAGGCGGGTGAGATCGCCGTGCTGCTCGGCAGCAACGGTGCGGGCAAGACCACCACGCTGCTGACGATCTCGGGTCTGATCAGTGCCATGGCCGGCGACGTCCAACTGGATGGGCGCTCCATGGTCGGAGTCCGGCCCGAGAACATCGCCCGGGCGGGTCTCATTCAGGTCCCGGAGGACCGCTCGCTCTTCCGCACCCTGACGGTGGCGGAGAACCTGCGCATGGGCGCGCGCGTGAAGTCCGACGTCGACCGAGTCCTGGACTACTTTCCCGTCCTTAAAAAGCTGCTGAACCGCCAAGCCGCGGTCCTCTCCGGAGGCGAGCAGCAGATGCTCGCCCTGGCGCGTGGGCTGGCCGCACAGCCGAAGGTGTTCCTCGTCGATGAGATGAGCCTCGGGCTGGCCCCGATGATCGTGCAGGAGATCCTTCCGGTGCTGCGGCGCATCGTCACCGACACCGGGTGTGCCGCTCTGATGGTCGAGCAGCACGTGCACCTCGCGTTGGGGATCGCCGATCGTGCCTACGTGATGTCACGCGGGCGGATCGTCATGGCGGGCACGGCGACCGAGGTCGCGGCCTCGGTGGATGAGATCACCGGCAGCTATCTCGCGGCCGGCCCGGATTCTGCTCCCGGGAGTGCAGATCCGTCGACGCTGTCGACCGTGAGCCACTGAGGCCAGCGGCCCACGGGTCCGCTGGCGCCGGTCGGCCCAGCCGGCGTCCCCGCTCGACAGCGCTGCGCTAGTCCGCGCTGGGTGAGGTCGCGCTGCGCTGCGGCCGGGTCTGAGGCTGCTGGATCTGGGAGAGCAGGAACTCGAGATTGAACTCGAGGTGATCGTGCACGGCCTTGGCGGCGCGCTTGGGCGCGCGCCGCTCGATCGCGCTGATGATCGCGGCGTGCTGTGCCTCGCTGGCGTCGGGGCTGCTCGAGGTGTGGGTGTAGATCCGGATGTAGATCGACGCCTGTTCACGCAGGGACTCGATCAGCGCGGAGAGCCGAGGCCGATCGGCGATCTCGTAGATCCGGGCGTGAAAGCGAGCGTTGAGCCGGACGTAGTACTCCTCGTCCTCGGGGTTGGGCCAGTTCGAGAGCGACATCTCCTCGAGCAGCGCGCGCAACTCCGCGATGTCAGCGCTCGTCGCTTTCAGCGCTGCCTTCTCGGCGGCGAGCGCTTCCAGGACCATCCGCATCTCGTAGTTCTCCACCAGGTCATCCACGCTCGATCCCGCGACCGTCACGCCACGGTGAGGATCACCGTCCAGCATCCCCTCGTTGACGAGCACCGCAAAGGCCTCACGGACCGGTGTGGAGGACACCCCCAGGTTCCGAGCCACCTCGTTCTGGCGCAGGCGCGTGCCGCCGGCGAGCTCCCCGTCGAGGATCAGTCGACGCAGGTGCTCGGCCACCGCTTCCGCACGTGTCCTCGCTCCCGGTAAGACGCTCATAAGACTATGTACTATATCGAGTCCACCCGACTGAACCGGGCTCGCGAGGGCTAGTCCTCGGCGGGTACGGGGATCAACGGCGCCAGCAGATGAGCCCCGGCCGAACCGCCGAGGTGCAGGACGTGCTGGCCATGATTGCGGAGGGGGATTTCGCTGGGCATGTTGAGTTCGGAGGGGGCGATGCGGTGCCCGGCGATGGTCAGCGCCAGCTGCTGACCCGCATGGAAGCGCACGCTGGTGGCCCAGATCCCCAAGGGGACCGAGGCGACCTCGCCCTCCGCGAGGAGCTGCTCGCGGACATGAGGATGGAACGGCTCTGACGGGGTCGAGCGCTCAGGGTCGGTCTCGCGGTGTGACACCCGCAACTGCCCCGTGGCCAGCGGAGCCGGCATGCCCAGCACGAGGGCAGGCAGCAGGTTGCCGTCCGCGTCGAGCTTCTCGAATGTGACGAACAGGTCCATGTCCGAGCTGCCCTCGGCCTGGACGGACAGGTTGAGGCACGAGTGGCCGATCAGCTCGGTGTCCTCCTCGAAGCGATACGTGAACCGGGCCTGGCCCTCCACGGCGTCGTAGCGCAGCTCGTGCGGACGCTCCACCGGCACCCGCGAGAGGGTCATCGTCTCAGCGTCGAGGTAGAGGGGAAGATGTTCGGCGCGCGTGAGTGGCCACGCGGCCTCGGCGCGATCGACCGTGTCCACGCCACCCGGGTCGAGCACCGACAGCCGGACGGGCGGCGTCGACTCCCACCCGTTGTCGTCCCCCTTGAGGTAATGGTCGAAGAAGCGACGCAGGTCCTCGACGTGCTCGGGTTCGTAGTAGTCAGGCCACTCGTGGGTGTTGTGGACGCGCAGCCACTTGTCGCCGCGCAGACGCCGGTAGCCGTCGAAGGTCCCATGGGAGTGGAACTGGGTCAGACAGTTCACGACGTAGGCAGGCACGTCGATCTGCTCGATCGCGGCCCGCTTGTCCTCCCAGTAGGCGTCCCAGAGCGGCCGATCACGGATCATCGTGGGAACATCCTCGACACCCCCAGGGCCGCGCATACCGCCCTTGATGGTGAATCCGGTGAACGTGTCCCCGGATGGGATGCCACCTCGGGTCCCGAAGTCACGGTAGAAGTCGGTCTCCCCCTCCCACGGCGCAATCGCCTTCAGGTGCGCGGGACGGCGCGCAGCGGCGTACCACTGCGAGACGGCGAGCCAGGAGTTGCCCGACATCCCGACGTTGCCGTTGGACCACGCCTGGGTGCCGACCCAGGCGAGCAGATCCTCGACATCGCGAGCTTCGCCGTCGCCCCAGAACCGGATATCCCCCTCCGAGGCATTGACCCCGCGCGCATCCGGGTTGATCACCGCGTACCCGTGCGCGCACCAGTAGGCGGGGTCCGGCCCCTCCCACTTCTGCAGTCCCGACAGCGCGTCGACGGGGATGCCGGCGCGTCCGGGGATCTGCGTGAGCAGCCAGCCGGGATCCTGCTTGCCGTAGGGACTCCAGGCCATCAGCGACGGGAAGTCGTGCCCCTCGGTCGGCCGCAGCACATCGGTGTAGATCGTGATCCCGTCGCGCATCGTGACGGCGATGTCGCGCTCGACCAGGATGTCGCAGGTGAGTGCCCGTCCGCCGTTGATGCTGGTGCCCGCCTTGAGCACCTCGCTGCCCGGCGCCAGGCCCGGCCAGCCGCCATCAGCAGGGTTGCCGGCGGGAAGGACCGGGATCGACTCGGGCGTTGAGGGATTGGTCGTGCTCATGATGTGGCCACCTCGCTAGCGGCTAGGTCTCCAAGATCGGGGACTCGGCCGACGTGTAATGGGGATTGGGGAGCGCCGGCCAGAACGGCCTGCCATATCTGAGCTGACGCCTGCTCGGGAGTCGCGAATTCGCCTCGCGCGAGATCCTCTCGTAGGTGTCCGCTCATCGGGTTCTCTGCGACGGGCTGTTCGGCTGCGTCGCGCAGCATCGGCGTATCCACGGCCCACGGAATCACGGCCAGGACGACGCTGTCGGGCTCCTCCTGCCGAACGGTTCCGGTCCAGTGCAGCAGCGCCGCCTTGGCGGCACCGTAGTGGGCCATGCCGCGGTGCATCTCCAGTGCACCGGGCGAGGAGCAGACCACGAGGGTGGCGGCCACCCCGTGGGAGCGGCATTCCGCCAGGAAGGCCTGGCCGAGCACGAGACCGGCGCCGGCGTTGAGCAGCACGCTGGAGGTGTAGGCCTCGCCGTCGGCCTCCGAGGCCCGGCCGTGGGGGCGACCCTCGCCGGCGAAGTGCATGAACGTCGCCTGCTTGACGTCGCCGGCCGCCAGCGTCTGGGCGAAGCCCGCCCGCACCGCCTGCCATCCGGCCGGGTCCGACAGATCGGCGCGGAGGTGATCACCCACCGCCGGGGACCGCCGGGAGATGCTGATGAGCTGTGCCTCGGGATCGGGCACCGACGCCGCCACAGCGGCGCCGATGCCCGACGATGCCCCCGAGATCCAGACAACCGAATTCACTGTCTGTACATTATACATTCTCGTCAGGCGGGGGAGGACCTGACGCTCCGGCGGGCTCGGGCAGCTGAGCCGCGGGAGCTCCGCAGCTGCGGTGACCCCTAGTTGTGCGGCTTGACCAGCTGCAGCTCGACTTCGATGACCACGTGCCAACCCAGAGCGTCGCCCCCGCCCGGCAGGGGGTTCTGCCAGGTGAGCCCGAACTCGCGGCGGTCGATCGTCGCGGTCAGGGACATGCCGATCCGGTCGTTGCCGAACGGGTCCTCGGCGGCGCCGTAGGTCCCGCTCGCGCTGACCGGTCGACTGATCCCCCGGATGCTGAGGTCGCCGGACACCGTGACGTCGTCGCTGTCGGGGGAGACGTCGATCGAGGTGGAGGTGAAGGTCATCTGCGGGAAATGCTCGGCGTCGAAGAAGTCCGCGGTGAGCAGATGCTCGCGGAAGCGGGGCATCTGGATGCCGAGCGATTCCACGGGCACGGCGCCCGCGAGCACTCCGTCGTTGAGGGCGCCCTCAACGGCGTTGAAGCTGCTGCGGAACATCGACAGGCCGTTGAACTTCACGGCGAAGCCGAGGCTCGAGTGCACCGGGTCGATGCCGTAAGTGCCGGCGTGCAGCACTGAGACGGTTTGGGTTTCCAAGGGAACTCTCCTCTGTGATCAGGTGGGTGACCTCCCTCTCGACGGCGCCGAGAGGGAGGTCGGGTCGGACGGATGGGTGGGTGGGTCAGGCGACGGCCATGGCGGGCGCCGGGGTCGCCGTCGGCGCGGAGGTCTCGCGGGCGGCGAGTTCCTTGCGCACGGCGGGGATGACCTCGGTGCCGAACAGCTCGATGGAGCGCATCACGTCGAGGTGGGGGAGTCCGCCCATGCTCGAGCAGCCGACCCAGCGGTCGTTGCCGAGCACCTCGTGCTGGAAGAGGATCTTCTCGGCCACCTGCTCCGGCGAACCGACCGCGAGCCATGAACGCTTTCTCGTGGCGTTCTCGAACATCCGGTGGTTCATCGCGGGGAAGCCACGCTCGGGGGCGATCTTCTGATCGAAGACCGTGTAGGACGGCCAGAACTCCTCCGCGGCGGCCTCCGGGGTGGCACCGACGTGGTAATGGCAGGTGACGCTGAGCTGCAGCGCGGCCGGGTCATGTCCGGCCTCCGCGCCGGCCTCGCGGTAGAGCTCCACCATCGGGACGAAGTTCTCCGGCGCACGACCGATGGCAGCGATGGAAACCGGAATACCCAGTCGCCCGGCGCGCCGCATCGACTCGGGGTTGCCGCCGACGGCGATGCCCAGCGGGAATGGGGACTGCACCGGCCGTGGGTACACGGTCACGTCCTCGAGCGCGGGGCCATGCTTGCCCGACCAGGTGACCTTCTCATTGCGACACAGCGCCAGCAGGAGGTCGAACTTCTCCGCGAAGAGCTCGTCGTAGTCGTCGGGGTTGTACCCGAACAGCTTGAAGGACTCGTAGTAGGCGCCCCGGCCGGCCAGGATCTCGGCGCGACCACCGGAGATCAGGTCCAAGGTCGCGTGGTTCTGAAAGACGCGGATGGGGTCGTCTGAACTGAGCACGGTGACCGCGCTGGACAGACGAATCCGCGAGGTGCGCGCCGCGGCCGCCGCCAGCACGGGTGTGTAGGCCGACACCGCGTAGTCGTCGCGGTGATGTTCGCCCACGCCGAACCAGTCGAGCCCGAGCTGATCTGCGAGCTCGATCTCCTCGAGCAGGTTCTTGATCCGACGCTCGGGCGTGGGGGCCTGACCGGTATTGGGGTCGACCCCAATATCTCCAAAGCTGTAAAGACCGAAATCCATGACCGGCTCCTCTCTCGATTGCTAAATGTAGTGTTCCATACAGCGCAAGGATGCGCAAGTAAGGACGGGAGAAGATCGGACTGATCGGGTAGTGCCCCGCGCGGAGTGCAGCGGAGCGGTGCTCAGTCGGCGATCACGTGGGCTCGCCGAGCTCCAACAGGGCAAGAAAAGTCGCCTCGACCCGACTGTCGGGCCACTCGTCGGGGCTGAGCATCGAACTGAGCTGGAGCCCGATGGTTGTCGCCCAGGTGATGTCCAGGAGTTCCTCGGCCATCTGGGCGGCGGCCCCGGCTCCGAGGTCGGCGAAGGCGTCCCGGAGTTCCTCGGTGATGCGGTCGCGGCCCGCCTCGGTCAGGGTGTCCAGGCTCTCCCGGATCGCTGGCGGAGCTCCGCCGTAGTCGAGCAGCAACATGAGCGCCAGCCGGGGGAAGCTCGCCTTGTCCAACTCGCCGCGCAGGATCTGCCGTTGGCGACGCGCGAACTCGGCCCGTGGGGACAGCCCGTCCGCAGGGGGCAGGGCCTCGCGCTCGGGGAGCGAGAGCCGTTCACGCTCGATCGCCGCCAGCAGCACGCCTTCCTTGGAGCCGAAATGCCAGTAGATCGAGCTCGCGGGCAAACCGGCCTCGCCCACGATGGCGGCAATCGATGTTCCGTCATAACCGCGAGCCGACATCAGTCTCACTGCGGCGTCGAGGATCCGCTGGCGTGACAGCTCGCCTGGCTCCTCGCGGTCGGTTCCCATGTCGGTCATTTCCGCAGTGTCTCAGGCGGCCCTGGGTTCAATGGTCGGCACCCGGCCATAGAATCGAGCTGAGACATGGCCGACGAAACCCTTCAGCCTCGCCCCCGCGCCGCCTCCGCCCGGGCGCCGGGACGCCGCAGCAGGACCCAGGCCCGCGGGGATGTCTCGCGCAACGAGATCATGGACGCCGCCTCTCGGCTCGTCCTGGCCCACGGTTACAAGGGCATGACGGTTTCGGCTCTGTGCCAGGAGACGGGCCTCCCACCCACGTCGATCTACTGGCACTTCGGCTCCAAGGAGGGGGTGCTCCTGGCCGCGATGCAGCGCAGTGCCGAGCGTTTCTCGGCGGAGGCGGGAACGCTGGACAATCTGGGCGCGACGCCCCGAGACCGCCTCGCGGTGTTGTTACTGGCCGCGGGGAGCGCGCTCCAGGAGCGACCGGAGTTTCTCCGCATGCTCATGCGCCTGGTCCTGCAGCAGGAGGGTCTGGGCGCCGTCTCCTCCTCGCTGCATGAGATGCGGATGCTCGGCCGGACAGCGCTGATGGCCACGCTGCGCACTGCCTATGAGAGCCTGGGGCCGGCGTTGACGGACGAGGTGGCTCGCGGTGTCATCGATACGGCGATCGCCCTGTTTGACGGCGCGTTCATCGCCCTGCAGATCGACTCGGCGACCAACCGTGAACGCATGTTCGGGCAGTTGGCAGATGTCCTCCACAGCCTGATCGAGCGCCAGCTCGCCGAGATGTCGCCGGGCTCAGAACAACGGTCCGCAGCACTCTGACAAACGCCGATGAGATGCCCGGAGTGACCCATCATGTACATCGAGATTGACCAGGCCGTCGAGGCTGTGGGCCCGGTTCTGCGCGAGGTCGACGACTTCACGGCGTTCAAGGTCGTCATCCGTCACCCCGCACCTGAGTTCTCGCTGGCCCACGCCCTCACCGGCCTCGGGACGGTGACCGACGACGGCCACGCATACCTGGAGATCGGTGCGGTCAGGGCTCTCGCTGGAGAGCGCGCCGACGACGCCGCTTGGACCGCCGGCTTTGCTGCGATGGTCGCCTACGCGGCCCGCTCGGGCTGGCTCAGCGACGACGGGCAGGCCATTCGCGCCCATTGCGAGATGCCGGCGACCGGGGCCTGAGCGGCTGAGGCTCAGCCGACGCCTCCGTGACCGCGGCTGGGTGACTCAGCCGCGGATGCGCAGGTGCAGCTCTCCGACCGACGCGGTCAGTTCATGCCCGGCGGCCACCACGGCGTCCTCGCGATCAGCCAGGTCGACCGCCGATGAGCGGCGCAGGAGCGTCTCCAGGGCGATGCGCATCTCCGCCCGCGCCAGCGGGGCGCCCGGACACACATGCACCCCGCGACCGAAGGACAGGTGTCGTTTGTCCTCGCGGGTGGGGTCGGGAATGAGCGGAGCGGAGAACCGGGCGCCATCCCGGTTGGCGGCGGCGTAGCGCAGGAACAGGTGCTCGCCACGCGCGATGGTCACCCCGCCGACCTCGGCGTCGGCCGTGGCGGAGCGGTAGAACACCTGGATCGGGGAACTGAGCCGCAGACCCTCCTCGACCACGGAGGGCAGCAACGACGGGTCCCGGCGGACCTCGTCCTGCAGCCCCGGTGTGCGCACCAGGTACAGCATCGTCCCCGTCAGGGCTCGTGTCGTCGTGTGATTTCCGGCGGTGAGGAACTCCTTGCACAGCTCGAGGATCTCCC
Source organism: Burkholderia sp. PAMC 26561 (assembly GCA_964657595.1). Lineage (GTDB taxonomy): Bacteria > Actinomycetota > Thermoleophilia > Solirubrobacterales > Solirubrobacteraceae > Palsa-465. The sequence goes on along the minus strand of CAZZVR010000023.1, from coordinate 3,369 downwards.
CGATGACCAACCGCTCACCGGCTGCGTTGACGCCGGCCAGGGCGCTGATCAGGTCGTCCTCCGGCTGCGCGCGGCGTTGCTCGATGAGCGGCGCGAAGTAGTCGGTCAGCTCGACGGCGACATCGAGAAAGCGGTCCAGCTGCTGAGCCGTGGGTGCCGGCGAAGCAAACAGCTCGACCATCGTGTGGGTCCAACGCCGGAAGTCCAAGAAGTCGTCCGGGGGGATGCCCAGCGCGGAGGCGATCGTGCGCACCGGTAGCGGGATGGCGAACTCCTCGACGAACGCGACGTCGTCACGCCCCAGGAGTGGCTCGGTCAGCTCATCACACAGGGCGGTGATCGCCGCCTCCATGACCCGCACCCGGCGCGGAGTGAACGCGGTCTTGACGAAGCTGCGCGCGCGGGTGTGTGCCGGCCCGTCACTGCTGAGCAGCAGGATCTCGAAGAACACCGAGGCCTTCGCGACGCGCGGGTCCTCTGACACATCGGCGAGCAGTGGTGCGAACACATCCCGGCGATTGGGTCCGGTCACGAAGCGGGATGAGAACCCGTCTTCGTCCCGGAGCACGCGGTCGACGTCAGCGAATCGCGACACGACCCAGGCTCCGAGTTGATCATCGAAGGTGGGCGGTGTGCCCAGTCCGCGGCCCTCATCGGGCTGGGGCCAGGCGATCGGGCAGTCCAGGCGCGGGGTCACGCTCACGGGCCGCTCATCCGCGGTCATCTGGCCGCGCGGGCTCATCCGCGCTGGAGTCATGCGTGGCCCGCACGGCAACCTCGAGGTTGCCGAATCCGCGCAGGGTGTTGTTCAGATGCCGTCGCGACCGGACGACCTCGAAGCTCTCGACATGGCGCACGAGCGCCTCGATGACCGCCGCACCCTCCGCCTTCGCAAGGGCCTGTCCCACGCAACCGTGGACTCCGAAGCCAAACCCGAGGTGACCCTTGCCCGTGCGACGGATGTCAAAGGACTCGGGCTCGGGAAACGCGCGCTCATCGCGGTTGGCCGCCCCATAGAGCAGCAGCACGCGTGCCCCTGCCTCGATCGCGACGCCACCGATGTCACAGTCCCGGCTCACCCCCCGCGAGAACCACTGGATCGGAGACTCGTAACGGAGCACCTCGGCAAACGCGCGCGGAACCAACGAGGGATCCTCGCGCAGGAGTCGCCATTGGTCGGGATGCTCGGCGAACAGCCACACCGCGCTGGCGAGCGCATTCATCGTCGTGTCCAAACCTGCCACGACGAAGCTCGAAATGCCCGCGAGCGCCCATTCGCGCGGGTACTTGCCGTCCCGAGCGCCGGCGAGCATCGACTCCCCCCACCCGCCGGGAGCCAGACGCCCTTCCGTGGTGACATCGGCCAGGTAGGCGAACAGCGCCGGGTGGACGTCAAGGGCTTGGCGGTGTCGCTCGTTCAGGGGCCCCTGAGTGTCGAAGACCGCGTTCGAGTAGGTGAGCAGATGCTCTCGACCCTCCTGGGGAAAACCCACCATGTCGGACACCAGGCCGACCGAGAACGCCTGCGCCAGGTCAGTCACCGCATCGAAGGAACCCCGGCTGACGAGAGATGTGATCAGCTGATCCGCTCGCTCGTCAATGTGCGGTTTCACCGAACGGAGGGGCCGGAGCGAGATCTGCTCCTGATAGACCTGGCGCATCATGTCGTGCTTCGGTGGGTCGGTGGTGATCACCGACCTTCCGGCGACTTCGTGGTTTCGCTCGGCCGTGAGAAAGATTCCGTCTCCGGAAGGGAACGTCCTCCAGTCGAGCAGCGCTCCGCGCACGTCGTCGTAACGGGCAACGGCCCACACATCATGCTGAGGCAGGTAGACCGCGGGACCCGCGTCGCGCACCCGTGCGTAGAACGGATACGGGTCGTCCAGCACCTCGTCGCTGAATGGATCGATCGCTTGGATGTCGCTGAGCGCGCTCATACCAGCTCCTCTAGATCGGCTGCGTCTGACGGGTAGCCAGCTCAAAGGCGATCTCGCCGATGAGGTCCTCCTGCCCACCGATCAGCCCGCGCTCGCCGCAGACTCTCAGGATGTCGGTGCCCGACACCCCGTAGCCGTCAGCTGCCCGCCGGGCGTGTTCGAGGAAACTCGAGTAGACCCCGGCGTAGCCCATGGTCAGCGACATCCGGTCGAGCACGCACTCGCGGCCCATGATCGGGGCGATGACGTCCTCGGCCGCGTCGGCGATCAGCGCCACGTCGATGCCGGTGGCGATGCCCAGCTTGTCCAGAACGGCGGCGAGCGCCTCAGTCGGGGTGTTGCCCGCTCCGGCACCCATCCGCCGCGTCGAGGCATCGACCTGCTCGGCTCCGGCGTCGATCGCGGCCAGGGTGTTGGCCACTCCGCAGGCGAGGTTCTCGTGCCCGTGGAAGCCGACCTGGATGTCATGGCCGTCACGCTGGATGGCCGCGCGGACCGCCTCGACGCGCGCGGTGACCTGCGGCGGCACCATCGCCCCGGCGGAGTCGACCACGTAGACGCAGTCAGCTCCGGCGGCGGCCATGATCGCGGCCGACTCGGCGATGACCGAGGCCGGCTGGGAGTGCGACATCATCAGAAAGCCGACTGTCTCGAGCTCCAGCTCCTGAGCGATGGCGAAGTGCTGGATCGAGATGTCGGCCTCGGAGCAGTGGGTGGCGATCCGCACGATCGAGACCCCGAGCTCGGCGGCGGCGTGGATGTCCTCGTGGGTGCCGATGCCCGGCAGCAGCAGCGCCGCGATCCGGGCCCGCTGGGCGGTGGCCACCGCGGTGGCAATGAGCTCGCGCTCGGGCGTGGCCGAGAAGCCGTAGGTGAAGGAGCTGCCACCCAGGCCGTCGCCGTGAGAGACCTCGAGCACCGGCACCCCGGCGGCGTCGAGCGCGGCGACGGCGTCCCGCACCTGGCTGGGCGCCAGCTGGTGGCGGACCGCGTGGGAGCCGTCGCGCAGACAGCTGTCGGTGACGCGAACCGCGCGCATCAGGCCTCGACCTCGGCCTGTCCGGCGCGCACTCCGGGAGACGACCCGACCCCGACGGTCGCCTTCCCTCCCGGAGCCGCGGCATCCCGCGCCCGGGCCAGCTCCTCACCGACCCGCACGGCGGCGGCGGTCATGATGTCCAGATTGCCCGCATAGGGCGGCAGGAAGTCCCCGCGCCCCTCGACCTCGAGGAAGATCGTCACTCGATCAGCCGCGAACTGCGGCGGCACGACGAGACGGTAGCCCGGAACGTAGGCGGCCACCTCGGCGGCCATCGCCTCGATCGAGGCGATGATGGCGTCGCGGTCGACGTCAGCGTCGATGGCGCAGATGACCGTGTCGCGCATCAGCAGCGGCGGGTCGGCCGGGTTGAGGATGATGATCGCCTTGCCG
>CAZZVR010000022.1:0-28422 GCA_964657595.1 Burkholderia sp. PAMC 26561 | reverse complement strand
CACGCGCCGGAGGGGACCCGCTTCCGCATCCTGCTCGACAACATGGCCCCGCCGCTGCTCCGCCAGGCGGTGGAACTGGTCGCCGGACGCGCCGAGCTGGAGGCCTCGGGCGGTTTCACCCCCGACGCGATCCGGGGCGTGGCGGACACCGGCGTAGACTTCATCTCGGTCGGCGCCCTCACCCACAGCGCCCCCGCCCTCGACCTCTCACTGCTCCTGGAGCCGCTGTCATGAACGCACTCCCGATGCTCGACGCCGCGTCCCACGGCTCTGACCTCGGGCCGCTGTTGCTGGAGAACATCCCGGCGATGCAGGCCGAGGTCCGTGAGCTGGCCGCGCGGCGCGGCGCGGTCATCCTCGCCCACAACTACCAGTTGCCCGAGATCCAGCAGGTGGCCGACTACGTCGGCGACTCCCTCGGCCTCTCCCGCCAGGCCGCGGCCACGGCGTCGGAGGAGATCATCTTCTGCGGTGTGCACTTCATGGCCGAGACCGCCTCGGTGCTCAGCCCGGGCAAGCGCGTGATCATCCCGGACGCCGACGCCGGCTGCTCACTGGCCGACTCGATCACCGCCGAGCAGCTGCGTGACTGGAAGGCCCAGTTCGACCCGGCCAAGCGCGTCGTGGTCATGTACGTCAACACGACCGCGGCGGTCAAGGCCGAGACCGACTACTGCGTCACCTCCTCCAACGCCGTCTCGGTGGTCGAGCACATCCTCGCCACCCGCGGATCCGACACCGAGATCCTCTTCGGTCCCGACATGTTCCTTGGGGCCTACGTCGAGCGGACGCTGGGGATCGCCATGCACGTGTGGGACGGTGAGTGCCACGTCCACGCCGGGATCCGTCCCCACGACATCAATGCCGCCCGCGACGCCCACCCCGGCGCCGACTTCCTCATCCATCCCGAGTGCGGGTGCTCGACCCCGCTGCTCGAGTACGTGGCGTCGGGCGACGTCAGTGCTGACGGGGTGCACATGCTCTCGACCGGTGGCATGCTCGACTACGCCCGGGCGATGGCCGACTCCGGTGCGCACGACACGGCGATCGTGGCGACCGAGACGGGCATGCTGCACGGACTGCGCCAGGCCGCCCCGGACATGGCGTTCATCGCCGCCAACGAGGCGGCGTCGTGTCGCTACATGAAGATGATCACCCTGCCCAAGCTGCGCGACGCGCTGGCCGGCGTCGGTGGCGCCGAGGTCAAGGTCGACACCGCGGTGGCCGACCTGGCGCGGATCCCCATCGAGCGCATGGTCGCCATCGGCTAGCCGTTCGCGCCTCGCTGGCTAATAGCCCGCGACCGCACCGACCATCGGCGTGAAGTCCGCGAACGCCTGCTCATTCGACGGGCCGTCGATCATGAACACGAAGGCCACGGTGTCGCCGCCGCGAACGCGGCAGTACCCCGCCAGGTTGCTGACGTTGTCGAGTGAGCCGGTCTTGGCCTGACAGCGCCCCGCCGCCGGCGTCTTGACGCCGATACCCGCGACGGTGCCGGAGGTGGCCACCACCGGTAGCGCCGCGCGCACCTCCGAGCCCACCGAGCTGCCGGACATGGCCCGCAACAGGGCGAGGAACTGGGCGGGGGTGGAGCGGTCGGCCTTGTCGAGTCCCGACCCGTCGAAGATGGTCGGCGACAGCCCGTAATGCTGGGTGATCGCCTGGCGAATGGCCAGAGCGCCCAGGTTCAAGGTTCCGCGGCCGAACAGCTGATAGCCCAGCTGCTTGGCGAACAGGTCGGCGAAGAGGTCGTCAGAGGGCACGTCCATGAGCCCGAGCATGGTCGACAGCGGTGGCGAGCTCAGGGTCGCGAGGACCGTCGCATCAGCGGGGGTCCGGGCCAGCGTGCGGGATGCGTACAGGCCCACATCCGACGCTCGCGCGGTCAACGCCACCAGGTGCACGGTGGTGGCGGCCGGACCCAGGCCGTTCACGATGTAGCCGTGGTCATAGACCAGGGCGCTCATCCGGCCGCCGTAGTCCCCGGGGTCGGGAGCGTCGCCGGTGGCGGGACCGCCCTCGGCGGAGTCGAAGCGGAACGGGTCGGCGTACAGGTGCCCGGTCACCCGCCGGATCCCGCGGGCGCGCAGGTCGGCCACCAGCTGAGCGCCGGTCGGGCCATAGCCGTCCTCGTAGACCTTGTTCCAGCCGCCGTCGCCCAAGGTTGGATCCCCGTCACCGCGTAGGTACAGGTTGCCGTCCCACACCCCACCGGCGCCGAGGTGGCCGCTGCCGAGCAGCTGGGTGTGCAGGCGTGCGTTCGCTCCCAGCAGCCACAGCAGCCCGGCCGAGGTCCACAGCTTCTCCAGCGACGCCGGCGGCTGAGCCAGGTTGAGATTGCGACCGAACAGCATCTGACCGCTCGAGAGGTCCGCCACGGCGATGCCGACGTGAGGTCCGAGGCTGTCCGCCTGGTGGGCGAGCACCGCCTGCAGGTGGGCCAGCGCCGGAGAACGGCTCACCGCCGACGTCTGGGTACCCGTGGCGACAGGCGTCGTCGCCGACGTCGCCGTGCCCGCGCCGCCGTCCCGGGAGACGCTCACCGTCGCCGGAGCGGCGCCGGCGTGGCCCGAGCCGCCGCAGGCGCTCAGCGCAAGCGTCGCCAACAGAGCTGCGGTCCCACAGACCGCAGCCCGCAGCACCGCTCTAGGCGGATTCAAACTCCGACACCGTGTGGGGACCGACGCATGCCACGGCGAGTTCATCAGCGACCCCGGCGGCAACCTCGCGGACCTCGTCCAGCGTGACGGCGTCCAGGCGCTCGATCACCGAGTCGGGGTCGATCGACTGCCCGAACACGATCGCCTGACCGGCGGCGTTGCGGGCGATCGCGTTGGTGCTCTCGAAGGCGATGGCCCGGGCCCCGGCGGCGAACGCGCGCGCTCGCTCGACCTCCTCGGGCCGCGGACCCTCCTCACGCAGCTCGCTGACGACGTCGCGCATGCGCCGGTAGGCCTCCAGCGCCTTGTCGGACTGCAGGCCCGCCGACAGCTGGAGCACCGGCACGTCGGCGTAGGCGTGCGGATAGGCGCCGACCGAGTAGGCCAGGCCGCGCTGCTCGCGGATCTCGTCGAACAGGCGTGAGCCCATCGAGCCGCCCAGCAGCGTCGAGTAGATGGTCAGCGCCGCGCGCTGTCGCGGCTCCTGCACGTCGATGGCGGGCCGGTAGGACATGCGCAAGTGCGACTGGTTCGAATCGCGCTCGGTGACGAGGATCTTGGGCTCCAGCGGCGGGGCGGGGACGTAGGGCTCGGGCTCGGGTCCGGTGGGGAAGCGCTCGAACAGCGCCTCGAAGGCGGATTGGTCGGCGGCGCTGAGCTGCGACAGGTTGCCCACCACGAAGGCGGCCCCGCGGCTGGGGGCCCACTGGCGGGAGCGGAAGGCGACGATCCCCTCGCGGGTGAAGGTCTCGCGCAGGTGCTCGGTGGTGCCGAGGACCTTGCGCCCGAGCGGGTGGTCGCCGAACACCGCCTCGTCGATGAGGTTCTCCGCCAGCGAGGCGGGCTGGTCGCTGTAGCGGGCGATCTCCTGGATGACCACCCCGCGCTCCTTGTCCAACTCCGTGGCGTCGAGCTTGGGGCGCCCCACGAAGTCGGTCAGCAGGTCCGCGGCCTCGAGCAGCTTGGTCGAGCGCGCGGTGATGTGGAAGGCCACGAGATCGTGCGAGGTGTAGGCGTTGAGGACCGCGCCGGCGTTCTCGGCCGCCTCGTTGACCTGACGGTAGTCGGAGTACTTCTCCCCGCCCTTGAACACGAGATGCTCGAGGAAGTGAGCCATGCCGTTCTCCTCCGGGCGCTCGGTGCGTGCACCGGCGTCGAAGGCGACCAGCAGGGTGACCGCGCGGGTGCCCTCGAGGCTGATCTGGTGGAGAGGAAGCCCGTTGGAGAGCACCTGGGTGGTTATTGACGGCACAGTGCTCAAACGGTAGCGAGCCCCCTGAAAGTTGCGTTGCACCAGGGCGAAATTTCGGTCCCGCTCAGGTTGGGCGAGGTAGGCTGGTCCACGCTTATGGCGAATTCTCAGCAGAACTCGGGTAGCCGCCGGCGGGTCACCGCCTCCGGCTCCGGGCAGACAAACGCGCGGTCCGCGCAGCGCTCGGCGCGCCTCTCCGCACCCCTCTCCAGCAGCCCGCCGGCGGGCAGTCGCCCGGTCGTCGAATTCCGTGGCGTGTCCCTGCGGTACCCGTCCGGGGACATGGGTCTGGACCAGGCGACCTTCAGCGTCGACCGGGGCGAGTTCATCTTCCTCATCGGCTCCAGCGGCTCGGGCAAGTCGACGCTCATCCGCACGCTGATCAAGGAGATCGAGCCGACCTCGGGCACGATCCGCGTGGCCGGGCGCGACCTGGCCCAGATCCGCCGGGCCAAGGTGCCCTACTACCGCCGCAACCTCGGGGTGGTGTTCCAGGACTTCAAGCTGCTGCCGAACCGCACCGTGTACGACAACGTCGCCTACGCGCTGCAATCCACCGGGCACTCGCGCAAGGAGATCCGGGCCAAGGTCCCCGACGTCCTGCGCCTCACCGGCCTGTCCCTGAAGCTGCACAGCTATCCGGACCAGCTGTCGGGGGGTGAGCAGCAGCGGGTGTCGATCGCCCGGGCGTTCGTCAACCATCCGCCGCTGCTGCTGGCCGACGAGCCCACCGGCAACCTCGACCCGGACACGAGCATCGACATCATGCGGCTGCTCTACCGGATCAACCGCACCGGGACGACCGTCATGGTCGCCAGCCATGACAACGTCCTGGTCAACCGGATGCGCCGCCGGGTGCTCGAGCTCTCCCGCGGCCGGGTCATCCGCGACGAGGCCACCGGCCTCTACGCCCGGGATGAGTCGACGCGCGAGTTCGCCGAGCGGATGCGCAACCCGCCCCAGGCCCCGGACGGCCTGTAGACCATGAAGCTGGGTTTCTTCCTCAAGGAGGCGCTACGCGCCATGCGCCGCAACGCGGCCCCGTCATTCGCCGCGCTGGCCGCGATCGTCGTCACCATGGTCGTGGTCGGCGTGTTCATCCCGATCGTCCAGGCGACCCAGGGCTCGGCCAACGGTGTCCGCAACCAGGTCGAGGTCGACGTCTACATGAAGACGTCGGCGACGCCGGCGCAGGAGACCCGGGTCAAGTCCGAGCTGGCGGGCATCCACGACGTCAAGCGGGTCAGCTTCGAGTCCAAGTCCCAGGCCTACGCGCAGCAGAAGAAGTCGGACCCGGCGGCGTACGAGCTGCTGTCGACCAATCCGCTGCCCGACACCTTCCACGTGGTCCCGTCGAACCCGGCGGCCGCCCTGGCCATCCGCGCGGCGATCGACGCCAACGGCAAGCTGCTCGATCCGGCGATCCAGAACGTCTCGAACCACACCTCCGACACCAAGAAGGTGCTCGAGGTGACCAAGCTGGTGACCATCACCGCGGCGCTCCTCGCCGTGCTGCTGATCCTCGCTTCCGTGCTGCTGGTCGGCAACACGATCCGTTTGTCGCTGTATGCCCGGCGTCGCGAGGTCGAGGTGATGAAGCTGGTGGGTGCCACCGACTGGTTCATCCGCTGGCCCTTCGTCATCGAGGGGGTGCTCGTGGGAGCGGCCGGAGCGGTGGTCGCGCTGATCATCCTCGGCACCATGAAGGTCGCTCTGCTCGATCCCCTGGCCGGAAACTGGTCGCTGCTGCGCGCGCCCCAGACCATCCCGTTCGTCTGGCTCGTGCTCGTGCTGATCGGCGCCGGTGTGGCCGTCTCCTCCATCGGCTCGGGCCTGTCGTTGCGGCGCTTCCTCCGCGTCTGAGCTAATCGCGCGCTAACCGGCCGGGTGGGAGCCGGGCCATGGCGCCCGGGTACCCTCATTCAACGATGAACTCGTCGCGCCGCCGGTCCGGAACGAGGTGGCCGCTGGTCGTGGCTCTCGTCGTGGTCGCCCTGGTGGTCGGCCTGTTCGCCGGCGGGCATACGGGCTGGATGCCCGGGTGGTTCCGCTCGGCGTTCACGAGCCAGAGTGCCCAGGACCAGCAGACCGAGAACATCCTCGGCCTGATCGAGAAGAACTACTACCGGCCCGTCAGCGCCCAGTCGCTGGTGAACAAGGGGCTCGAGGCCGCCGTCCAGAGCCTGGATGACCCCTACAGCCATTACTACCCGCCCCGGCAGCTCCAGCCGTTCAAGCAGGAGACCAACCCGCAGGTCACCGGCATCGGGGTGAGCGTGACCCCGGCCTCAGGCAAACGCGGCCTGCTCATCGGCGCGGTGTTCGCCGGCGGGCCGGCCGCGGCCGCCGGTATCACCCCCGGTGAGATCATCATCGCGGTGGACAACAAGTCCCTCAAGGGCCTGTCTGAAACCCAGGACACCGGCCGGGTGACGGGTAAATCGGGCACCAAGGTGACCCTGACCCTGCTGTCGAACGGCAAACGCCACACCGTGTCGCTGACCCGCCGTCAGGTCACCGAGCCGGTCGCCAGCTCGACCATCCTGAAGTACCACGGCAAGAAGCTCGGCTGGATCGTCTTCGCGCAGTTCACCCAGGGGAGCGCCGCCCAGCTGGCCAAGCAGGTCAGGGCGGTGGAGAAGCAGGGCGCACAGGGGATCATCCTCGACATGCGCGACAACCCCGGTGGCCTGGTCAACCAGGCCGTGGCCGCGGCATCCCTGTTCATCTCCAGCGGCACCGTCGTCTCGACCCGGGGGCGCAATCAACCGACCACCGTGTACACCGCGAGTGGCAAGGTCATCGCCCCGACCATCCCCATGACCGTGGTGGTCGACCGCGGCACCGCCTCGGCCGCGGAGATCCTCACCGCCGCCCTCCAGCAGCGCGGCCGGGCCAAGGTCGTCGGCACCCGAACCTACGGGAAGGGCGTCTTCCAGGAGAGCCAGCCCGTCGCCGGGGGCGGCATCCTCGACATCACCGTGGGCGAGTTCTTCACCCCGAACGGCACCAACCTCGGCGGCACCGGCGTCGCCCAGGGCAAGGACCTGACCCGCGGGCCCGGCATCAAGCCGAACTACTACGTCGCCGACAACCCCAGCGCCCCCGGCCCGGCGGCGCTGCGCAAGGCCGAGAGCGTCCTGGCGGGTGAGCTCTAGGACCCCGGCGCCGAGTGCGGCGCGGGTGGCGCTGGTGGAGCGCCGTGGCAAGTTCCTCGTGGCCGAGCCGTTCTTCGGGCCCGGCCCGCGCATGGCCCTGAACCGCGACTCACGCTACGGCGAGGGCGACCTGGTCCTGGTCTCCCCGGGCCTGCCCGCCCGCGGGCACGGCAAGGGCGGCGGTTCACGCGCCAAGGTGCTGCGTCGCCTCGGGCGTCCTGAGGTGGCCCGTGACGTGATCGAGGCGCTGATGCTCGACCGTGGGCTGGCGCGCGGCTTCGACCCCGCGGTGGGGCGCGCGGCCCGCAGCGCGGCCGAGGCGCCGATCGACGACGGGTCCGGAGCCCGCCGGGACCTGCGTGACCTCGTCACCTTCACCATCGACCCCGACACCGCGCGGGACTTCGACGACGCGATCTCCTGCCGGGAGGAGGACGGCGGCTGGCGGGTGTGGGTGCACATCGCCGACGTCTCCTCCTACGTGGGGCCGCGCTCCCCGGTCGACCGGGAGGCCTACCGCCGCGGAACCTCGGTGTATGTCCCCGGGGCGGTCGAGCCGATGCTCCCGGTCGAGCTGTCCAACGGCGTCTGCTCCCTCGTCCCCGACGAGGATCGTCGCGCGCTGACGGTGGAGATGTTCGTGCGTGACGGCGAGGTGCGGCGCGCCGCCTTCTCCAGCGCGCTGATCCGCTCGGACAAGCGCCTCACCTACGGGTTCGTCGACCGGATCTTCGACGGCTCCGAGCGCGCGGAGGAGCCGTGGGGGTCGGGCCTGGCCGCCGCCCGGGCCTGTGCGGCGTCGATCGAGGCGCGCAAGTCGGGGGCGGCGCTGGTGATCGAGTCCAGCGAGCCGTCGTTCCGCTTCGACCCAGCCGGCCACGTGGCCGCGATCGAGCGCGAGGTCCAGACCGAGTCCCACCGCCTCATCGAGCACCTGATGATCGCCGCCAACGAGCAGGTGGCCAGGCGGCTGGAGCAGGCCAAGGTGCCGGCGCTCTACCGCGTGCACGAGCGGCCCGAGCCGATGGCGGTCGAGCGGATGCTCTCCCAGCTCGAGTCCCTCGGGGTGCCGACACCACCGGTGCCCGGGGGCCCCCTGAGCCCCCAGCAGGCCGGTGAGGTGGTGGGGGAGGCCTCGGGGCTGGTGGCCGACTGGGTGCGTGCCCATGACGGCCGCGGGGGGCTGGCGCTGGGACGCATCGTGCTGCGTTCCCTCAAGCAGGCGATCTACCTGGATGACAACCGCGGCCACTCCGGGCTCGCGCTGGAGTCCTACTGTCACTTCACCTCGCCGATCCGCCGCTATCCGGACCTCATCTGCCACCGCGCGCTGATGTCGCTGGTCTCCGGGGACCACCTCGCGCCCGAGGCGTCCTTCGTCGCCGCGGCCGGACCGGTGTGCTCGGCCTCCGAGCGCGCGGCGATGATCATCGAGCGCGACTGTGACGACGTGGCCCGCTGCTTCCTGCTCGAGCGGCACCTGGGCGAGGCGGGGCCGACCGCGGGACGCTTTGACGGGGAGATCGTCGGGGTGATCGGAGCCGGCGCGTTCATCGCCTTCGGCCCGCACCGCGAGTACGAGGGGATGCTGGCGGTGCGGTCCCTGCGCGGTGACTGGTTCGAGCTCAACGAGGCGGCGACGGCCCTGATCGGCGAGCGCGGTGGGGCCCTGCGCCTGGGCGATCCGATCCGGGTGCAGGTCGACTCGATCGACGCCCCGCGGGGACGTGTCGACCTCGTCCTACCCTCTGAGGACTCAGATGGCTAAAGGTGGAAAACGCAAAGCGGCCGCGGGTGACGTGGCCACCAACCGGTCGGCCTCGTTCCGTTACACCCTCACCGAGCGGTTCGAGGCGGGCATGGTGCTCACCGGCACCGAGGTGAAGTCCCTGCGCGACGGCCAGGCCCAGCTCAAGGACGCCTACGTGACAATCCGCGACGACGAGGCGTGGCTGGTCGGCTCCTACATCGCGCCCTACGCCAACGCCTCCCACGACAACCACGTGCCCGAGCACGACCGCAAGCTGCTGCTGCACCGGGGCGAGATCGACAAGATCATCGCGGCCACCCGCGAGCGGGGGCTGACCGTCGTGCCGACGCGCATCTACTTCTCCGGTGAGGGCTCCAGCCGCTCACGCGCCAAGGTGGAGATCGCCATCGCCCGGGGCAAGGACATGTGGGACAAGCGCGAGTCGATCAAGGCGCGCGACACCGCCCGCGAGGTCGCGCGCGAGATGCGCGACTTCAGCCGCTGAGCTTCAGCGCGTACAGCGTGGCCGCCACCGCGGTGGCCAGGTTCATCGAGGAGACGCCGGGGGCCATGGGGAGGGCGACGCGCCGGTCCGCCCGGGCGAGCAACGCGTCGCTCAGCCCGCCGCGTTCGGTACCGAAGGCGAGGACCGCCTTCTGTGGGAAGGCGGTCGGTGACAGCGCCTCCCCGTCCGGGTCCAGCGCGATGAGCTCGCGCCCGCCGGTGCTCGGCGGATCGGGGACGTGGTGGACGGGAAGGGCGAAGTGCAGCCCGGCGCTGCCGCGCAGTGCGTCGGCGTGCCACGGGTTCTGGCGCCCGGTGGTCATGACGCCCGCGGCCGCGGCCGCCGCCGCGACGCGGATGGCCGCACCCAGGTTCCCCAGGTGGGCGGGGTTCTCCAGCAGGATCACGTGGCCCGGTCCGGCCAGCACGTCGGCGGGGGCGGGCTGGCGGGGTCGCCGGGCCACCGCGACGACCTGACCGCGCGGAGCGACCTGCTTGAGCGTCGCGAGGTCGACGAGCTCGGCGGGGATGTGGATGTCGGGGGCGAGCTGGGCGGTGAGGGCGTCGAGCTCGTCGGCGTCAGCGGTCCAGGCGCCGAGCAGGTGGCCGCCGAAGCGCAGGGCGTGCTTGATGGCGTGGAAGTTCTCCAGCACCACCAACCCCGGGTCCTGACGTGCGTATCTCACCTCGCCGATCTCCACTCGCTGGCAGACTACGCGGCCGTGTCCTCTCCCCCTGAGCCGCTGCCCGTGCGCCAGGCCGCCCGGGTGCTGATGATCGACCCCGCGGACCGCGTGCTGCTGTTCCGCAGCCTGCCCCGTCCGGACGGACACGCGTACTGGTATCCGGTGGGGGGCGAGGTGGAGGCGGGGGAGAGCTTCGAGGCCGCGGTGGTGCGCGAGGTGCTCGAGGAGACCGGTCGGGCGGGCGTGACGCTGGGACCTGAGGTGTTCCGGCGGCGCTTCGTGTTCCACTGGCACGGGACGGTGTTCGACGCCCGCGAGCGCTGGTGGCTGGCCCACGTCGATGCCTTTGACCCGGTGTTCAGCGGGATGGAGCCGGCTGAAAGCACCGAGTTCTCCGACTGTCGCTGGCTGTCCCTGGCCGATCTGGCCGACGTCAGCGCCGCCGGGGACATCCCCACGCCGGCCAACCTGCTCGACCTGCTCCCCGGCCTGCTCGCCGGAGAGGTCCCGGCGGAGCCGATCCGCGTGGGGGAGTGAGCGCCGCAGGGCGCTGCACACCCAGCTGGCGTGGAAGTACGTCGGGTGCAGCCCGCGGATTCGGGCACGCAGGGAGTCGGCCGGAGCCACAACCCTCGAGCCAGGCTTGAGTGTCTCCCGCGGGAGTGCGTCATCATCGGGGTCCAGGCCTATGTCGATCGTGCGCAATCTCGTCAACCTCTCCGCGGTGTCCAAGGACTACGCCGCCCGCACGATCCTCCAGGACGTGACCCTGGGAATCGCCGACGGCGAGCGGATCGGTGTGGTCGGCCAGAACGGACAGGGCAAGTCGACCCTCATGCAGCTCATCGCCCAGGAGATCGAGCCCGACGCCGGTCAGGTGGTGACCAACAGCGGGCTGAGCATCGGCCGGTTGTCCCAGGGCGATGACCTCGACCGTCATGAGACGGTGCAACAGGCCCTGGCCGGAGATCGCCCCGAGCACGAGTGGGCGGCCGACCCCGACTTCCGCGACGTGCTCAACGGCCTGCTCGGCGGGGTCGCCTTCGCGCGCTTCTCCGCCGGCCGTGAGACACGCACCGAGACGCTGTCGGGCGGCGAGCGCCGGCGCATCGCGCTGGCCAACCTGCTGCTGACCAAGCCCGAGCTGCTGCTGCTGGATGAGCCCACCAACCACCTCGACGTCGAGGCCATCGCCTGGCTGGCGGGACACCTCCAACGCCGGCGTGGCGCCATGGTGATCATCACCCACGATCGCTGGTTCCTCGATGAGGTCGCCACGAGCACCTGGGAGGTCGCCGACACCCAGGTCCACCAGTACGAGGGTGGGTATGCCGCCTACACGCTGGCGCGGGCCGAGCGCGCCCGCCAGGCTGCCACGCTCGAGGTCAAGCGCCAGCAGCTGATCAGCAAGGAGCTGGCCTGGCTGCGGCGGGGACCCCCGGCGCGGACGAGCAAGCCCAAGTTCCGGATCGAGGCCGCGAACGCGCTGATCGCCGATGAGCCGCCCGTGCGCGACAGCACCGAGCTGCTGCGGTTCGCCCATGCGCGGCTGGGCAACACCGCGGTGGAGGCCGAGGCGATCGACTTCACCTACCCGGGCGGGCCGCGCCTGCTGCACCAGCTGACCTGGCGGATCGCGCCGGGGGAGCGTCTCGCGCTCGTCGGGGTCAACGGCAGCGGCAAGACCACCCTGCTGCAGATCCTGGCGGGTCAGCTGCGGCCGAGCGCGGGCGGCCTGGTCACCGGACAGACGGTCAAGCTGGCTCTGCTCTCTCAGCACACCGCCGAGCTGCCGCTGGCGCTGACGGTGCTGGAGGCGATCGAGGACGTCCGCGGCGTCGCCACCCTGGCCGGGGGCGAGCAGATCACCGCCGGGCGTCTGGCCGAGCGCTTCGGCTTCCGCGGCGAGCGGCTGCGGACCAAGGTGGCCGACCTGTCCGGCGGTGAGCGCCGACGCCTGGGCCTGATGCGCCTGCTCATGGGCGAGCCGAACGTGCTGCTGCTCGACGAGCCGACCAATGACCTCGACATCGACACCTTGACCGCGCTGGAGGATCTGCTCGATAGCTGGCCCGGCACGCTCGTGGTGGTCAGCCACGACCGCTACTTCATCGAGCGCACCACTGACAACGTGTTCGCCCTCGCTCCGGGCGGGGGCATCCGCCACGTGCCGGGCGGGATCGAGCAGTACCTCGGGGAGCTGGCGGGCGGCGCCGGCGGTGTGGCGGCGCCGGTCGCTGCGGGTGGCGCTCCGGTGGCGCGCCGGCCGGGGGGATCCGGCGGACAGCTCCGGGCCGCGCGGAAGGAGATCCAGCGGCTGGAACGTGACATCGAGCGAGCCGGCGAGCGTGAGGCCGAGTTGCAGCTGGCGATGGCGGATGCCGCCTCCGACCACCTGCGCCTGGCCGAGCTCACCGCGGAGCTGACGGCGATGGGGGCCGCGCGCGAGGCGCTGGAGGAGCGCTGGCTCGAGGCCTCGGAGGCGATGGAGGGCTAGGAGCGATGCGGCAAAGCAGTCAATATGACTGTTGTGGCGCATGGCTCCACGTCGGCGGGGGTCAATCGGTGCGGAGGAACGGCCGCACCTCGACGGTCTGGGTGCGCGCCAGCGGGTGGGCCGCCGCGAGCTCGAGCGCTCGACGACGGTTGGCGGCGAGCACGACCTCCACGGCGACGGTGAGATCATCCACCTGGTTGAACGGCGTGTCCGCAGCCACTGTCCGCGGGTCGCGCATGCCTTGGGTCGCGGCGGCTTCGATGCCGCCGAGCGAACTCCCCATCACGTAGCGTCCTTGGGCATCGACCGCCCGGCGCCAGGCCTCGATGTCGGCGATGAGGCCGCGGTCGCCGGTGACGGTGGCGGGCGCGTGGGGGATCCAGCTCAGCAGGAGATAGGGGGTGGCGCTGGCTGTGGCCGCTCGCTGGCCAGCGACCAACGCGAGCGCGGCGTCGAGGTCGGCGCACTCGATCACGTTGATCCGGGTGAGTGCCTCGTCTGAGGTACCCGGCGCCTCGGCGGTGAGGATCGTCTGGCCGTCGCGCACCTGCACCGTGACGGCGGTCTCGGCGAGGTCAAGCGCGCGCCCGAACAGCCGGGGCTCATCCACCGGCGCGGGCCGCCGCCTGGGTGGCCGCCACCGCCAGCACGTCGGCGCGCTCATTCAGCGCGTGGCCGATGTGTCCCTTGATCCAGTGCCAGCGCACCTGCTCATGGCTGGCGGCGGCCGATTCGAGCGCGACCCACAGCTCTTGGTTCTTGACCGGGTCGCCTGAGGCCGTCTTCCAGCCCTTGCGCTTCCAGCCGGCCATCCAGGAGGTCATGCCGTCATGGAGGTAGCGCGAGTCGGTGACGATGCAGGCCCGCGACCCGGGGGGCAGGGCGCGCAGGGCCTCCAGGGCCGCGGTCATCTCCATCACGTTGTTGGTGGTGTGGGGCAGACCGCCGCTGTGCTCCTCCACGACCCCGTCCTCCCAGCAGACCACCGCGGCCCAGCCGCCAGGGCCGGGGTTGCGCTGGCAGGCGCCGTCGGTCCAGACGAGGATCTCTCCGGGGGCGGCCTCGGGCAGAAGCCCGGGCAGGGAGGCGGAGCGGCGGCGGGGAGCAGGGGACATCGCGAGGATTCAACCAGCCCGCGCACTCGTCTCGCCTGATGGTGGGCGTGGGCTAAGGTCGCGGCGTGCCGATCCGCTATCCCAGGCCGCTGATGACTGGAGAGCTCATCGGCGTGACCGCACCGTCCGCCGGTGTCCCGGCCGAGCTGCGGGCCCGGCTCGACTTCGCGGTCGCCTGGCTGGAGCGGGCCGGATACCGGGTACGGCTGGGGGAATGTCTCGATGGCGCGGGCGTGGTCAGCGCTCCGCCGCGGGAGCGGGCGGACGAGTTCACCCGCATGCTGACCGACCCCGACGTCCGTGCGGTCATCCCGCCGTGGGGCGGTGAACTGGCGGTTGAGATCCTGGAGTTCCTCGATCTCGAGGCGATCGCCGCCGCTGACCCGACGTGGCTGATCGGCTACTCGGACCTGTCCACGCTCTTGGTCCCCCTGACCACGGTGTGTGGCGTCGCCACGCTGCATGGCCAGAACCTCATGGACACACCGTATGAGCTGCCCGAGGAGGTCGTTCACTGGACGCGCGCGGCCGCCGCGGAAGGCGGCGCGCAGCTGGCCCAGTCCGCCACGCGTCTGCAGCGCTCAGCGGCCGCCGGTCACGGCGACTTCCGGCGCGATCCCACGGACTCCGTCTACACCCTCGACGCACCCGGACGCTGGCGGCGGCTTGACGGCGGTGCTCAGGACCTTGATGTGCGCGGACGGCTGATCGGCGGCTGTGTCGAGGTCCTGGCCCCATTGGCCGGCAGTCGCTTCGGGGACGTGGCCGGCTTTGGCGCCCGGGAGGCTGCGGATGGACTCATCGTCTACGTCGAGGCTGCCGAATCCGCGGCACTGGATATCGCCCGGGGCCTATGGAGCCTTCGGCTGGCGGGCTGGTTCGAGTCCGCCAACGCCGTCCTCGTGGGTCGTAGCCACGCCCCCGACTCGGCTGGCTTCACCCAGGAGGAGGCGGTGCACAGCGCGCTGGGCGACCTCGGCATCCCGGTGGTGCTCGACGTGGACTGCGGCCACGTCGTCCCTCAGCTCGCCCTGATCAACGGGGCGAGCGCGCGGGTCAGGCTCGACGGTGAGCGCCAGACCCTGGTGCAGACCCTGGATTGAGGCGCCGCCTCAGGCGGCGTGGGCGAGCGCCGCGCGATCCTGTGGTCGGTGGGCGGCCTGGCGCCTGAGCTTGGCCACGGCGGTGGCCGGATCGGCCTTGGCCTCCTCAAGGAAGCCGTTAGGCAGGGAGAGGCGGATCACCTTGTGCCAGGCGGAGGCGACCTGGCGGGGCAGGGAGCCCGTCGTGTAGGTCAGGCCGTAGCGCTCGAACAGGGCCTGCACCTTGGGCGCGATCTCCTTGTAGCGGTTGCTCGGGAGGTCGGGATAGAGGTGGTGCTCGACCTGGAAGGACAGGTTGCCGGTCATCAGATGCATGAAGTCCGAGCCGCTGACGTTGGCGGAGCCGAGCATCTGGCGCAGGTACCACTCACCGCGGGTCTCGCCGTGGATGGAACGACGCGCGAAGGTCTCCACACCCTCGGGGAAATGGCCGCACATGATCACCGAGTGGGTCCACAGGTTGCGCACGAGGTTGGCGGTGAAGTTCGCCTTCAGCGTGGCGGGGGCCGACCGGCCCGACAGCAGCGGATGGACGAGATAGTCCTTGGTCACCTGGGCCCTGATCTTGGACCCCACCTGGCGGAGACGGGCTCGGAAGTCGGGATCGTTGCGCCGGTGCTTGGCCAGGTTCTTGCCCAGCTCGAGGTCGTAGGCGGCGATTCCGTACTCGAAGAAGCAGGCGTTGATGAGGTTCCACAACGGCTGGGCCAGGTAGAACGGGATCCAGCGCTGATCCTCGTCGACCCGCATGATCCCGTAGCCCAGGTCGTTGTCCTTGCCGATGACGTTGGTGTAGGTGTGGTGCAGTTCGTTGTGGGAGTGCTTCCACTGATCAGCCGGGGTGACGTTGTCCCACTCCCAGCTGGTGGAGTGGATCTTCGGGTCACGCATCCAGTCCCACTGGCCGTGCATGACGTTGTGTCCGATCTCCATGTTCTCCAGGATCTTCGCCACGCTCAGTCCCGCGGTGCCGAGGAGCCAGGCGGCGGGGACGCGGGACATCAGCAGCACCACGCGCGAGCCCAGTTCCAGGGCACGCTGGCGAGCGATCAGGCTGCGGATGTAGTCCGCATCACGTGCCCCCCGGGAGGCGATGACCTCCTCCCGGATCGCGTCGAGCTCCGCGCCGAGCTGCTCGATGTCCTCCGCGCTGAGGTGGGCGGTCGGGTTGACTTCCTTGTTCTGCAGAACCGTCATGGGGAGGAGCTCCTGGTCGTCAGAGGTCGATGTGGCACGCGCCGGCGGCGGCGTGGATGCAGGTCTGGATCTGGACGTTGTCGCCCGGGGCCGCGGTGGTGACCGCGCCGGTGCGGAGGTCCCGCACGGCGCCCTCGGTCAAGGGGGCGACGCAACCGAAGCAGACCCCCATCCGACAGCCGCTGGGCATGAGCACTCCCGCCGCCTCACCGGCGCTGAGGATCGTCGTGGCCGCGTCAGCCTGGACCGTCTTGGCCTGGCGGGTGAAGCTCACGCTGCCGCCCTCCCCGGTGACCAGGATCTTGGGTCGGAACCGCTCGGTGTGCAGCTGGGTCCCGAGGCCGCGGGAGGCGAACATCTCCTCGAGCACGTCGAGCAGCCCGAGGGGCCCACACGCCCAGGTCTCGCGCTCGGCCAGGTCGCCCACCAGATCAGCGAGCCGGTCGGCGGTGAGGAAGCCGTGGACATCGTCATGGTGCTCGATGAGCCTGAGGCGGCCCTGGCCAGCCAGGCGCCGCAGCTCAGCGCCGAAGATGACGTCCTGGCGCGTGGGCGCGGCGTGCACGTGGACCACGTCATGGAGCTCCTCGAGGCGGTTGCGGAGGATGCCCATCACGGGCGTCACACCGCTGCCCGCGGTCACGAACAGGATCTTGGCCGGGGGCGTGTCGGGGAGAGTGAAGTCCCCGGTGGCATGATCGAGCTGCACGATCGTACCCGGCCGGAGATGTCGCACGAGGTGGTGGCTGACCTGCCCGTCGGGGATCACCTTCACCGTGATGGAGATGCGGCCCGTGTCCATCCGAGACGAGGTCACTGAGTAGGCGCGCCACAGCCGCACACCGTCGACATCGACGCCGAGCCGGACGTACTGGCCCGGCCGGTGCGTCCTCCAGCCGCGGCCCGGGCGGATGATCAGGGTGGCGCTGTCAGCCGTCTCGGGATGGATCGACTCGACGCGACCGCGCAGCTCGCTGCCGCTGAGCGGTGCGAGCAGGTCGAGGTAGTCCTGGGGCACCAGGGGAGTCGACACCGCGCGGGCCCAACGTCGCACCTGCCCGGCGAGCCGACCCTGCCGTGATGGCGCAGCTGTGCTCACGGTGCGGAGTCTGATGACTCTCAGGCGTAAAATCCTGTCGTGTGACGGTGAAAAACGCCTCTGGGATTAGTCATAGCGAACAATCGAGTGATGATGTGCCCGCTCAGCCTGGATTTCGACTTGAGCCGGCGGTAGCGGCGCGCCTCAGCGCCGGGATTCCCGCGGTGGCCCAGCGGGTCGTCGCCGCCGTCACCACGGAGGTGCCGAGTTATGCCGACCCCTTCCGCGGCGGGATGGGCCCGCGGATCGAGACGGCGGTACGGGTCGCCCTGGATGGGTTTCTCGACCTGGCCTCCAACCCGGATCCCGGCCGCCGGCGCCCACAGCTCCAGGGGGTCCACGACGCGGCCTACGCCCTCGGTCAGGGCGAGGCGCGCGCCGGGCGCTCGATTGACGCGCTGACCTCGGCCTATGGCGTGGGTGCCCGCGCGGCATGGCACGACATGGGCGTCGGCGCCATCGACGCGGGCATGGCGGCGACCGAGGTCGCGCTGTTCGCCGAGCTGGTGTTCGCCTACATCAACGAGCTGTCGGTCTCCAGCATCAACGGACATGCCGAGGAGCTGGCCTCGACCAGTCTCATCCGTCAGCGTCGCCGTGAGCGCCTCTGTCAGAAGCTGCTCGAGGCGGCGCCTGAGGAGGACCTGGTGGCGGCGGCCAAGCTCGCGGAGTGGGATGCGCCCGCCCAGCTCATCGCCGTGCTGATCCCCGAGTCCGACACCGCCGTCACCGCGCTTGACTTCGAACCTCCCGTGCTCGCGCCGGGGGTGGACCTTCCCGGGCTGCCTGCCGACGTCACGGTGCTGCTGGTGCCCGCCCGCGGAGAACCTGACCGGGCCGAGCTCCTGAGCCGGCTGAGCTCGAGCGCGGCCACCGTCGGTCCGTCCCGGCCGTGGCTGGAGGCGGGACGGTCCTACGCCCGCGCGGTGCAGAGCTTCCGTCTCGGGCTGAGCGCCGACGCGGGGCCCCTGGACACCGACGCCCGTCTGCTCGAGCTCGTGCTCGGCGCCGACGCTGCCGCGCTGGCCGACCTCCGCGCCCGCGTCCTGGCGCCACTCGAGGAGGTGAGTCCGGGGTCGCGCGAAAAACTCAGCGCCACCCTCCGCGCCTGGCTCCTGCATCACGGCCGCCGCGACGACATCGCCGGGGCGCTGTTCGTCCACCCCCAGACGGTCCGCTACCGCATGGGGCAGCTACGTGACCTCTACGGCGACCGGTTGAGTGACCCGCGGTTCGTGCTCGAGCTGACGGTTGCGCTGGCGTCACCCGCACTCGGCTCGACCTCGGCGTGACCTTGGTGTGACTTCAGGGTCTGAGGACCGGCGTGGCGTCTGCCGGGGCGTCTGTCGATGCCACCGCGCTCGCCGCCGCCTGCGCCGCACGCTTGCGCTCCCGGGGATCGACCATGGTCTGGGCGGCGTCGGCATCGTCGATCATCAGTGAGGCGACGACCCCCAGCAGGGCGGACGCGGCCGCGACGAGGAAGCACACGTGGTAGGCGGTGAGATTCGCCACGGCGTGTCCGGCGACGAGGTGAATCGGTCCGACGAGCACGATCGTCGTGGTGAGCAGGGCGACTCCGACGGCACCCCCGAGCTGGCGACTGACGTTGTAGAGGGTCGATGCGCGACCGGTGTCAGCCGGGGAGATGGTGGCGAAGGACGCCGCCTGGGCCGGGACGAACACCTGGGCCATGGAGAAGCCCATGCCGAACAGGATCAGCCGGGCCCACCACAGGCTGGTGGTTGGTCCCAGCAGGGCCAGCAAGGCGATGAACAGGGTGACGCCGAGCAGCCCGCCGGTGAGATGGCGCCGGGGCCCCAGACGCCAGTAGATGACCCGGCTGGACAGCTGGGAACCGACGATCACCCCGACCGCGCTGGGGAATTGACTCAGTCCGGCGTTCAGCGCGCTCAGGCCGCGTCCATCCTGGAAATACAGGGTGACGGCAAACAGGACGCCGAAGAAGGCGATCGACACCATGACGATCGCCCCCGAGGCTGAGCGGAACAGCCGGTTGGTGAACAGGCGCAGCGCCACGATCGGCTGGGGCGTACGTGCGCAACTCCACCACGACCATCGTCGCCAGCAGCGCCGCGCCGAGCAGTCCGGTGATGAGGATCCGAGCTGACCCCCAGCCGAGGTCAGGGCCCTCGGAGACCCCGTACATGAACAGGCCCAGGCCGACGCCCGACAGGGCGAACCCGCGCCAGTCGAAGATTCCGGGCTGGTTCTCGGTGTGCTGCTGAACGAACAAGCTCCCGAACACCAGCGCGGCGATGCCGATCGGCACGTTGACGTAGAAGACCCAGCGCCAGGACGCGTCGGTGACCAGCAGACCGCCGACCACCGGGGCCAGGGCCGGTGCCAGCGCGGTGGGCAGGATGATGATCGACGCGGCCCGCACGCGCTCCTGCGGCGGAAAGGTGCGGAACAACATGGCTGTCCCGACCGGCGCGAGCATGCCACCGCCGACCCCCTGGAGGACGCGGAAGGCCACCAGCTCGCCCAGGCTCGAGGCGAGTCCGCACAGCGCCGATGCCGCGGTGAAGATGACCACGGCGGTCATCAGCACCCGCTTGCCGCCGAAGCGGTCTCCCAGCCACCCCGACGCCGGCATGAACACGGCGAGGCTGACCAGGAACGAGATCGAGATGCCGTCGACGGCGGTCGGACTGACGTGGAAATCGCGCCCGATCGACGGCAGTGCCACGTTGACGATCGACGTGTCCATGATCGAGATGAACATCGCCGCCACGAAGACGACGCTGACGGCGACCTTCTGGCTGATGCGGGCTTGGAGATCGGTCAGGCTGGGCATGGCGTCCTATCTCAGAGTGATCGATCCACAGCCTAGGACGCGAGCCCGACCCCGGGGTCCTGGATAGACGGTCGCGGTCCGGCAACTGGGGACCTAGGTCCCTTGTTGACCCCTGTCGCGACCGTCAGGATGAGCGCCGGGTTTTCAACGGTTGAGGGGGCTGAGATGGTCAGGTCGTGGTATCGGATTCTTGTCGGGGCGTTCGGGTTGTTCGCCGTCACTCTGGTCATGGGCGCAGCCAGCGCCGGCGCGGCGACCCCGGTGACCCTCGACTTCGAGGCAACTCCCCCGGCGAACGGGGCCACCATCACCACCCAGTACAACAACGTCGACCCCCCGCGCGGTGGGGTCGAGTTCACGCCCGCCAGCACCACGGCGACGCCCAACATCTCGGCCGTCAAGGTCGATAGCGTCAACGGGGCGGCCCACTCGGGCTCGCGGGTGCTGCAATTCTTCGCCGGCAGCGGTCCCGCCGAGGACATCTCGGCCAGCTTCGACACGCCACGGCAGACCATGTCGTTCTACCTGTCTGACCCCAACGGGTCATCGAGCACCGAGACCTTCACGCTGACCGGGTACGACGCCGCCAACGCCCAGGTCGCTCAGACAACGGCCACGGTGTCGGGCTACACCTCGACGGCCACCTGGTCCCAGCTCACGCTGACCGCGTCCGGAAGCGTCAGCAGCGATTGGATCAGCAAGTGGACCCTGGCTTCAAGTAGCCAGGACGACGAGTCCTTCTACCTCGACGACCTGTCCTTCTCGGTGCCTCAGCCGCCCACCGCCGACTTCACCTGCTCGCCCTGCACCGTCGACACCGGCACACCCGTCCAGTTCACCTCCAGCACCAATGCCGCGTCTCCGGCGTATAGCTGGGACCTGAACGGCGACGGCACCTTTGGTGACTCGACGGCGGCGAACCCGATTCACACCTATGCGAACCCCGGGACCTACACCGTGGGTCTGACGGTCACCGACAGCAGCACCGGTGGGTCGACCACCGTCGATCACCCGGTCTCGGTGTACGCACCCCCGGCGGTCATCACCCAGCCCGCCAGCTCGGTGCATACCACCCAGGCCCAGCTCAACGGTTCGCTCAATCCGGAGAACGCCCCGGTCAGCAGCTGCTCCTTCCAGTTCGGAACGACCACGAGCTACGGCCAGACGGTGTCCTGCGCCTCGCTGCCGAGTGCCGGCGGATCTGCCGTGCCGGTCTCGGCGACGATTCAGAACCTGTCCCCCGGGACGGCGTATCACTACCGGCTGGTGGCCCAGCACAGCTTCGGTCAGGCCGTCATGGGGTCTGATGCGACGTTTACCACCCCCGGGAACGCCGCCGGCTCCACGTCGACGTCGTCCACCACCTCGAGCACTCCGTCGACCACGCCCCCGGCGAACTGCGACCAGCAGGTGACCTTCGCGCTGACCCAGGTCACGACCAGCAACAGCGTGTGCCTGAACCAGCAGAGCGACGGCAGCTATCAGACCGACGGACCGCTGGTCATCAACGGGATCCCGCTTCCGGCCGTGGGTGCCAGCACCCCGTACGTGATCACGCCTCCGAGCAAGGCTCATCCGGGCGGACTGTTCGGCCTGCTCGGCGGCTCCCTGGCGCCGAAGCTCGTGGTCAGCCTCGGTGGCAGCAGCGGCTTTGCCGTCGACGCCGGCGCGATCAGCTGGAACCTGCCCGCGACGTCCAGCAGCAACCTGGGCACCGTGGCCACCCTGACCGCGCCTTCGGGGCAGTCGGTCAAGGGGCTGGCGATCGCCGGATCCATTCAGCTCTCCTTCGGCCGTAGCGGCAGCAACTACTACTCCAGCTTTGCGGTGACCGTGGGGCTGCCGTCGGTGTTCAAGCAGGGCCCCAACTCCTCCTCCGGTGGCATCACCGGCACGGTCGGGGTCCGGGTCGACAGCGCCGGCGTCCACTTCGACGGGCTCATCGTGCAGGTCAAGGGTGCCTACATCGGCTCACTTCAGGTGAAGTCGGCATGCTTCGCCTACGGGCCGCGTAGCGCCAGCGGCGCGGTGGCGGGTTGCCCCCCGCCGGCGCTGACCGGATCCGTGCTTCCGGCACTGACCTGCCAGGCGGGCGGGGGCTCGGCCTGGAGCGGTGGCGCGGACGTGGTGCTGCCGATCAGCGGAAGCCCGGAGCTCAGCTTCTACGGCGGTTTCACAGGCTCGAAGATCAACAGTCTGAGCGTCGACGCCTCCGGACTCAAGGTCCCGATCGCCGAGGACGTGTTCCTCACCAACATCGGACTTCAGTTGTGCCTCCCCAACTCGACCCAGGGCCTGGGAATCGAGGGCGATGTCGGCGTGGGTGCGGTGGCCACCGGGAACAACTTCCTGGCCTCAGTCAACGGCTCCTTCCGCTACGAGGCGGCGTTCGGCTCGAACCCATGGTCGCTCCAGCTCGGCGGTTCGCTGGCGGTCGAAGGTACCCAGGTTGGCTCGGCGACCCTCGCCTTCGGCGGGACCCCCGTGGTCACCTTTGACGTCAAGGTCGGCGTGAACTTCAGCGTCGTCAGCGTCAACGGTGAGCTGCAGGGCTTCTTCGAGACGGCCAGGCCGTATCAGTTCTCCGTCGAGGGCAACGCATCGGCGTGCCTGCAGGACATCGGCTGTCTCACCGCGGATGCCGCCGTCTCTAGCCGCGGTCTCGCGGGCTGTGTCGGTGTCGCCCAGTTCCACTGGTGGACGCTCGAGAAGGACGATGACTGGGCGTGGTACGCCTGGTGGCGGGTCCACTGGGTCGAGCACACGACCACCTGGCAGGCCGGGTTCGGCTACTACTGGGGCGGCTCGGTGTCCCTGTGGGGCGATTCATGTGACGTCGGCGACTACGAGATCCCGACACCCGTCAACACCGATGTCGCCGGCCTCGCCGGTCATCCCGGTGCCGCGGTCAGCGGTCAGTTCACCGTGCCCGCCCACAGCCCCGGCGTGGCCGTCCGGATCACCGGCGTCCGTGGCGCCCCGCGTGTGCGGCTGACCGGGCCCGGTGGGGTCGTCATCAACCCGCCGGCGAACGGGAAAGTCGGAGAGCGGGTGGGCAAGCTGGCGCTCGTCGAGGAGCAGGTCAAGCAGAACACCACATCGGTGCTGCTGCTCAACCCGCGCGCCGGACGCTGGCATCTCGCGGCGGTCCGCGGCTCGGTCAAGGTGGCGAGCGTTCGCACAGCCCCCGGGCTGGCCCCACCGGAGATCAGCGGCGGACTCAGCGCGGACGTCAAGAACCGTGTCGGCGGCGGCATTGCTTACGCGGTCCCCTCTGGCGAGACACTGACCCTCTACGTCAGCGGGCCCCATCACGTCCAACAGCTGCTCGGCGTCGCCCACGGCAAGCCGTGCCCCAAGAACGCCGGGGTGGCGGGCGGACCGAGTGGTCGCCTGTGTCAGAGGATCAGCTTCACACCCGCCTACGGGCCGAACGGCCGGCGCACCGTGTACGCGGTGGTCAGCCGCCGCGGGCTCGTGGTGTCGCGCGTCACCGTGGGCTCGGTGCTCGTGAAGTTCGCCAAGCCGGCGGTGCTGAAAGTCAAGGCGGTGCGCACAGCAGGTGGGGTCAAGGTCACGTGGACCGCGCTTGCCCATACCGCCGACTACGCGGTCGCCGTCGACACCAGCGACGGCCGGCGGCTGTCCTTCACGACCCGCTCGAACCGTCTGACGGTCCCGGGGGTCGCGGCGACGGAGTCCGTCAAGGTCCTGGTCTGGCCGGCGATGGCCGACGGGGTGATCGGCAAGCGGGCATCGACCCAGCTCAAGGTCACCAAGGCCAAGCCGAAACCGAAGCCGAAGCCCAAGCCCGTGAAAAAGAAGTAGTCCGGCCGCCGGACCCCGATGACAAGAACGCCCTCCGGCAGTGATCTGCGGAGGGCGTTCTGTTCTCTGAGGTGGAGACGGGGGGAATTGAACCCCCGTCCGCAGTCGCGTAAGAGATGGCGTCTACGAGCGTAGCCGGCGCTCTGATCTCATCCTGGGGTCGCTTCACCGGCGAGGTTCCTCAGGACCAGCTCCCTAAGAGTCCTCAGCAGAGAGGGAACACATCTCGGCTGAGCAAGCCCACATTTTTGATGCCGCGATCCCCACCTTGGGCCAGCGGGGGCGACGTGTGATCTTCAGCTAGCTGAGTTTAGGCAGCGAGGCCGAGATCGAACTCATGTGAGTCCGCACTTATTTTTTTCCAGGTTTTTACGAGGCCGCCTGGACCCTCGACTCGCGACCATCCCCACGAACCGACCGCGTCGAAGCCTGTCGTCCCCGGGGGTGTGTCTCACGGATAGTTTAGTCGGCCCGGGTGGGCATACTCACAGGTTGTGGAGGCATCGACCCATCCAGGGAGCCGCGCGGGCGTCGGCGCGAGCACCGCCAAGGTCATGCGCTGGATCGGCATCTTCATCCGCGGGGAGTTCATCAAGGCGGCGGGGGGACCGGTCCGGGCCCGGATCATCCTGTTGTTCGCGCTCGTCCTCGGCCTCAATGGGGCAGACGCGGCGACGGTGGGCGCCATCGCCCCGCAGCTCGAGGCCGCGCTGCACATCGGCAACACCAAGGTTGGCCTGCTCACCTCCGTCGCGCTCATCATGGGCGCGGCGGCCACGATTCCGGTGGGCATGCTCGTCGACCGGGTCAAGCGCATGCCGATCCTGGCCTTCTCCATCATCCTGTGGAGCGCCGCCTCGCTGCTCGGGGCGTTCGCCAGCAATTACGACGATCTGCTCATCAGCCGCCTGCTGCTCGGCGCGGTCATCGCCACGGCGGGACCGGCCATCGCCTCCCTGACCGGCGACTACTTCCCGGCCGGGGAGCGCGGGCGCGTCTATGCCTACATCCTGGGCGGCGAACTGCTGGGCAACGCCCTGGGCATCATCGTGTGTGGATCGGTGGCCAGCCTCATCTCCTGGCGTGCCGCGTTCGTCCTGCTCGCCATCCCCGGGGTGTTCCTCGCCTGGGTGCTGTGGCGGACGGTGCCTGAGCCCAATCGCGGGGGCCAGAGCTTCCTCTACCCCGGCGCCCTGGACTTCGACGACGCCGGGCTATACCAGACCGTGCCCTTCAACGCTCCGCCCGCCCAGTACGCCAGCGGCGGCATGGGTCCCGCCGCTGGGGCCACCGCGGGCGCTCCCAGCGCCGCCCACGGGCCACCTCCCGACCCCGGGCACGATGGTGACGACCGGGCCCGGGAGGCGGTCAGGCAGGCGGGGATCCAACCGGAGCCGGACCGGATCCTGCATCAGGACCCCCGCACGCTGGGCATCGTCGACTCGGTCCGCTACCTCATGGCCATTCCCACCAACGTGCTGATGATCGTCTCCTCGAGCCTGGGCTACTTCTTCTACGGCGGGCTGACCACCTTCGCCATCCTGTTCATCCGTGGGCGCTACCACGCCGGTCAGGTCGAGGCGGAGCTGGTGCTCGGTGTGCTGGTCATGGGAGCGCTGGCCGGAACCCTGCTGGGCGGCCGGATCACCGACATGCTGCTGGACCGCGGTTTCCTCCAGGGGCGCGTCTGGGTGCCGGCCATCTGCTACATGGCCTCGGCGGTGCTGCTCATCCCGGGCATCCTCGGCCACTCCATCACGCCGGCCGTCTGGTTCGACGCGGCCGGAGCCGCCCTGCTGTGCGCGGCCAACGCCCCGCTCAACGCCGCCCGGCTGGACATCGTGCCCGCCGGCCTGTGGGGCCGGGCCGAGGCGACGCGGACCGTGGTCAGATCCCTGGCCGAGGCGGCGGCGCCGACCCTGTTCGGGGTGGTGTCCGATCTCATCGCCGGCGTGATCCCCGAGCAGACCCCGGTCGGCACCCACACCCACGTGGGCGTGCTGAGCGACTCGGCCGGACGCGGCCTGATGTGGAGCTTCCTGCTGATGCTCAGCACGGTGGCCCTGGCCGGGGTGGTCCTCTTGCGCGCGCGCAACACCTACGCGGTCGACGTGGCGACCGCTGCTGCGTCGAATCAGGGCACGGATTGACATCACCGTCGGTCCGAGGGCCGCTTCGTCAGCGTTTAGACGGCTCTTAGGCTTTTACTAACTGATCACATTCGGGCCGCGAGGACCCGTCAGAGTGCCCCCTGTCAGTACCGGGCTGAGGTCAGGCCCGTTCCATCGAGCACCACCAAAAGGGGATTTGACTTCCATGAAGGGCAAGTTTGCGGTCATCGCGACCGTTCTCGCGTGCCTCGGATGCAGTTTGGCGATCGCGGTCAACGCGAACGCCGCCGCATCGAACAGCGTCGCGACTGAGACCACATCGTCCACTCCGGACGCTCCCACGCCCACTCCGGGGTACACCGTGTCCGCGAACGACGGCAGCGGGGTCGCCCCGGGCAAGATCAAGCACATCTGGATGATCGTGCTCGAGAACACGACCTATCAATCGGCGTTTACCGGACTCAACGGCAACTCCTACCTGGCCAAGACGCTTCCCGACCAGGGCGCGCTGCTCGAGAACTACTACGGCACCGGCCACTCCAGCCTGGACAACTACCTCTCGCTCGCCTCGGGTCAGGCCCCGGTGACCGACGACCAGGCCAACTGCCCGGCCTACGACAACCTGACCGGCACCATGGTGACCTCGGGGGTCAACAACGGTCAGCTCGCCTCGGCGGCCGGCCCGGAGGCTGCCTCAGGCAAGAATGGCTGCGTGTACCCGGCCAGTGTCCCCACGATCTTCAACCAGCTCGACGGCGCCGGGAAGACCTGGAAGGTCTACAACCAGGACATGGGCGGCACCTCGGGCTCGCTCGATGCTCCCGGCGACCCGAGGCATAGCGTCGGCACGCAGTACTGTGGCGCGCCCGACACATCGGCCGCAGCCACCGGCACGGCCTCCTCGACGGCGAACAACAACGTCAACCCGACGGGCGAGGGTTCAGTCAATCCCGCGAACCCCAACGGCGCCGACATGTATGTCGCCAAGCACAGCCCACTGCCGTTCTTCCAGTCCGTCCTGCAGTCCGGAGACTGTGCGAGCACCTCGCACCTCTCTGACCTGTTCGATCCGAACACCGGCCTGTACCACGACCTTCAGGGGTCGGCGGACAGCGTCCCCGCGTTCAACTGGATCGATCCGAACCTGTGCAGCGACGCCCATGACGCCGTCTGCAACGGGAACAACGGCTCGGGCGGTTGGAAGGATGCGAACACGATGAACCCGCCCACCAACTACACGGGCGGTCTCTACGCGTCGGACATCTTCCTCCAGCACATCATTCCCGAGATCGAGGCGTCCAAGGCGTTCTCAGACGGCGGCCTGATCGACATCACGTTCGACGAGGCGTACCCGGAGTTCACCTGGAGCAACAGTTTCGTCAACTCCACGCTTGACCGCTCAACGGCGGCCGACATGCTGCGTGAGACCGCCTCGGCGGGCGAGACGTTGTACGGCCGGGGCGTCGCCACCGAGCCCCAGGGCCCGAACACCCCGCTCATCTGGGGCGTCAACGGCCAGGCCCTCTCGGCCGGTGCGGGCTACAACCGCATCGTCGACCGCCCGACCGCCACTGACATCACCGCGGGCTCACCACTGGTGCCCTGCACCGCCACCGGTGATCCAACCCAGGGGCAGTGCTTCCTCGGCGGTGGAGGCGGGGCCAACGGCTACACCGGCAACCGGGCGAGCGCAACTCAAGCCGGGGCGACCGCAGCAGCGGGAAGCTCGACCATCGCCGACAATGCGATCAACGTCAATGACGAGGGCCGCGCCGTCACTGGTACCGGCATTCCCACCGGCGCCTATGTCGGCCAGGTGGCGGATGCGTACTCACCGAGCACGTCTCCCCAGACCGTGACGACGGCTGGCGCGGGTAGCCCTTACCAAGGCTCGTTCACGCTGGTCGACAGCACGGGTACGCCACTGGCCACGACGGCCGCGGTCAGCGGAATCACGCTGGCCGGCGAGTCCGACGCCACCGACCCGCTGTATGACGCATACGACGGAACCCCCGGCGGCGGCCGCACCGGCGACGTGCTGATCAGCCCCTACATCAAGCCGGGCACGGTCAGCCAGGTCGACTACAACCACTACAGCGCTCTGCGCTCCTTCGAGGACCTGCTGGGTATCAACACCGGTGGCGTCGACGGCCAAGGTCACATCGGCTTTGCCGCCCAGACCGGTCTCGCGCCGTTCGGCTCCGATGTGTTCACCAACGCGACGACCCCGCCGGCGGCGACCACGGTGACCCAGACGGTCACGACCACGAAGACGTCGCCGACACAGACCAGCACCACATACCTGCCCGGTTCGATCTTCACCGTCACGACTCCCGGCGGCACGAGGAAGATCGCAGTGGCAGCCAGCTACGTGCCGAAGCTGTTTGGCGACACGGTGGCAGAGGCCAAGGCGGCCCTCAACACCCAGAAGCTGGTCCTCGGCAAGGTCAGGTCACCGAAGGTGAAGCGCGGATACTCGCTCCTCGTCAAGAGCCAGTCGATCGGCGCCGGCAAAGCCGCCGTCAAGGGTGCCAAGGTGAATCTGACCCTGGCCCTGTTCAAGGACAAGCGGTAGTCCATGTCGGCTGACGCGCACTCAGTGGCGTCCAGTGGCGCCGGGGGCCAGGCACACCAGCCT
>CAZZVR010000021.1:0-28730 GCA_964657595.1 Burkholderia sp. PAMC 26561 | reverse complement strand
CAGCGCGCCCTGGAGGGCGCTCGTGAGCAGATCACCCGTCTGGAGCGCGCCTCCGCGGCCGCCACCGCCGCGGCGGCCAGACCGGTGGCGCCGGCAGGCCCGGCGGACTCCGCTGAGCCGGACCCGGCCAGGCTGAGCCAATGGGGACGGCGGAGCGCCTGATGCAGAACCCGTGGAAGGAACGGCGCGAGCGCGCGCTCAAGCCGATGTTCGAGACCCGCAGCGACGCGTGGGCGGCGGTCGGGCTCGAGATGGAGGTCAACCAGCGCGAGGTGAAGAAGGCCCGCCGCCGGCTGGTGGTCACCGTCTCAGCCCTGATCGCCACGATCGTCGGGCGCTCCTTGGCGCTCAACCATTGGCACGCGGTGCACGACTATCCCAACGGTCATGCGACCGGCCACTATTGGCTGGTCAACTCCCGCGCACCGTTCGAGCTGGTGGCGGTGGTCATCGTCCTGGCGCTCGGCTGGCTGATCTCCAAGGACCTCAGCCGCCTGGGCCCGAGCCTGTTTCGCCGCATGGATCCCGCGACCGCCGGTACGGTCGAGTTCGTCATCCGCCTGGTCGCGGTGGCGGCCACGATCCTGGGGGCGGTCAACATCGCCGGGGTCTCGGCCCAGGTGGTGGCCGTCGGCGGTGCCTTCACCGCGGTGATCGTCGGCCTGGCCGCCCAACCCGTGCTGGGCAACCTGTTCGCCGGCATCGTGCTGCTGTCGGCCCAGCCCTTCCACCTGGGTGACCGCATCCGCCTCTACGCCGGTGCCATCGGCAACCAGGAGGGAACCGTCAGCTCCCAGGGCCTGCTCTACACGAGCCTGTCACGCGGGGCCAACCGCATCATGATCCCCAACAGCCTCGTCCTGGCCTCCGTCGTCGTCCCGGTGCGCGAGCCCTCCCCGGTCGACGTGCGGGTGAAGCTGAGCGCCGGGATCCGTCCCAGCCAGGCCCAGGCGATCCTCGACACCGAGTTGAGCCAGGACACGCTGTATACGCCGAACGTCGTGCTCGAGGAGATCGACGGCGACGACGTGTTCATCCGCGTCCAGGCGACCCCCGAGTCCAGCGACGAGAGCTCGCGTCTGGCCGACGACATCATCAAGGTGCTGGCCCGGGTGACCGGCGAGCATCAGACGATTCCCGACCCCCGCGGCAACGGCGGCTAGCCGGACGGGCGCTTGGCGGTCTGGGCGCTCGCCATCCGCCGTGCGATCTCACTACCCCCGAGCCGCCGCTGAGCACGGGCGCTGAGGGCGGGGGCGAGCTGGGCCAGGTCGGTACCGAGTCGAAGGCCGAGCGGGGCGACGGACACCTCAGCGCGGTCCTCACGGACCGCGCGCAGCACCGCGTCGGCGACCTGTCCGGGGGTGCGGGTGCCCACGCCCCGGGGCAGCTTGACCCCGGAGTCATGGAACATGCCCGCGTCGGAGATGAAGCCGGGCAGGATGACCGAGGCTGACACGCCGCTGGCGTGCAGATCCTCGCGCACTCCGAGGGCGAAGCCCCGCAACCCGAACTTGGTCGCGTTGTACAGCGAGGCGGCGGGTGAGGCCGCCTTGCCCGCCAGCGAGGAGATGAACACCAGATGGCCGCTGCCCCGGGCGAGCATCGCGGGCAGGACCGCCCGGGCGAGGGCGACCGGCGCCGCCAGGTTGACCTCGAGGGTCGCGTCGATCTGAGCCTGGGTGAGCTCCGCCAGCAGGCCCGACCCCGGCAGCGCGGCATTGGCGACCAGCACGTTCACCGCGCCCGCCTCAGCCGCCAGCCGCCGTAGGTCGTCACGCTGGGCCAGGTCGGCCGGCACCGCCTGGGCACCCAGCTCCGCGGCTAGGGACTCGAGCAGCTCCGCCCGGCGGCCCGACAGCACGAGCTCGGCGCCCTGGGCGGCGAAGGCCCGGGCGATCGCCTGCCCGATCCCGCCGGTCGCCCCGGTGATCAGCACCCTGCCGGTTACCTCAGTCATCGCCGGCGCAGTCTACGTTGGAGCCACGCTGATGTCCGCTCCGCCCGTGATAGCGATCTTCGGTCCCACCGGGGTGGGCAAGACGGCTGTGGCGATCGCACTGGCCGACGCTCTGCGTGAGCGCGGGGAGGACCCGGTCGCGGTGTCGGCCGACGCCCTGCAGATCTACGCGGGGCTGGAGATCCTCACCGGCGCCGCCGACGCCACCGACCAGCGGCGCCTCGAGCACCGGCTCATCTCCTTCGTCCCGGTCACCGACAGTTTCAGCGCCGGCGCCTACGCCGAGCTGGCCCACGCCGAGATCGACGCGCTGCTGAGCGCCGGTCGCCGTCCCATCGTCGTCGGCGGCACGGGGCTCTACCTGCGCGCCGCCCTCACCGAGCTGGACCTCCGGCCGCCGGTCGATCCCGACATCCGGGCCGCGCTGAACGCCCGCCTGGCCCGACTCGGTCCCCGGGCCCTGCACGCTGAGCTGAGCGCCCGCCGACCCGATCTCGCCGCCAGCCTGGCGCCGACCGACTCCCAGCGCATCACCCGCGTCCTCGAGCTCCTGGACGCCGGGCTCGATCCCGCCCGGCCCGCTGACCAGCTGTGGACCGAGCACACCCGGGTGCCGACCCGGCTCATCGGCCTCACGCTACAGCGCGAGCGCCTGTACGCCCAGATCGACGCGCGGGTGGCCCAGATGCTCGAGGCGGGCGTGCTGGAGGAGGTCAGGCGCGTCGCCGAGGCCCCGGCGGGGCCCACCGCGCGCAAGGCGGTGGGCTTCCGGGAGCTGCTGGCCGGCGACCCGGAGGCGATGGCCCGGCGCACCCGCCAGTACGCGCGCCGTCAGCTGACCTGGATGCGCAAGCTGGGCGGGGTCGAGCTGATCGACATGACGGACAGCGCCCCGGAGGCGGCGGCGGCCAGGATCCTCGACGGCCTCGACGCCGCTAGCCTGCCCCCCCGATGAAGTTTGAGAAGTGGCAGGCACTCGGCAACGACTACGTGATCGTCGAGGCGGACGAGCTCCCCTTCACGCTGACCCCCGCGCGGATCCAGCGGCTGTGCGAGCCCCACTTCGGGATCGGCTCTGACGGCATTCTGCTGCTGTCGCGCACCGACACGCCCGGGTTCGTCGCCGCGCTGCGCATCTTCAATCCCGACGGCTCGGAGGCCGAGCTGTCGGGCAACGGCGCCCGTGAGGCGATCCTCTACCTGCGCCGCCACGGCTGGACCGACCGGGACCAGTTCAGCCTGGAGACCGCCGCCGGGGAGATCCGGCCCACGATCACCGGCCCCGACAGCTGCCGCGTCGACATGGGGCGCGCCCGGCTCAGCTCAGCGGACTTTCCCACCGGGGGCCCCGACGGGCTCGGCAGCGTCCACTCCGCCGGGAGCGACTGGCGGTTCCAGCACGCCCAGGTCGGCAACCCCCAGGCGGCGATCCAGATCGGCGATCTGGAGACGCTGGCGGCGCTCGACCTGGCGGCCATCGGCCCCGGCATCGAGAACTCCGAGCTGTTTCCCCAGCGCACCAACGTCTCCTTCTACACCCCGGTCGCGGCCACCGACCCCAACCCGAGCGGATCGATGATCCGCGCGCGCATCTTCGAGCGCGGGGTGGGGGAGACGTCCGCCTCCGGTACCGGCGCCACGGGGGCCGCGGTGGCCCATGTCCTGCGCGGTGGGGACTCGCCGGTCACCGTGGTGCTCGACGGGGGGGAGCTGACCGTCGAGGTCGAGGAGGACCTGCACATCACCCTGAGCGGCTGGGCCCGACCGGTCTTCGCCGCCACCCTGAGTCCTGAGCTGATCGAGGAGCTGCATGCCATCGTCTGACCGTCTGTCGAAGATCCCGCCGTACCTGTTCGCAGAGCTGGAGCGCAAGATCGCCGAGAAGAGGGCGGCGGGCGTCGACGTGATCAGCCTGGGGATCGGCGATCCGGACCTGCCCACCTATCCCGAGGTGGTCACGGCGATGCAGAGCGCGGTCGCCGATCCAGGCACCCACCAGTATCCGTCCAACCGGGGCCGCGCGGAGTTCCGTGAGGCGGTGGTCCGCTTCTACGCGCGCCGCTTCGGCGTGGAGCTGAACCCCGAGACCGAGGTGATGCCGGCGATCGGCGCCAAGGAGTGCATCTTCAACCTCAACCTGGCGTTCCTCAACCCCGGGGACGTTGCGCTGGCCGCCGACCCCGGCTACCCGGTCTACACCGCCGGCCCGCTGATCGCCGATGCCGAGCCGGTGCACATGCCCCTGTTGCCCGAGCTCGGCTTCGCCCCCGACTACGACGCGATCGACGCCGACACCCTGGCGCGGGCCAAGCTGCTCTACCTCAACTACCCGAACAACCCCACCGGGGCGATCGTGCCCGACGGGCTGTTCGCCCAGACGGTGGCGTTGGCCGCCGAGCATGACATCCTCGTCGTGCACGACAACGCCTACTCCGAGACCACCTACGACGGCTACGTGGCGCCGTCCTTCCTCGCCACGCCGGGGGCCAAGGACGTCGGAGTCGAGGTGTTCTCCTGGTCCAAGGGCTACAACATGACCGGCTGGCGCTGTGCCGCGATCGTCGGCAACGCCGAGGCCATCGCCGCCTACTGGAAGCTGAAGTCCAACATCGATTCGGGCAACTTCGAGGCGGTACAGCTCGCGGGTGCCCGGGCCCTGGCGCCCGACATCGACAAGCAGGTCGCCCACCAGAACGAGATCTACACGCGCCGGCGCGACCTCGTGGTCGAGGCGCTCGCGGCCGCCGGGGTGAACGTCACCCCGCCCAAGGGCACGATCTATGTGTGGGCGCCGATCCCCGAGGGCTTCAGCACCTCCGCCGAGTACTGCGAGCACGTGCTCGAGCAGGCCGCGGTGGTCATCTCACCCGGGGGCGCCTACGGCGCGAGCGGGGAGGGCTACTTCCGCATCAGCCTGACCACGCCCGACGAGCGTCTGCTCGAGGCCGTCGAGCGCATCCGCAAGCTGTAGACGGGGTGGCCGGACCGCTGACCGTGGGTTCAGCGGTCCGCTCGGGCGCCGCGGGGCACGACGTCGGGGTCGTACTCGATCCCCCGGCGCACCTGCTGCTCGCGGGTCACTCCGGCCAGGCGCGCCACCAGATGCAGCGCCATGTCGATTCCGGCCGACACGCCGGCTGAGGTGATGATGTCGCCGTCATCGACCCAGCGTTCGCGGCGGCGCAGCTCGATGCTCGGATCAGCCGCGGCCAGTTCGTCGAAGCAGTCCCAGTAGGTGGTCGCGGGACGCCCCCTCAACAGCCCCGCCGCGGCGTAGACCAGCGAGCCCGTGCAGACGCTGGCCAGCAGCGGCACCTGCTGGCGCAGGTGCCCCAGCCAGGCGAGATGATCGGCGTCGCGCGCGAGGGCCCGGGTGCCCCCGCCGCCGGGATGGACGAGCACGTCCAGGCGCGGCATGTCGGCTGCGGCGTGGTGGGCGCCGATGAGCATGCCCTTGGCGGCACGGACCGGGTCACCGTCGCCCGAGACGAGGCACACCGCCCAGCCGTCCTCGGGATACACCTGAGTCCAGTGGGCGAGAACCTCCCAGGGCCCCACCGCATCGAGTTCCTCGACACCGGGAAACAGGAAGATCCCGATCTGTCGAACCCGCTCTGGCATGGCGACATCAAAGCATGGCCCGACTCGCTCCGGGCCTCTACCATTGAGGGGGTTGGAACCCACTCACCCAGCCGGTAACGGCCACCACGCCAACGGGCATACCGCCAACGGTCGCGTGCCGTTGCAGGGCCGTGCCCGCCAACGCGCCTACATGGTCGCGGCCCTGCCGGACGGCGGCATCGAAGACCTGGAGGAGCTGCGCGAGCTCCTGGCCACCGCCGGGGCGGTGACGGTCGGGGCGATGGTGCAGGTGCGGGAGCAGCCCCACCCGAACTCCTACCTCGGCGCGGGCAAGATCGAGGAGCTCAAGGCCGAGATGACGCGGACGGACGCCAACCTGGTCGCCTGTGACGACGAGCTGAGCCCCCGCCAGGAACGCAACCTCGAGCAGGCCCTGGGCGTGCCGGTGCTCGACCGCACCGCACTGATCCTCGACATCTTCGCCACGCACGCCAACAGCGCCGAGGGCAAGCTCCAGGTCGAGCTGGCCCAGCTGCAGTACAACATGGCGCGCATGCGCGGCCTGTGGTCCCATCTCGACCGCCTCGGAGTCGGCGGCGTCGGCAACCGCGGGCCGGGTGAGACCCAGATCGAGACGGACCGTCGCCTGGCGCGCAACCGCATCTCGGCGCTGAAGCGCCGGCTGGTCGACGTGCGGTCCAATCGCGGGGTGATGCGGGCGGAGCGAGACCGCGCCCATCTGCCTCAGATCGCCCTGGCCGGTTACACCAACGCGGGTAAGTCCACTCTGCTCAATGCCCTGACCGGCGCCGAGGTCGGCGTGCGCGACCGGCTCTTTCACACCCTCGACCCGACCACGCGGGTGCTGCGGGCCGGCGGGCGCGACTACCTGATGACCGACACGGTCGGCTTCATCCGCAAGCTGCCCCACGCCCTCGTCGAGGCCTTCGGCGCGACCCTGGATGAGACCAAGCTGGCGGACCTGATCCTCCACGTGGTTGACGGTTCGGCGGAGGAGGAGGAGCGTGCGGAGATGACGCGCGCGGTGGAGGACGTGCTGGCCGACATCGGCGCCGATGCGATGCCGCGGCTGCTCGTGCTCGGCAAGATCGACCTGCTCGACCCGCCGGCGCGCCAGGCTCTGAGCCACCGCCACCCAGGTGCCGTCATGGTCTCCGCGGTGACCGGTGAGGGCCTGGAGGAGCTCATCCACCGGATCGAGGAGGAGTTCGCCAAGACCCTGGTGGAGATCGAGCTGCTGATCCCCTTCACCGACGGGGCACGCCTGGCCGAGCTGCACCAGCTCGCCGGGGACCTCATCCGCGAGGACACCGCTGAGGGCTACCACGTCACGGTGCGGTTGCCCCGTCCGGTAGCCGACCGCTTCAGCCCGTACGCGCTCAGCGCGAACGCGGGTTGACCCCGGGCACCCCGGAGCCGGTGCCGGCTCTGGCGGTCACCCGCCTGGACCCGGCGGCGAAGCTGCCCCGGCGCGCGCACCCCGGTGACGCCGGCGTCGACCTCCACGCCCTGGAGGCGCTGACGCTCGCCCCCGGCGCTCGGGCGGCGGTGCGCACCGGCATCGCGGTGGAGATCCCCCACGGCCAGGCCGGACTGGTGCTGCCGCGCTCAGGCCTGGCCCTGCGCCACGGCCTCGCCCTGGTCAACGCGCCCGGACTCATCGACGCGGGCTACCGCGGTGAACTGATAGTGCTGCTGCTCAACACCGACCGCGACGCCACGGTCGCACTGGCCGCCGGTGAGCGGATCGCCCAGCTCGTGCTGATCGATGTCGTCCTGGCGGACGTCGTCGAGGTCGACGCACTGTCGGATTCCGCGCGCGGCCACGGCGGCTTCGGCTCCAGCGGCCGGCACTGATCAGCCGCCGGGCGTGGTGGTCGTCGTCGCCGCCGTCGTTGCGGGGTTGGCGGCCGGGCCGGGAACGGAGGCTGTCTCCGTCGTGGTGGTGTCCGTCAGCGTCGACCAGGGCGGTGGGGGCAGGATGCCGTAGCCCTGGAGGAACTCCTGAGCCACGTCCGAGGCGGACATCGCCGGGTCGCTGGAGTCCTTCATCTCCGCGGCGAGGCCGCGGATGGTGTTGCTGCTGAGCAGGGCGTCGACGCGGTTGATCGCGCGGGCGAAGGCGGGGCCCTCGATCTCCAGCACCCGCTGGGACACCACGGGCACGATGTTGCCGAAGCCGAGCACGTGGCGTGAGTCGGTGAGCGTGCGGTACAGCGGACCGCTGAGCTGCCAGTCGGTGGTCTGCACATAGGCGGCTCCCAGCGTGCCGATCCGCAGCTGCCCGTATTGACCGCCGATGTTGATCACGCTGGTCAGCGCCGGAACGAAGCCATAGGCGCTCTCCAGCGCCGCCAGGCCGTGGGGGTCCTGGGAGTACTCGATCGGCGAGCCGAGCGTGAGGGCGTCCTGGACGCGGCGCAGGTCAGCCAGGGTCCGGAGATGGTGGGCACGCGCATAGGTGCTGAGCACCGCGATCCCCGCCGTGTCGGAGAACGGGGTGGGTTTCAGCAGCTCCTGTCCGTGGGCGCGCGCCCAGCGCTCGGCGGCGTCGTAGGCGCTGGAGAGAGTGCGGAAGCGCTGGGTGTCCCCGGCGACCTGGGTGTCGTAGATGTCGAGGTACTCGGGGAAGATGTCGAGGCTGCCCTGGGTCAGCGCGGACTCCGACACCGACGTCGTGCCGATGTTGCGGGTCAGCTCGACCGAGTACCCCTGGGCCTCGAGCGCGTTCCGGTAGAGCTCCCCGATGATGAACTGCTCCGGAGTGTTCATGTCGCCGAGCAGGATGGTGGGATGACCCAGGCCGGGCTCGTTCAGCGTCGTGGTCGTCCCGTTGACCGTCGTCGTGACGACCGTGGTGACGCCCGTCGTGGTCGCGGTCGTGACGCTCGCGCCTGCGGAGGTGGCGGTGCTCGACGTGGTCGCCCGCGCCGCGCTGTCGCGCGCCGTCACCGTCCGGGGGGTCGGCGATGTGAGCAGGCCGGTGCTGCCACAGCCCGCCACGGCGCCGATCACCGCCGCGACCAGCGCCGCCAGCAGCCAACGCACTGGGCTCAGCCGCCTCACAGGCCGGCCGCCTTGCAGGCGTCGGCGTGGGCGGCGAGCTCGAGACCGTCGTCGAGGCGGGCCAGCGGGGTCTCCAGGCCCAGGGCGCTGCTGATCAGCCAGTCGGCGAACCAGGCGTTCTTGGGCAGCAGTGGCCCGTGCAGGTAGGTGCCGATCACCGTGCCCCGCCGAGCCCCCTCGGTGCGGTCTGAGCCGTTGTTGCCGTGACCCTTGAGGACCCGTCCGAGCGGCTCGGTCCCGTCCCCGGCGTCGAGCAGATGGGTGCGTCCGCCGTGGTTCTCGAAGCCCGCCAGCACCTGGCGACCAGCGCCCGGCAGGTCGACCTCGATGGCGACGTTGCCGATGAGCCGCCGGCCGTCCCCGCGGCGGGTGCTCACATCGAGGAATCCGAGCCCGGGGATCGACTCCGCGCCGAGGTCGTAGGAGTGACCGAGCAGCTGGAAGCCACCACAGACGCCGAGCAGCGTCGCCCCGCGGGCCACCGCTGCGCCGAGCGCGTCGGCCTTCTCGCTGACCAGGTCAGCCGCGCACAGCACCTGGTCACGATCCTGGCCGCCGCCGATGTAGTAGATGTCGGCCTCGGCGCCGTCGATCGGCTCACCGACACCGGCGCCGCGCAGCTCAAAGCCGATGCCACGCCACTCACAGCGCGAACGCAGCATGAGCAGGTTGCCGCGGTCCGCGTAGATGTTCATCAGGTCCGGGTAGAGCGCGCAGACCCGCAGGGTGGACTCGGGCGGGGAGAGACGGTCAGGCACGGAAGATCACCACCAGGCTGCCGACGTGCTCGACGGTCTCGGCGATGACGCGCGTGCCCACCGGGCGCAATCCGACCGCCACGCCGTCGGCGATGAGCTCCCCGGCGCCGAGCCGGTCCAGGGCGATCCGGTCATCGCTGACTCGGCGCCCGCCGGCGGGATCGATGACCTCCCGGCGCCGGCGCAGGACCGCCTGCTCGCCCTCGACGAGCACGGCCGTGGGTTGGCTGGCGTACACGGTCCCGTCGAGCTCGACCATGTCGGGCAGCGGCATCGCCGTCCCCTCCGTCCAGACGAACTCCTCGAACTCCGGGGCGATGGCGATCGCCAGCACCCCGCCGGCGGTGAGGTGGTGCTTGGCCCGGGCGAGGCAGGCGCGACGGTTCGCGCCGCCGTCCAGCAGCTGGATGGTCTGCATGGGCACCAGACACAACGCGAAGCGCGCCGCGCCCAGATCGAAGTCCCGCGCGTCAGCGCAGACGGTGGCGACGCGCGTCCCCACGCCCCCCTCCAGGGCGTCGGCGCGCGCGCGCAAGGCAGCGAGGAGATCGGCGTCACGGTCCAGGGCGACCACGCTGTGACCGTGGCGCGCCAGCGCCAGCGCCACCCGGCCGGTCCCGGCGCCGATGTCGAGGACCGGGTCGCCGCTCTCATCGGCCAGCTGGGCCCAGAGCCCGAGATCCTGGCCATAGCCGCCGCATTCGAGGTCGTGCCAGATCACCGTCTCCGGCGCGGTCACGCCGCCTGCTCCCAGAACGCCGACAGCAGGCCGCGCCGGTTCAGCTCGGCCCGCAGGGCCAGCATCGCCGTATAGGTCGGCACCGCGTAGAGGCGCCGCGCGCCCGCGTCCGGCACGGCGGCGACGGCATGGTCGAGCGCCGGGACCAGGCCACTGATCACGGTGAGGCGCCCGGGCGGGACGCCGGCGTACTTGAGTCTCAGGGCCAGCTCGGCGGCCCGGCTGCCCGTGCAGGTCACCGTGCGGATGCGTGGCGCCAGAAGCTCCCAGTCGGCGTCCCAGATCCAGGAGACGTCGCGCCCGTCGGCGATCTGGTCGTTGAGGATGCCGAGCAGATCCAGCGGCCCGGACTCGAGGGCGATGGTGCGGAGCACCTCGTTGGCTCCGGCCGGATTCTTGATCAGCAGCATCTGCAGGTCGACCCCGGCGATATGCACCCGCTCGGCGCGCCCGAACGCGGCGGCGGTGGCGGCCAGGCCGGCGCGGATCTCCTCGAGGCTGGCCCCCAGCTCCAGGCACAGGGCGGCCGCCCCCAGCGCGTTGTAGACGTTGTAGAGGCCGGGCAGCTCGATGGTGATCTCGGTAGCGCCCGCGGGTGTGCTGAGACGAAACCGCGCCCCTTGGGTACCCCGCAGCTCGATCTCGGTCGCCGTGACGGTCGGCGACGGTCGCGCGTTGCCACACCCGGGGCAGCGGTAGTTGCCGAAGTGGGCGAGGAACACCACGCTGTACGCGTAGGGGGTTCCGCAGTTGCGACAGTGCGTCGAGTCAGAGGCGTGGTCGAAATCCACCCGGGCCAGGGCATCCTCGACGCCAAAGTAGGTGACGGACTCCAGACCCCGGCCGAGGTCGGCGATCAGGGGATCGTCGGCGTTGAGCACGAGCCGGGTGTCCGGTGCGCTGTGGGCGGTGACCTGGGCCCAGCGATCGGCGATGGTGTCGAGCTCGCCGTAGCGGTCGAGCTGGTCGCGGAACAGGTTGGCCAGCAGCAGCGCGCGGGGGGCCAGCTCACCGACGACCTGGCCGAGCCAGAACTCGTCGACCTCGAACAGGCCCAGCTCACCGTTCATCTGACCGCGCCGGCGGGCGTCGATCAGCGTGGAGGCGATCCCCCCGGCCATGTTGGCCCCGCTGGCGTTATGCACCAGTCGCGTGCCCGCACCGGTCATGATCGAGGCGACCATCGCCGCCGTGGTGGTCTTGCCGTTGGTCGCGGAGATGACCGCGCTGCCCTGGGTCAAGCCGGCGGCGAGCTCGCCGATGGCGTGGGGTTCGAGGCGGATCAGCAGTTTGCCGGGCAGGCTGGTGCCGCCACCGCGTCCGGATCGCCGGGCGGTGGCACCGGCCAGCCGGGCGAGGGAGACCTTGGGACCGAGCAGGGCCATGTCAGACCGGGACCCGGACCTTGACCGCGGCGGGGTCGACCTTCACCGTCACCGGCAGGTCGCTGACCGGCTCGCCGTCGGCGAAGACACGGAAGGGACGGTCAGCGGTGATGGTGATCTCGCGTCCGCG
This sequence comes from Burkholderia sp. PAMC 26561, assembly GCA_964657595.1. Taxonomy (GTDB): domain Bacteria; phylum Actinomycetota; class Thermoleophilia; order Solirubrobacterales; family Solirubrobacteraceae; genus Palsa-465. Next base: position 17,089 of record CAZZVR010000021.1, on the reverse strand, counting down.
CGTGACGCTGACCTCGGGCAGACGGACGTGGGTGCCGCGGAAGATCTCGGGCATGTGGAGGAGGAACCGCAGCCGCGGCATGTCGGCGATCACCACCACGTCAAGGAGCCCGTCGTCGAGCTCGGCCTCAGGCGCCAGGCGCATGCCGCCACCGTAGGCCTGGGAGTTTGCCACCGCCACGCTGAAGCCGCGGACCTGACGCGCCTCGCCGTCGATGGTGAGGCGGAACTGCGCCGGCTTCCATTGCGCGAGCGCGCGGAGACCGCCGTAGGAATAGGCGAGTGAGCCGCGCACCAGGCGGGTGGTGTTGGCCACCGTGTTGGCGGTCGAATCCAACCCGCAGGAGAGGATCCCCAGAAAGGCCAGCTCACCGACGCGGCCGAGGTCGAGCTCGGCGTCCGTTCCGTCTGACAGCACGCCACAGGCGCTGACCGGGTCCCGCGGGATGCCGAGCACCCGCGCGATGTCGTTGCCGCGTCCGCCCGGGAGGATCCCCATGGGGCGGTGCGTGTGGGCGACCGCGCCGGCCACCGCGCCGATCAGCCCGTCACCCCCGAACGCCACCGGCATCGCCCCCGCGGCCAGCGCCGCGCCGGCCAGCTCACGTGCGTGGTCGAGGCTCTGGGTGGGGTGCAGGACGTGCTCGAGCTCCAGCCGGCTCAGCTCGGTGCTGGTGGCGCCCAGTCGTGCCCCGGTGCGCCCATTTCCGGCGGCCGGGTTGACGATCAGCCACAGCATCAATGCGAGAGTACGAGCGAGGCGAGGTCGGCCCCGATGGCCACCGGCTGGGGATCGCGTGCGGCCTCGGCCTCGGCGCGACTGGCCACCCCGGTGAGGACGATCGCGCCGTCCAGGCCGGCGCCTGCCGCGCCGCCGAGATCGGACACGAGGTGGTCCCCGATCATCAGTGTGACCCCGGGGCCGAGCCGCTCGGTGGCGACCTGGAAGACCTGGGGGTCGGGCTTGCCGACGCTGCGGGCGGGACGCTGGGAGGCGAACTCCAGCGCGGCGACCACCGCGCCGGTGCCGGGCGAGACGCCGTCGGCGGCAGGGAAGGAACGGTCACGGCCACCGGAGATGAGCTCCGCGCCGTTGGCCACGGCCCGCAGCGCGGTGCGCAGCTCGGCGTAGTTGAAGCCCTCGTGGGCGACCACCACCACCACGTCGGCCTGCTCGGCCAGGTCGGTGTGGTTGAGGATGGGATGTCCGGCGTCTGCGACGTGGCGGAACACGGCGGGGGAACCGATCACGTAGGCCCCGCGTCCGGAGGGCCGCTGGGCCAGGAAGTGCTGGATGGCGGAACCGACGGAGACGACCTCACCCGCCGAGGCGGTGCAGCCGAGGGACCACAGCTTGCGCACGTAGTCCTCCGGGGCCTTGGTGCCGTCGTTGGTGATGAAGCTGAGCCCCTTGCCGGCGCTGCGGATGGCCGCGATCGCCTCGGCCGCCCGCGGTGTGGGGCGGTCGCCCACCCAGACGGTGCCGTCGAGGTCGAGCAGCACGTTGTCATAGGACGCCAGAAGGGGGGAGAGGGTCACGCCCGACGATTATTCTGCAGCGCCCTAGAACAGCGTCGCCTGGGGCACGTCGTCGATCACCGGCGGGTCCGCCAGGCAGTCCGGCCCGTCATAGCGCGCCTGGTTCACCGCCGGGCCGACGGCGCGGACGGTGACCGCGTCACCGTCGAGGCCGGCGAGCAGCTGATGGAGCACCTCGGCCGGCGTGCCGGCCTCCAGCCAGGCCGACTCCTCACCGGGGGACAGGATGACCGGCATGCGGTCATGCAGCGGAGCGATCGTCGGATTGGCCGCCGTGGTGATGATCGTCGCCGAGCGGATCTCCTCCGGGGTGCCGCGGTGCCACACGGACCAGAGCCCGGCGAAGGCGAACGGGGCATGGTCAGCCCGGGTGATGTGGAACGGCTGCTTGCGGGGCCGGTCCGGTCGCGGCGCCCACTCATAGAACCCGTCCGCGGGGATGAGGCAGCGCAGGCGCGTGAAGGCACCGCGGAAGGCCGGCTTCTCCGCCACGGTCTCGGCCCGGGCGTTGATCATCGCCCCCGACCGGGGCGGCTCGGACAGGAACGGCGGAACCAGGCCCCAGCGCAGGCGCTCGGCGCGGCGCGCGCCCTGCTGATCGGTGGTCACGGCGAGGATCTGGTCGCCCGGAGCGATGTTGTAGCGCGGTGTGAGCTCGACCGGCTCACCGAGACCGAAGCGGGCCCGTAGCTGCGCGGGGTCGGGGACGGCGAGGCTGTAGCGCCCGCACATCGGTCGGCTCAGCCGCCGCGCCGCTGGGCCATCATGTCGGCGCGTTTGGCCTGAGCGACGCGGTTGCGGCGCCGGACCCAGAACACCAGGCCGATCAGGATGAGGACGGCGGCCGCGATGGCGTAGAAGCTGCGGTTGGAGACCGAGAGCTGACCGGTGGCGGCACCGACGCCGGTGAGGATGCCGAACGGCACGCCCCAGATCACCGCGATGAACAGGACGAGGAGGAGGATGCCGAGGACGACGCCGCGGAGCCGGGGGAGCGTGCCGGCGCTCTTGGGCGGCGCGATGAGGCCGAACATGCGCAGGCCGAAGAGCTGGCGTCCGGTCGGCGCCTCGACCCCCAGACGCTCGGCGGCCACCTTGAGGTCACCGGCCCGGCGCTCGGCCAGGGCGAGTGATGCGTCGGCCATGCGGCGGAGCTGCAGGCGTTCCTGGGGGCGAGCGGCGCTCAGCGCCTTCTGGAAGTGGGCGCGCGCGGCGGCCGCGTCGTAGCGCTCGGCCGCGCGGGAGCCGAGAATCGCCTGGGCCAGGGCCCGGTAGCGGGTCTCCGCCGCGAGCTCCTCATCCGACTTGGACTCGAGCGCCTGCATCTGCGCCATCTGGTTCTTGGGCTCGACGCGGATCTGCCGCTGCTGCTGCTTCGCCATGGGGCGGCAGTTTAGTTCGCGGGGGCCGACATCCGTGCGGCCGGCCGATCAGCGCCGGACCAGCTTGGTGAAGAGCCGATCGAGCATCGGCTGCGGCGCCACGCACAACCCGCTGTGGATCTGGGAGCTCTGCAGCATCGTGCTGGAGGGCGCGGCCAGCCAATGGAAGCGCTCGGACCGGGGGAGGGCGCCGATCGGACCTGACCGGGCGTCGCCGGCGGCGACCCGCTCGATCGCCGCGAGCTGGGCTTCGATCGCGTCGGCGTCGGCGTCGGGCGCCAGCGCGTGGAGCGCGGCGCGGTCCAGTCCGGTGCGCGCCTGGAGGAAGCCGCTGCTGCGACAGAACAGCACCACACCGGCGTTGATGAACTCCTCGCGCTCGACCCGGGGCACCACGCGCAGGACCGCGTACTGGAAGGGCTCAGCGGGCACGGGCGCTCATCGCCTCGTCGAAGAAGCCACGGGGGCTGCGGGCACGGGCGCTCAGATACTCGATGTACTGGCGCCGGTCCCGCGCGGGGTCATCGAGCAGGAGGTCCGGCACCAGCGCGACGGTGTCGCTGATGAGCTCGTGGGTGAGCTGGGCCGACAGCTGTGCGTCCGCTGCGGTCAACTGCTCGGCCTGGGGGAGCAGCACATGCTCGGAGATGAGCGCAAAGCGGTCAGGCGCGCGGCTGGGCAGATCGGTGACGCCATGGTGCTGGTACAGGGCGGCGCCATGATCGATCAGCCACGGCCGCCCGTGCCAGATGAGCAGGTTCGGGTTGCGTGCGGTGCGGTCGACGTTGGTGGCGTAGGCGTCGAACCACACGATCTGGGACGCCAGTTCGGCGTCGATGGTCTCGGGCCGGGCCGCGTTGTAGTCCAGCGCCGCCGGCAGGAAGTCGAGACCGACGTTGAGCCCGGCGCTCTGGGTCACCAGCTCGTTGATCTCGGGGTCCGGTTCGGTCCGTCCGAGCGCGTCGGGCACCTCGACCAGCACGATCTCGGGCACCGGGAGCCCGAGCGCGCGTCCGAGCTCACCCACGATGATCTCCGCCACCAGCGCCTTGGGTCCCTGGCCCGCGGCGCGGAACTTGGTGACGTAGAGGCCGTCGTCGTCGGCCTCGAGCAGGCCCGGCAGCGAACCACCCTCGCGCAGGGGCGTGGCGTAGCGCGTGGCGGTGACGCGGCGGAGCACGGCCGCGATAATCGCAGGCACGCGAGAGGGGAGACGCCGTGACTGAAGTCGTGCTGTTCCATCACGTCCGCGGGTTGACCGCGGGCGTCAGCGCGCTGGGTGAGGCCTGGCGCGCCGACGGGCATACCGTGCACACCCCGGATCTGTTCGCAGGTCACACCTTCGACAGCATCGCGGACGGCTCCGCGTACGCCGACGAGGTCGGCTTCGCGACGTTGCTCCAGCGCGCCGGCGCCGGAGCCGCCGAACTGGGCGGCGAGGTCGTCTACGCGGGGATCTCGATGGGGGCGGCGTACGCCGAGTACCTCAGCCTGACCCGGCCCGGCGCCCGGGGCGTGGTGATGCTCGAGAGCGCGGTGGCCCCCGCCATGCTGGCCGACTACGGTGCACCGGCGTGGCCGGCCGGGCTGGCCTTCCAGATCCACGGCATGGAGGCGGATCCGTACTTCGCCGGGGAGGGGGACCTCGCGGTCGCGCGGGAGATGGTCGCCACGCTGGGCAACGGTGAGCTGTTCGTCTACCCCGGCGCCGCCCACCTGTTCTGTGACGCCAGCCTGGCGGAGTACGACGCCGCGGCTACGGGTCAGCTGGTGGCCCGGGTCAGCCGCTTCCTGGACGGCGTGGCAGGAGACTGAACGCCCCGGTCGCCCGCCTCATGGGCGGGCGAAGACACCCACCTGGGTGAGCAGCTCGCGCGTGAAGTCGGCCATCTCGGCCTCCACGAGCTCATCGAGGCGCCAGTAGCGCGCCGCCGAGACCTCGTCGCCGTCGCCCTCGCTGAGCAGCGTGCCGCCGACCGGGGTGGCGTCATACACCGTGCTGACAAAGGCGACCTGATCCCCGTTGGGATAGGTGTGCTGGAACACCGGCCCACCGGCGACGCCCCGGACGTCGCCCAGCTCGACCTCGAGACCGGTTTCCTCCCGGACCTCGCGCAGCGCCGACTCACGGGGGTGCTCGAGCGGCTCGACCGAGCCGCCCACCGTCTGCCAGAGATCGGTGTCGGCGTTGGCGACCATCAGCAGCCGGCCCGCGTCGTCCCAGATGAGGATGCTGACACTGGGCAGCAGCAGCTGGCGGTGCCCGATCAGCTCTCTCAGCTCGCGCACGTAGTCAGAGATCGGCACCGCGTCGAGGATAGGGACCGACCGGGGCTCGGCTAGGGTGAGCGCGGAATGGCACTGACCTCATCACGCCCGGGCGGCGAGCCGCCGCTCGGTGACCCAGTTGACTTCACGCCCGCCCGGCGTCCGAGCCCGAGCGAGCTGGTGGGCGCCTATGTGACGCTGGCCCCGGTGGATCCGGGCGCCGACGCGCCGGAGCTCTACCGCATCAGCCACGCCCCGGACGGTGACCCGAGCCTCTGGACCTACCTCCCGTATGGGCCCTTCCCCGACGCCGGCAGCTATGCGAGCGCGCTGGAGCTCGACGCCGGCTCGGATGACCCCCAGTTCTTCACCGTGGCGGTCGCTGGCCGGCCCCGGGGGATCGTCAGCTACCTGGCGATCGTGCCCGAGCACGGCACCATCGAGCTGGGCCACATCTGGTTCGGGCCGGGGCTGGCGCGGACCCCGGCGGCGACCGAGGCGATCTACCTGCTGGCCCGCCACGCCTTCGACGAGCTCGGCTACCGCCGGGTGGAGTGGAGGTGCAACGCGCTCAACGCTGCCTCGCGACGGGCGGCGCAGCGCTTCGGCTTCGTCTATGAGGGCACGCTCGCCCAGCACCGGGTGGTCAAGGGCCACAACCGCGACACCGCCTGGTTCGCCATCACCGACGGACGCTGGCCGCAGCTGCGCCGTGCGTTCGAGGCGTGGCTGAGCCCGGACAACTTCGACCGTGACGGCCGACAGAGGCGACCCCTCAGCCAATTTCGCGCCCCACCGACCGACGAGGAGACGACAGTGCCCGATTGGAACGACCAGGTCATCGCGGAGTTCCGCGCGAACGCCGGGAAGGTGGGCGGCATGTTCGAGGGCATGCCGCTGATCCTGGTGCACCACGTCGGCGCCAAGAGCGGGACCGCGCGCGTCGCCCCGCTGGTCTACCTGCCCGACGGCGACCGCTACGTCATCTTCGCCTCCAAGGGTGGGGCGCCGGAGAATCCCGGCTGGTACCACAATCTGCTGGCCAACCCCGAGACCGAGGCCGAGGTGGGAACCGCGACCGTGCCGGTGCGGGCCGTCGAGGTGACCGGGGCGGAGCGCGACCGGCTCTACGCGGCCCAGATGGCCGTCGCGCCCCAGTTCGCCGAGTATCAGGAGAAGACGAGCCGCACGATCCCGGTGATCGTGCTCGAGCCGCGATGACCCCGGAGCCCTGGGAGTGTGCCTACGGTGAGAACGCCTGGCAGGCGCCGGCGCGGCTCGTCCATGCGGGTGAGGATCCGCTGGCCATCGGCGCCTTCGTCCAGCTCGAGGGCGCCGCGCCGAGCTACAACAACATCGCCGAGCTCGACCGCCAGCTTCAGACCGTCACCCACATCGCCGCCGCGTTCGACGTCGCGGGGCTCGGCGTGCCGGCCATCGCCATCGGGACCAAGCACGGCAACTGCTGCGGCGCCGGAGTGGCCGACGCGCCGGTCAGCGCCACCCAGCGCATGCTGACCGGCGACCCGCGGGCGATCTTCGGGGGCTGTGTGATGCTGGGGTATGCGGTCGACGAGGCGATCGCCGGCGTGCTGCTCGACCACGCCAGTGAGGGGCGGCGGCTGCTCGACACCGTCGCGGCCCCCGCCTTCAGTGACGCGGCGATCGATCTGCTCGCGCGCAAGCAGGGCAAGTGCCGGATCCTGGCCAACCCGGCCCTGGGAGAGCTGACCCGCGACTCGCTCGACCGCGCGCCGCGGCGCCGGCCCGTGCGCGGCGGGGTGCTCGAGCAGCCCAACTACACCTTCGTGCTCGATCTGGAGGACCCGGAGCTGTGGTCCCACGGAGAGCTGTCGGACGCCCAGCACCAGGACCTGCTGCTCGCCTGGGCGGTCGGCTCGACGAGCAACTCCAACACGATCACGCTCGTGCGCGACGGTCAGCTGCTCGGCAACGGGGTGGGCCAGCAGGACCGCGTGGGCGGGTGTGCGCTGGCGATCATGCGCGGACGGGATGCCGGCCACGACCTCACTGGCTGTGTGGCCTACAGCGACAGTTTCTTCCCGTTCCCCGATGCGGCACAGACGCTCATCGATGCGGGTGTCTCGGCGATCTTCTCCACCAGCGGATCGGTCCGCGATGACCTCGTGCGCCAGACGATGATCGACGCCGGCGTGACGGTGCGCCAGCTGCCCGACCGTTCGGCTCGCGGCTTCTTCGGGCACTGACCCGTCCGGGCGCGGCCGCCGGTGACCGCAGGGTTGGCAGGTAGCCTGCTGAGCTGTGCACGGCGCGTCACAGCCCCCTGAGGAGGATTTCCGGCTCCGCTCGGTGGCCCTCGCCGCCTTCGCGCCGGCCACGCTGTTCGGACTGGCCGAGGGAGCGATGATGCCGATCATCGCCGCGTCCTCCTTCGCCCGCGGCTCGAGCGTGGCCGGAGCGGCGTTGGTCGCCGCCCTGCTCGGGATCGCCTCCCTGGTCACGAACATCCCCTCGGGCATCCTCGCCACCCGGATCGGGGAACGCAAGGCGATGCTCGTGGCCGCCGTGGTCACGGCGGTCGGTCTCATCATCTGCATTCCCAACCTGGGGCGGGGGGCCGGCTCACTCGCGCTCTACGGCCTCGGCGTCTTCCTCATCGGTTCGGCCAGTTCGGTGTTCAGCCTGGCCCGCCAGGCCTACCTGACCGAGCGGGTGCCGGTGCACATGCGGGCCCGAGCCCTGTCCACGCTCGGGGGCACCATGCGGATCGGCCTGTTCCTCGGGCCGTTCATCGGCGCCGCGGCCATGGGCCCGTTCGGGCTGCCGGGCGCCTACGCCACCGGCCTCGTCGCCATGCTGGTGGCCGCGGCGATCATCCTGCGCGTCCCCGATCTCGAGGTCGACGAGGCGCGGCACCGGGCGTCGGCCCAGGTGACGACGCGCGACATCGTCCGTCAGCACTGGCGGTCGTTCATCACCATCGGGATGGGAGTGCTGTTGCTGTCGGCGATCCGCCAGACCCGCCAGAGCGTGATCCCGCTGTGGGCCGCCCACATCGGGCTCTCCCCGGCCACCAGCTCCCTCATCTACGGGGTGGCGGGCGGGATCGACGCGCTGACCTTCTATCCCTCGGGCAAGATCATGGATCTCTACGGCCGCCGGGCCGTGGCCGTCCCGTGCGTGCTCATCATGGGGGTCGCCTTCGTGCTGATGCCACTGACCCACAGGGCCGTGGCCCTGCTCGCGGTGGCGATGCTGATGGGGTTCGGCAATGGCTGTGGCTCGGGCATCGTGATGACCTTCGCCGCCGACATCGCCCCGAGCATCGGACGCCTCACCTTTCTCGGCGTCTGGCGCGAGCTGTCTGACGCCGGCTCGGGAATCGGTCCGCTGATCCTGTCGGGGGTCACTGCCGCGGTCAGCCTCGGCGCCGGCATCGTAGTCAGCGGCGGCATTGGCTTCGTCGCCGCGGCGGCGTTGTGGCTCTGGGCGCCGCGGGGCCGGGGCACCCGCTCGGCGCGCACCGGGGCGCCGGGGCGGGGGCGGGGGCGGGCCAAGGTACCCGCCGGCTAGGCGGCCGTCACCCGCTCGCGCCCCGCCGGGGCGCCGCGCGGCACACTTTCGGTCGTGTCATCGCTCGAGCTGCGCCAGGTTCTCCCAGATCATCCCGATGCCGTCTATCTGGTCGAGCGGGTCCAACGCGTGTACCTGGAGCGCTATGGCGGCACCGACGTCGACGGCCAGGACCCGAGCGAGTTCACTCCGCCGCAGGGCGCCTTCTACGTGGGCTACCGCGACGGACGGCCGGTGGCCTCGGGGGCCTGGCGGCGCTCGCGCTTTCCCGCCCTCGGTGCGCCAGAGACCGCCGAGGTCAAGCGCATGTACGTGGTCCAGGAGACCCAGCGCCAGGGCATCGCGCGCCGCGTCCTCGCTCACCTCGAAGCGGAGGTCGCGGCAGCCGGCTTTGAGGTGATCATCCTGGAGACCGGTCCGCGCCAGCCTGAGGCGATCGCGCTGTATGAGCAGGCGGGGTTCGTGCCCATCGCCCCGTTCGGGCATTACGCCGACCGTCCGACGGCCCATTTTCTCGCCAAGCGTCTGCACTGACCCGGCTCCGGTATGAGAAAGTGCCAGCGTGCACTCACGGGGCTGGGGCCAACGGGGGAGAGCGGAAGCTGTGATCGGCGCCGCACTATGGGCGGTGGGCATCATGCTCACCGCGGTCGAGGCGGTCCTGTTCGTGTCCGCGCCCGCACAGCCCTGGCAGGCCCTGCTGTTTTCGGCCGCGGCGGTCACCTTCATCAGCGCCGGCGTGCTGGCCTGGATCCGCCGACCGAGCAACCGGATGGGTCCGCTGCTCTACCTCAGCGGAATCATCGTCGTGCTGGCCGGGCTGCAGAACACGAGCTCCCCGGGACTCGTCGCCGTGGGCCTGATCCTCGGCGTGGTTCCGATCGCCACGGTCCTCCACGGACTGCTGGCGTTTCCCTCCGGACGACTGGGCCGCGGATTGCCGCTGGTCCTGGTCACGTTGGGTTACCTCATCACCGTGCTGGTGGAGGCACCGGCCTACCTCTTCGCTCAGCCGACGCCGATCGACCCCCTGCAGATCGCTCACGACCCGACGGTGGCCCACGTGTGCAGGGCGGTGGGACGTTGGAGCGAACTCGGGGTCCTCCTGTGTGGCGCGGCCGTGCTGGTGGTGCGCCTGAGAGCCGCGACGCCCCAGCAGCGACGGCTGCTGGGGCCGCTCTACGGCTACGGAGTGCTCACTCTGCTGACCCTGGAACTGGCGGCCGACGTGCTGCCGGGGCTCATCGGCGCAGGACCGCTCACCGTGTTCGCGGTGCAGATCATCGCGCTCGCCGGGGTGCCGGTGATCTTCGCGACCACCATGCTCCGCGGGGGGTTCGCCCGCAGCGGCACCCTGGATGAGCTGGGCATGTGGCTGGCCGCGAGCGGCGCCGAGCGCTCGCGCCTCCGTGAGACCCTGGCCGAGACGCTCGGGGATCCCCAGCTCGAGCTGCTGTTCCGGCTCGACGACTCCGACGGCTACGTTCGCGGTGACGGCGCCCCCGCGCAGGCCCCTACGGAGGCCTCGGGGCGCGCCGCGGTGGCGATCGAGCACGCAGGGGAGCCGATCGGCCTCATCGTCTACGACGCCGCGCTCATCGCCGACGCGGAATGGGTGCGGGCCGCCGGCCGCGTGATCGCCATCGCCTTTGAACGCGAGCGGCTGACGGCAGCGCTGATCGCGAGCCGTGAGTCGTTGCAGGAATCGCGCGAGCGCATCGTCGCCGTGCAGGACCGCGAGCGGCGGCGGATCGCCCGGGACCTGCACGACCGGCTCCAGGGGCGGCTGGTGGCGGTGACGATCGAAGCCGGCCGCATCGCCAACCGGCCTGAGACCGGAACGGCCCGTGAGGGGGTGCTGCGCATCCGGGATGACCTGGAACGCTCGCTCGACGAACTCCGCGACATCGTCCAGGACATCACGCCTGCCCTCCTGGTCGAGCGTGGGCTCTTCTCCGCCACGCGGGAGCTGCTCGATTCCCTGCCCCTGCACGCCAGGTTGTCGGAGACCGGTGACGATCAACATCTCGCAGACCAGGTGGCGAGCACGGGTTACGCGTTCGTCAGCGAGACCCTGACCAACGTCATGAAGCACGCGGAGGCGAACCACGTCGAGGTGGGTCTGCGCTGTGACGCGACGCATCTGCGGATCGAGATCTCCGATGACGGCGTGGGCGGCGCGACGATCCGGGCAGAGACCGGGTTGGGCGGGATCGCCGACCGTCTCGGCGCCCTCAATGGCCGTCTTGAGCTGGAAAGCCCCCCGGGCGCCGGGACGACGGTCCGCGTCGAGCTGCCATGCGCATCCTGATCGGCGAGGACGAGCTCCTGCTCCAGGCCGGGCTGATGGGGGTCCTCACCGAGGCCGGTATCAAGGTGGCCGGCGTGGTGGGCGACGCCTCGGAGTTGGTCAGCCAAGCCCGGGAGGACCCGCCTGATCTGGTCCTCACCGACATCCGCATGCCGCCCAGCCACACCGACGACGGGCTGCGCGCGGCACTGCGGATACGCCGGGAGCTGCCCGGCATGCCCTTGGTTCTCCTGTCCCAGCACGTCAACCGCCAGTACGCGGAGCTGCTGCTGGCCAGCGGCGCCACCCACGTCGGTTACCTGCTCAAACAGCGGGTCGCGGACGTCGTCCGGTTCGTGGGCGATCTGCACCGCATCGGAGCCGGAGCGACCGTCCTGGATCCCGAGGTGGTCACCGCGATGCTCACGCGGGCGCTGCGACGGCCGAGCCGGCTCAGTGCGCTGACGCCGCGACAGACCGAAGTGCTGACGCTGGTGGCCGAGGGATACAGCAACGCGGCGATCGCACGGGCGCTGACGATCACCGAGAAAGCCGTGGTCCAGCACGTGTCGAGGATCTATGACCAACTCGGTCTGGTCCTTGGTGAGGATCATCACCGGCGCGTCCTGGCCGCACTCGAGTTCCTGGCCCAGTGACACCCTGAGCTCCGGCGCCGTTTTTCATAGCCTGGTCTACATAACGTCGATTATCGAGCATTGATAGCCGAGTGCCGTGGGTACAGTCGGCAATCCGGCGACGGATGCCCACCTGGCAGCGCTGGCGATCGAACACGGCGCGGAACTCAACTCCTGTGACGCGGATTTCTCGCGCTTCGGCGGTCTGCGCTGAACTGACCCGCTGCGTCCGGCCTGAATCAGCGAAGTCAAGCGCGAGCCGCCAAGCGCTGAAGCAGCTCGTCGAGCAGCGCCGCCTCCCCCCGGCTGAGCGTCGGTTCGGATGCGGCGATGGCGGCACGCAGATCGCCCGCGGCGTCTGCCGTCTTCACAGCCCGGTCGGGCGGGTCCTCGCTGATGATGGTCGCGAGCAGGCCGCCGAGCATGTCGTCGAGCATGCCGAGGTCACGACGCGGCTCGGGCTCCGCGATCAAGGTGAATGTCGCGCCGGTGACCGAGGCGATGATCAGGTTCACCGCACGGTCCTCACTCACCGTCAAGCGCCCGTGGACGGCGACCCGGCGCACCCGCGCGCGCAGGATCTCCTCACCCTGGCGCATGACCTCGGACATCCGGGCGGTTGGGGGCGCGTCATGCATGAGCCTGAACAGGTCAGGGTGCTCGAGTCCGAAGTGCACGCTGGTTCGCCAGGCGTCAGCCAGCACCTCGACCGGATCTCGCCCGGCGTCGTCATCGACCAGGGAACGCTTGCGAGCCACGTAGTCGCTGATCTCGCGCTCGGCGACCGCCCCGATCAGTCCCTGCTTGTCTCCGAACAGGCGGTAGATCGTCGGCGCCTGAATCCCCGCGGCGGCCTCGACCGCCCGCGTGGTCAGGGCGCCGCGGCCGTTCTCGCGCAGGAGCGCCGCCGCGGCGGAGACGATCCGCTCACGAAGGTCGGTGGCGGTCGCGGGCGCAGGGATGTCAGCCGGCATGCCCACGATGGTACGACGCATCTGTTAGCAACGCTATTAGCACTGCTAACGTCCCATCTGGCCACCCCTCCCCCGCCGATCTCAGGAGTCTCCATGTTCATCATCACCGGCGCGAACGGCGCGCTCGGACGCGCGATCGTCGAGAACCTCCTCACCCGGGTTCCCGCCGACCAGATCGCCGTGAGCGTGCGCAACCCAGCGGGCGCCGCAGCGCTGGCGGAGCGCGGCGTCAGCGTGCGCCACGGCGACTTCACCGATCCGTCCACCCTGCCGGACGCGTTTGCCGGGGCGACCCAGGTGCTCATCGTCTCGGTCAACGAACTGGGTGACGCGGCGGTGGCCCAGCATGGTGCAGCCATCGACGCCGCGCGCGCGTCCGGCGCGGAACGCATCCTCTATACGAGTCACATGGGAGCCCGCCCGGATTCACCGGTCGCCTTCGCCCCCGACCATGCCGCCACCGAAGCTCTCCTCGAGGACAGCGGCGTGCCGTTCACCTCGCTGCGCAACGGCTTCTACGCCAACACCGCGACGATGCTGGTCACCCAGGCCCTGGCCACCGGCACCCTGACCGCTCCCGCCGACGGCCCGGTGAACTGGACCGCGCCGGCTGACCTCGCGGAGGCCGCCGCGGTCATCCTCACGCAACCCGGCAGCATCGACGGGCCGACCCCGCCGCTGGCTGCCTCCCAGTCCGTCGATCTCGATGCGTTGGCCCAGATCGCGACCCGGGTGCATGGTCGCGCGATCTCACGCGTCACGGTCAGCGCGGACGCGTACCGCGAGGGCCTCATCACCCACGGCACGCCGGCGCGGTATGCCGACATGTTCCTGGGGATGTTCCAGGCCAGCCGACGCGGTGACTTCGCCACCGACGACCCCACCCTGGAGCAGCTGATCGGCCACCCCACCACCCCGCTGGCTGATGTGCTGGCCGCGGCCGGCTCGGCCGGGGCGCACTGACGCCGCCGGTCAGGACCCGGGTGTGATGATCTGCACCGTCCCGGCGACCTGGTTGGCCACGAAGACATCACCGGAACGGGTGTCGACGGCGACCGTGTCGGGCTGGGCGCCGGTCGCGTAGGTGCGCACGATGCGCGGAAGCCCGCCGGTGAGCGTGAGCTCAGCCAGGCGGTTGGTCCCCGTCTCGGTGACCCACAGGCGGTGGCGTACCGGATCCAGGGCAATCCCGTAGGGCGAGCCAGCCACCGGGGTGCGTCCGATCATGCGGAAGGGGCTGGCCGTGTAGGTGAGCACCGCATCCCCGCGCGTGTCGAGGACGTAGATGCGCCCGGCGTCGGCGGCATCGTGGGTCGGGCCCTGACCCGCGGGCAGGCGCTTGATCACCTTCCCGGTCTGGCGGTCGAGCAGCGACACGGTGAACTTCGCCACGTCGACCACCGCCATATCCGCGCCCACGGGCGCCAGCCCGCCCGGCTGAGTGAACCCGGTGATCCGCCGGACCCGTCCGCTGGCGGAGATCTCCGACAGCGTGCCGTCGCGCTCGTTACCGACCCACACCTCGCCGTCGACGGCCGCGACGGAATGGGGGAAGTCCCCGACGGCGAAGGATTTCGTCGTGTCCGAGCTCAACGCCAGCTCGACCAGTTGATTCTGGCGTTCCTCCGGAACGAGCACCGGCCCCCCGGGACCCGCCACCGCGAGGTGTCGCGGCGCACCGGCGATGCGCACGCGCTTGACCACTCGGCCGGTCCGGGCGCTCAGCAGCACGATTGCGGCAGTCGGGCTGTGGACCCCCACCGCGACCAGCCCCGCGGTCGCCGCCACGGCGATGCCCTGGGGATCCGCCCCCACCTTGACGCTGTGGCCGGGCAGCACGGCGGCCGTCTTCGCGTCGTGCGCCGGCTCGGCCGCGGGCGACTTCGCGGGTGCCGCGGCGTGCTGGGCACCGCAACCGGCCAGCGCCAGTCCCACCACGACAATCCCGACGCCGCGCCGCAGCATCATCGCGACCCGCTCGCTCGGTGAGCCCAAGCCGTTCAGGCCCCGGTGGTCAGCACCATGCGAAAGCGCGCCTCGCCCGAGAACATCTTCTCGAACGCCTCCGCCGCCCGCTCGAGCGGAAGCGTCTCGATCATCGGGCGAACCTCGAAGAGCTCGCTGAAGCGCAGGGTGTCCTCAGAGTCGATCGACGTCCCCGAGGCATGCCCCTCGATGATCTTGTCACCCCCGATCAGGGCCGCGGCGGGGAGCGGCAGCGGCTCCATGGACGCGCCGACAATCATCAGCTTGCCCCCCGGCCGCAGGCCGCCGAACAGCGCCGCCATCGCGTCGGAGTTGGTGATCGTGGACAGGATGAGGTCCACGCCGCCAAGTGCCTGGAGCTTCTCGGCCGGGTCACCGTCGGTGGAGTCGACGTAGTGGTGGGCGCCGAGCTTGCGGGCGAGCTCCTCCTTGCCGGTTCCACGCGCTACGGCGATCGTCTCAAAGCCGAGCTGGCGGGCGAACTGCACCGCGAGGTGTCCAAGACCGCCCACGCCGAGGACAGCGACCCGGTCGCCGGGGCGTGCGTCGCTGGTGCGCAACGCGTTGAAGGTGGTGATGCCGGCACACAGCAGCGGGCCGGCCTCCTCCGGGGTGAGACCGTCGGGCATCGAGGCGAGCGCCGAGGCGCGGACCACGACGTAGTCGGCGTAGCCGCCGTCCATCGTGACTCCGGGGATCCCCATGTTGGCGCAGTCGATGAGCTGACCGCGGCGGCACCACTCGCAGTGGCCGCAGTTGCCACCGAACCAGCCGACGCCGACACGCTGGCCGACCTCCCAGCCCTGCACGTGCTCACCCAGCTCGGCGATCTCCCCGGCGATCTCGTGACCCGGGACCACGGGCCAGCTGACACCCGGGTAGCCGTCCTTGGCGAACACATCGCTGTGACAGACCCCGCACGCGTGAACGCGGACGAGCACCTCGCCAAAGCCGGGCTGGGGAACCTCCCGCTCCTCGAGCACGAAGTCTCCGCCCTGCTCCTGAATGACCATCGCTCGCATCGTTGACACGGTTCCCCCAGACATCGGTTGGTTGCGCTGCCCGACCATCTTGACCGATCGAGCGCCGCGGGCGCTTGACCGATGCCATGATGGCCCAGCGATGAGGCGACGCGGAATCGGCACGGCACTGGTGGCGGGGTGTGCCGTGCTCCTGGCCCTCGGTTCCCGGGCCGGGGCCCAACCCGCCACGACAACCACCCCAGCTCCCACCCCGGCTCCGGCCTTCCGGCAGGTCCCCGGTTCCCCGTTCCCCGCCGGTCCGGGCGCCACCGCCGTCGCCTTCTCGCCCGACGGCAAGCTGCTGGCGGTGGCCGACTACAGCATCAATGCGGTCAGCCTGTATGCCGTGAGTGACCGCGATCGCCTGCGGCGGGTGGAGGGATCACCCTTCCCGGTGGGCACCGGTCCGGTGTCGGTGGCCTTCGCACCGGACGGCCACACCCTGGCGGTAGCCGACTACGGCGCCAGCGCCCTCAGCCTCGAGGCGGTCGGGCCCAGCGGGAGGCTCGCCCCCCGGGCCGGCTCCCCGTTTCCCACCGACGGACCCCCCTATGACGTCGCCTACGGTGCGGACGGGCGCCTGCTGGCCGTCGCCGACTCCAGCGCTGACGCGATCCAGGTGCTCGCGATCCGGGGTGCGATTCCGACCGGCCCCAACGCCACGGTCACCCTGCCCAGCGGAAGTGACCCGACGTCGGTGAGCTTCAGTCCCGACGGCGGGCTCCTGGCGGTGGCCGAACACGGAAGCAATGCCGTCGGCGCCTACAGCGTGTCGGCTCACGGCGCCATCACCCTCACGGCGCTGCCCGGCTCGCCCGAGGTCACCGGTGCGGCCGCCGACACCGTCAGCTTCAACCGCGAGGGCACCTTGGTGGCCACCTCGGACTACAGCGCCGACCGGATCGACCTGCTCGGCGTCAGCGCGACAGCCGGCATCAGCCCGGCGTCCTCCCCGGCGATCGCGACGAGCGCGGCGAGCGGCCCCGACGACGTCCTGTTCAGCCCGGTGGCCGACACCCTCGCCCTCGCCCTGGGGACCGCGAACCGCACTGACCTCTACGCGGTCACCGCGACCACGACGCCGGTCGAGCTGTCCGGCGCACCCCTGAGCGCCGGCACCGGCCCCACCGGCCTGGCCTTCAACCCCCAGGGCACGCTGCTGGCCAGCGCGAACATCTACTCGAGCGACGTCAGCGTCTATGCGAGCACCGCTCCCCCACCCGCGGTCATCCGGATCCTCAGCTCCCGCGCCGTCATCTCACACACCCGGGTCCGGCTGTCGGTCGGCTGCGCCGCCACGGTCGACGCCAGCCCCGGACACCCCTGCCGCGGGCGCCTGAGCCTCTCGCGCGACGGTCACCGGCTCGTGAGCGCGCCGCTGGCCATCGCGCCCGGGCAGACCGAGACGGTGTCGCTGCACCTTCCGGTGGGGGCGGTCC
>CAZZVR010000020.1:0-28843 GCA_964657595.1 Burkholderia sp. PAMC 26561 | reverse complement strand
GGGAACAGGGTGACGGCGCCGCCGTGCCCAAGCGGTTCACCGACGTGCTGCGTCGTTCCGACGCGGCGGTCGACTGACATGGCGCCGACGGCTCGGCGACCCGGCTGGGCGCCCATGGCCCTGGTGGCCGCGCTGCTGCTGGGGTTCATCGCCGCCACCAACCGGTGGCTCAACTGGAATCACAGTCTGGCGCTGGTCAGCGCCCACGACGAGATCGACTACCGGGCCATCGCCGAGGCGGCGCCGGGTCTCCCGGGGGTCCAGCTGCAGAACCAGCACGCCCAGCGCTTTGCCTTCCACTACCTGATCGGGTTGGTGGCCCATGTGATCTCCACCGTGGACCATGTCTACGCGGTCGCCACGGTGCTGGCGGTGATCGCCATCGTCGTAGCGCTGATGTCCGTGCTGAGGACCATCGGACTCAGCACCGGCGCGGCCCTGGTGTGCCTTGCCGTGTTCATCCTCAACACCTACAGCATCCGGTACTACCTGATCGCTCGCGGGGAGGTCGCCGACCTGCTGCTCGACCTCGGTGTCCTCATCTCCATCGGCGGGCTGTTCGCCCGCCGATACCCGCTCGTGCTGCTGGGGACCATCGTCGGAGCGGCCGCTCGCCAGACCGAGTTGCCCGCGGCGGTCGCCTTGGGCGTGGCGTTGTACGTCTGGCCAGGATCTGAGGCGGTCGCGACGCTGCCCCGGCTCGTGCGGGCGGCGATGCCCGCGGTGATCGCCCTGGTCATCTATCTCGTGGAGGTGCGCGTCGCGCGCGGCTTCTCCTATGACTTCACCCCCGGCGTGGACCGATTCACCGTGCTGGGTGAGCTGACGGCGCTGCCCACCGGGGCCGGCGCGCTGGCCCAGCACATCCTGAGAAGTCTCAACGGACTGTTCAGCGCCGGTGCCTTGCTGCTCAGCGGACTGATCGCCATCACCGGACGGGTCCACCGGCGCTGGCGGGCACCCGGGCGCGAGTTCTGGGCCTGCCTGCTCATCGGGCTGGCTATCGCCCTGCAGCCGCTGGTGCTCAACGCCGACTACGCCGACCACAACGAGACGCGCCTGTCGGTCCTGGGACTGGGGGCTCTGGTGTGCGCGTTGGCCGTGTTGCTGCGCCGACTGGAGCTGAACGGGGCCGTGGTGGGCCCCGGGGTGGCGCTGGCGCTGATCGGCGTGCTCGCCGTCGGCTCCTTCCACCACCTCTACACGACCGTGGGCACCGCCAACGCCACCGAGACCGTCGTGCTGCAGGTTGCCGTGGCCGGTGTGGTCGGGCTCGGCCTGCTGGCCGGCTTGTCGGCCGCCCAGCGGCGCTCAGGCGCGGCCGGGGCCGCGTTCGATCGCTAGGATCGCGCCTCTCCGTGCTCAGCCGACAGATCAGCGTCGATCAGGCGATCGGTTCCGTTGCGGGGATGATCGCCCGGCTGGGCCGCGCGGTCTCCCGGCCGGCGCTGAGCCGCCGCGCCCGCCGGCGACTGCGGCGCGGACTGCGCCGAACTGCCATGGGGGTGATGGCCGCCCAGGCGCTTGCGGTGATCACCCTCACCGGAATCGACTCGTGGCGCAAGCGGTTGCGACCACGCTATGTGAGCTTCCCCCGCAGCGAGACCGCGACGCTGGCGGTCGGCCTCTCGAACGCCACGGTGTACGCGTTCGGCACCGCGCTGTACGACGACATGCTCGCCGCGATCAACACAAGCCGCCACCGCGTGCTGTTCGAGTCCTTCATCATCAAGAACGACGAGGTCGGCCAGGCGTTCAAGCGAGCCCTCATGGCCGCCGCGGCTCGGGGAGTCGAGGTCTGCGTCATCTATGACGGGTTCGCCAACCTCGTCGTGCGCCGCGGCTTCTACGCCTTCGGACCCCAGGTGCACGTCATGCGCTACCCGGCGTTCAACGCCGGGATGCTGCTGCTCAACGTGCGCAAGTCCGGGCGCGATCACCGCAAGCTGCTGGTCGTCGACGGTGAGGAGGGCTTCGTCGGCGGCTACAACATCGGCAGCGCCTATGCGACCCAGTGGCGCGACACGCACCTGCGCCTGCGCGGTCCGGCGGCCTGGGATCTCGAGAACGCGTTCATCGACTTCTGGAACGCTCACCGGACCGAGACCCAGCCGGAGCTGCCCCAACACGGTGCCGAGAACTGGGAATCGCGTCTGCGAGTCCACCGCAACGTCCCCGCCCAGCTCGTCTACCCGATCCGCGGCATGTATCTGGAGGCGATCGACCGGGCGAGTGAACGGATTCTCATCACTCAGCCCTACTTCATCCCGGACCGCGAGATCGTCACCGGCCTGCTCGCAGCGGCCCGCCGGGGCGTCAAGATCCGGGTGCTCATGCCGGCGAGCTCCAACCACGTCATCGCCGACTGGCTCTCCTACGGCTTCTTCACCCGGCTGCTGGCGGGCGGCGTCGAGCTCTGGCGCTATGACCACGCGATGATCCATGCCAAGACGATGACCGTGGACGGGCACTGGAGCACCATCGGCACGGCGAACATCGACCGTCTCAGCCTGAGCGGGAACTACGAGGTCAACGTGGAGATCTTCGATCCGGCCCTCGCGGCGCACCTCGAGGCCATCTTCGCCACGGACCAGACGAACTCGACGCAGCTGGAGGCCGAGACCTGGAACGCCCGCCCGGCGCTGGCCCGGGCGGTCGAGCGCCTGCTCGCGCCGCTGGCGCCCCTGCTCTGAGCCGGGCTGATCTGTCTGGGGCCAGTACCCGTATAGCTCCCATGCTCTCACGAACGCAGCGCAAGATCACCGCAGCCTGTGCCGTCGTCCTGATCGCCGGCGTCGGGTTGGTGGCCGCGATGACCGCGAGCGCTCACAGCACAAAGGCCGCGTCGACTCACCCGACGGTCGTGGTGACGCTGAAGGGCTTTGCCTTCAACCCGATGACGGTCCGCGTCAAGCCCGGCACGACGGTCAAGTGGCATTGGGAGGATGGCCCCCACGGCGACCACAACATCACCCCGCTGGCGAAGAAGGGCGGGCGGTTGTTCAAGGGCACCGGCACCCGGACCTCGGGCTACTACAGCGTCAGGTTCACCAAGCCGGGCACCTACTACTACGAGTGCTCGGTCCATCCCCTGACCATGCAGGCCAAGATCATCGTCTCCTAGGTCTCAGGCGGACTGCACTGAGCGCCACAGCAGCTCGACCGGGTGCAGCACCGCCAGCGGCTGGCCGAGCTCACGCGCGTGGCGACTGATCTGGGTGACACAGCCGGGATTCGCGGCGACGATGACCTCGGCGCCGGCGGCGAGGAGGCGCTCGGCTTTGCGCCGGCCCAGGGCGGCGGAGGCATCGGGCGCCAGGGCGCCGTAGAGGCCGGCGGCGCCGCAGCAGATCTCGGGCTCGGCCGTCACCTCGAGCAGCTCCAGGCCGGGAATCGTCATCAGCAGGTCCCGGGGCGGGGCGGTGATCTGCTGGGAGTGGCTGAGGTGACAGGCGTCGTGGTACACGACCGACAGGGGCAGCGGCCCGCGGGGTGCACGCGGGGTAATTGCGGCGAGGAATTCGGTCACGTCACACACCTGGCCGGAGAAATGCCATGCCGCCGGGGTGTCGAGCAGCACCCCGTAGTCCTTCATGGTGGCGCCGCAACCGGCCGCGTTGGCGATCACGGCGTCGAGGTCCCCCAACCCCGAGAACGCGGCGATCGTCGCCTGCGCGCGGGCGAGGCCGTGCTCGCGCTCACCCGCGCTGAGCTCGAGTGAGCCGCAGCAGTCGGGCAGGCGCGGGGCGAGCACGTCATAGCCCTCGGCGGTCAGCAACCCGACGGTGGCGCGGTGGACGTCGGAGAAGAAGACGCGCTGGACACAGCCGAGCAGCAGCCCAACCCGGCCGCGGCGGGGACCGAGCGCCGGGGTGAACTCCGGGATCGGCGTGTCGAGCTGTTCGCGCGTCGGCGGGTCCGGGGCGATCTGGGCCAGCAGGGCCACCCGGCGGGGCAGGGTACGTGCGGCCCGGCCGCGGCGGGCGGCCGCCAGCGCCGGCACCAGGGCCCGCAGGCGGGCGGGGTAGGGGAGGGTCTCGAACAGCAGCAGTCGCAGGGCCCGCTCGGCCGGCGTCCGGTGCTGGCTGCGTTCCACCGCGGGTCGCGTCTCGGCCAGCAGCCGGTCATAGGCGACTCCGGCGGGGCACGCGCTGACACACGCCATGCACCCGAGACAGCTGTCCATGTGCGTTGCCATGGCGGAGGAGATCTCGCCACTGGACAGCGCGTCCCCGATCTGGGTGATGCGCCCGCGCGGCGAGTCGGCCTCCTGCCCCCAGAGCAGGTAGGTGGGACAGCTCTCGAGGCACAGGCCACAGTGGACGCAGTCGTCGAGGTGCTCCTGAGTGGAGAGGAGGTCCTGGAGCAAGGTCGACCCGTCAGGCATCAGCGGTGTTCACCTAATCAGATGCCGGCCAGCGACAGCCCGGGGTTGCACACGCCGTGTGGGTCAAAGCGGGTCTTGACCGCCTGCATGAGGGCCCGTGCCGGGTCGCTCGGAGAATCCAGGTGATCAGCGCTCGCCGCGGTGGGTGCCGGCGCCTGGGCCGGGCGGTCGAGCAGCTCGGCGTGCATTCCGGACACCAGCCCCCGGCGCAGCTCGTGGAGCTGCCCCGCCTCCAGCTCCAGGTAGCTCACCCCGCTGGCCGCCCGTCCCACGACGGTCGCCTGGCATGCGTCGGCCAGCGCCAGGAGCCGGGGCAGCTGAGACGGTCGGGCGCTGATCCGCACGAGCGCGTGACGTACGGAGCGCTGACCGGCGCGTTGGCGGGCCCACAGGCTCGTGTCCCGGGAATCGACGTCCACCTGGCGGAGGCCACCGGCGATCATGACCGTGGCGGCGCGCGCGGCTCGACGCTCGGCCGCGGGACCGGCGGCCTGGGCAAGCAGGCCACCGCGTCCCCCGCGCCAGGCGATGTCCAGTGCGTGCAGCTCCAACGGCGCGGCGGCCACGGCGGCCGCGGCGGCGGTCAGCGTGTGGGGATCATCCGTCAGCCCCAGCGCGGTGGCGGTGGCCTCGGGCAACCGCGCCAGGCGCACCGTCAGCGACAGGATCACGCCGAGCGTGCCGAAGCTGCCACAGAACAGCCGCGCCAGGTCATAGCCGGCCCCGTGGCGCCGGGTCCCCGGTCCCGAGCGCACGACACTGCCGTCGGCCAACGCGACGGTGACGGCGAGAATCTGATCTCGCGGGGTACCGAAGCGATGGCTCAGCGGTCCCGAGTCGCCTGTGGCGAAGATGCCCCCGACGGTGGCGCTGTCGCCACAGGGCGGGTCGAGAGCCAGCATCTGGCCGGCCGGCGCCAGTGCGGCCTGGAGACGCTCCAGCGCGACGCCCGCCCCGACCACGGCGATCGCCTCGGCCGGGTCATGGCTGGAGATCTCATTCAGGCGGGTGGTCGACAGGAGGCTCTGGCCCGCCTGGCGGGGGGGCGCACCCCACCGGCCCTTGGTGCCGGCGCCGCCGATCCGCACCGACCGACCCTCGCCGCCGGCGGCTGCCAGGGCAGCCGCGAACCCGCTGAAGCTGTCGGGAGCCTGAGCCACGATCCGGGCGTCCTAGGGGGCCACCGCGCCGAGCAGCTTGCCCGGGTTGGCCAGCCCTCGGGGGTTGAACGCCGACGCCAGGGTGCTGAAGGCGGCCAGATCGGCGGCGGTGAACATCAGGTTCATGCGCTCCAGCTTGTCCACCCCGACGCCGTGCTCGGCAGCGATCGAGCCGCCCATCTCGACACAGAACGCCATGATGTGGTCTGCGAGGTCGCTCGCCTGTGCGGCCTGGGTCGGGGAGCGGGCGTCGTAACAGATCACCGGATGCAGGGTGCCGTCCACGGCGTGGGCGACGTTCGCCACCGCCAGCCCGAACTGCGCCGAGAGCCGGGAGATGCGAGCGAGGATCTCGCTCAGGCGGCGGGTGGGAACCACGCCGTCGCCGACGAGATAGGCGCCGGTGACGCGACGCATGGCGGAGAAGATGGTTTGGTACCCGCGCCACAGGTGCTCGCGCTCATCGGCATCGAGGGCGACCCGGATGTCCCGTGCCCCGGCGCGCGAGCACAGCCCCAGCAGCCGCTCCAGGGCGGTGGCGCTCTCCTCACGCGGCCCATGGATCTCCACCAGCAGGGCGGCGGCGGCGTCTCCGCGCAGTCTGACGTCGGTCGCCTCATTCACCGCGCGGAGCGCGAGACCGTCGATCAGCTCGACCGCCGCCGGGTCCAGGCCGGCCCCGAGGATGGCGCTGGCCGCGTCAGCCGCCGCGACGGTGGTGTCGAAGAACGCCATCAGGGCCCGGACGCTGTCGGGCACCGGCACGACGCGCAGGTGGATGGCCACCGCGATGCCCAGGGTGCCTTCTGACCCCACGAACGCCGCGAGGAGGTCATATCCGGGTGCGTCGCGACGCAGGGGCACCAGCGTGCCGTCGGGCAGGATCACGTCGAGGCCGACCACGTAGTCGGTGGTGGAGCCGTACTTGCCGCCGTGGGCGCCGCCGGCGTTCGCGGCCACGTTGCCACCGATCGTGCAGACGCGTCCGCTGGCAGGATCGGGCGGATAGAAGTGGGTGGGAGCGACCGCGCGGGACACCGCGAGGTTGGTCACGCCGGGTTCGACCACCACGCGGCCGTCGGACAGATCGACCGACAGGATCCGGCGCAGCCGTGACAACACGATGAGCACCCCGTCAGCCAGCGGCAGCGCTCCGCCCGATAGGCCGGTGCCGGCGCCGCGCGCGACCCACGGGGTGTTGGCCTCATAACAGGCGCGCACGACCTGGGCCACCTCGGCGGCGCTCGCGGGCAGGACCGCCACCGGCGGGATCTGGGCGTATCGGCGCAGCGCGTCGGAGCGGTAGGTGGCCAGCGTCGTGGCGTCGGTGCTGACGTGCTCGGGACCGCAGATCTGGGTGAGGCGCTCAAGCAGCGTCCCGTCCACCCGGCTCCCCTCATGCCCCGCTTCCACGGCGGCGTAGCTTAGTCGTCTCACAGCAGGGCAAAGCACCCCCGGGAACTAGCGGACGGTGATCGTCACCTGGCGGCTGTTCAGGCGGGCGCCGGTGAACGACAGCAGCGGGTTCACCGGCTCGGTCCACCGGGCCATCAGGGTGCCACTGGCGGGGAACCGCACCCGGGTGTCGTAGTAGCCGCTGGCGCTCACCGGCACGGTGGTGAGGGGCAGCCACAGGTGCGAGCCCTCGGGGGAGAACAACAGCGCCACCGTCTGGGCCTGTCCTGACCCCAGGGAGGCCAACGGCGAGGGGCGGGCGGCACCCCAGATCTCGATTCCGGTGTAGGGGCTGGGGGCGACCGGATGGGGCAGATACAGCGGCATGCGGAAGGCGGAGACGTAGCCGCCCTTGGGCACCCCGTCGTAACTGAGCAGGCCACTGGCGAAGCTGCCGTAGTCATTGGCCCGGGTCGCCGGGACGGCGTCCTTGAGCAGATACTGGGCGAAGGACTTCAGCCGCGGGTCCTTCCAGTGGAGATACTCGGCCCAGTTGTCGTAGTACGCCGCGGTGGCCGGACTTGGCCAGGGGCGGGTGTCCCCGGACCAGATGCGATGGGGCGGGCTGGTCTGATAGCCGTACTCGGTGTCCCAGATCGGCAGCTGCTCATGGTTGCCGTAGGCGGCGGTCAGGCGATCCAGGCCGCGCTCGAGCACGCCGATGGTGGCCAGGGAGGTGTCCTGGGTGTTCTCGAGTGTCCAGCCGGGCAGCCTGGGCAGGTCGAGCTCCTGGTTCGGCGCGAACCACTCGTCGTAGGGGTGATCAGAGATTCCGGAGTTCGCGAACAGCGCTGGGTGCTCGGCGACGAACCGCGCGGAGCCAGCGGCGGTGGCCGGACAGCCGCGCAGCGTCGCGGCCTCTCCGCGCAGCGGCGCGAACCGGGACGTCAGGCAGTAGAGATTCTCCAGAAAGACCATCGGCGTCATTCCGTTGAAGTCGGTGAATCGGCCGGGGGCGGTGAGCTGTGAACGCGGGGCCAGCTCACCGATGACGATCGTGTCCTCAGGCACGGTGTGCCCGCTGTCGGCCAGGCCGCTCCAGGCGCTGTCGACCAGTGCGCGATACATGCGCGGGCTGTCGGCGACCCCGGGGTGTCCGGGGAGGCCCTGGGGCGCCAGGCTGGGTCCGTAGTCGGGCTCGTTCCAGACCGACCAGAACGACACCCGCGGCAGGTCGGCCGGATTCCCCGGGGCGAGCCGGTTGGTCCGCGGGTCCCAGTTGCCGCCGTAGCGCTCCCCGGCCGCCTGGGCGAACCGCCCGAACTGGGTGGCGTCAGGCTCCCACTGCCAATGGGGATAACCGGGGACGTTCCGGGGCTGGCCGGACCCGGTGGCCCAGCGCGGGGCACCGGGTGCGAGGTCGAGGTCGACGTTGATGCCCAGCGTATGGGCTGCTCTGATCACCGCGTCATAGGGCGCCCATGCGGCGTTGCCGTAGGCGGCTGGGTTGGTCGCGTTGAAGTGCGGGCGCCGCACTGCGTGGGTGGCCGGGGCGACCGCGGCCCAGGGGACATCGAAGCGCAGCGTGGTCACGCCGAGCGCACGGATTCGCTCCAGCGCCCCCATCGGGTCGGCCAGCACCATCGCGTTGTCCTCCAGGATGGTGACCTGGCTCGGGTCCGCGATCGCCGGCGCCGCTGCCGTGCCCAGCGTGAGCAGGATCCCCGTCACGACCGCAGCGACCAGAGCAAGGCGGCTGTGGCGTGACCGGGGTGAGCTCACTGGACGGTGATCGCCTGGGTCCGGCTCACCACCGTGGCGCTGCCCTGGTGATAGGCGAGGCGCACCTTGCCGCTGTGGGGGAACGTCACCCGGGTGTCGAAGTAGCAGCCGGAGGCGGCGGGGTGGATGGTCTCGGTGGCCAGGGTTGTGAACCCGCTGGTGCCCGAGGCGAACTGGATGGCCACCGTGTCGGAGGTCGCCGGTGCGGTCAGTGCGGGCCGGGCACACCCCCAGACCTCAAGGGAGTGTCCGGGCTTGCCGGTGGTGGTGGGCAGCCAGAGCGGCAGGCGGTATGCGTTGTAAACCGGGGTGATGTGGGCGCCGGTGGAGAACTCGAGGCCGGTGTCGAACGGCGTGGGGGTGTCCGCCGGCGAATCCTTGAGCAGATACTGGTCATAGGAGGCGATCCGCGGGTCCTTCCAGGACAGGTACTCCGCCTCATTGAGGTACGCGGCTGCCTTCATCGGAGCGATCGAGTCATAGGCCTTGAACGGCGGGTCGGTGAAATAGCCGAACTCAGTGTTGTAGATCTTGTATTCGGTATGAGAACCCCACGCGCCGAGCGCCTTGTCCAGGGCTCCCTCGAGGTCATCGAGTCGGGCGAAGTCGGCCCAGCCGACGGCCTGAGTGGCCGAACCGGCCCGCACGGTCGGGGCGATGCCGTCGGGGTAGGGGTGATCAGCCCAGCCGCTGGCTTGGAACAGCGCGGGGTTGTTTTTCGCGAATGCGGCGCTTGAGCCATTGGTCGGGCAGCCGAGGGCACTGGCCACCGTCCCGGTCAGGGGCTTGAAGTTCCCGTCCACGCAGTAGAGGTCGCGGATGAACTGCAGCGGGGAGGTCGTACTGGTGTAACCCGGGTCAAGGACGCCGCGCGGAGCTGTCTCACCGATGAGGATCGTGTCGCTCTTGGGGGTGTGACCGGTCGCGCTGAGTCCCTGCCAGCCGGCCTCGACCAGCTTGCGGTACTGAGGGGCAGCGGTGTCGACCACCTGGTTCTGGGCGTTGGTGACCGACTGGGGCGCTAGGCGCGGGCCGAAGTTCGGCTCGTTCCAGATCGACCAGAAGGAGACTCGCGGCAGCGGCGTCGTCTGGCCGGGGGGCGTGTAGTGGCCGCTGTAGCGCTTACCCACGGCCTCGACCCACTGCTCATAGTCGGCCGCCGACGGCTTCCAGTGATCGCACACCGTGCACGGGTTCTTGTCCAAGGCGGCAGGAACGTCGCGGCCGGTGGCCCACAACGGCGCCGCGGGCATCAGGGTGAGGTAGAGCCGCATTCTCGCGCCGGAGACATCCCGGTCCACCGCGTCGAGCACCGCCCAGGAGTAGCCCGCGGCGCCGGGGTTGCTGGCGTCAAAGCCGCTGGGCATCGTCCGGCTCGAATCGTCCGGCGTGTAGCTCGACCACAGGGCGTTGTACCGCACCACCTGGGCACCCAGGCTCGCGAAGCTGGCGAGGGTCCCGGTCGGGTCGGTGATGAGCGCCTGGTCGTCTTCGATGATCGAAACGAGGCCCGGACGATGCCCGCTGGCCGGTGTCGTCGTCGTGGGGGCGACCGAGATGGTCGTCGTGGACCCGCCCGCAGTCGTGGTCACGGTCGGGTGGGAACTGGTCGCGCCGCAGGCGGCCAGGCTCACAGCGAGCCCGGCGGCACACAGCGGGCCGAGCAGGGGGATACGGAGAGGAAGGCGCACAGGATGAGATCAACGTTCCCCTGCCGAGGAAGTAGCGGCACTGTAAAGGACCCGCCGGCAGCGCGCCGAGCGCCCGCGGCCTGACTCGGGTCGCATTGGGGCGAGCGGGCCGGCGTCTGTGAGACGCTGGCCCTCGTGTCGTCGCCCGATTACGTCGTATCGGTGATCCGGCTGGGCCTGCTGATCGCCCCGGGTGCCGCGGCCGCCCACGGGGTGCGGCGTGGTTTCACGGAGCACAGTTGCGCCACCGCCGCGCTGACGGAGGCAATCCTGGCGCTGGCCTGGCTCATCGTGCTGGCCGAGGCACTGGGCGTGGTGGGCCGGCTGGAGTTCGGATGGCTCGTCACCACCTCGTGGCTGGCGGGCGCCCTCACGCTGGGAGCGCTGCGCGTGACGACCGCCCGGCCCCGACACCCGGTGGCGCCGGCCGACGATTGAGTCCCGCCCACCGGGGCGGGGGACTTCGTCGGGCCGACCGCACACCGGCGGGGACCGAGCTCCCTGCGCCGGTTTGCAACACACGATTGACCCCCGGCGGCTTCCGCTACCTGATCCTCACGCCCGGGCCGACCGGCGCGGTGCCCCGGGCCTGGACTCGCCTGGACCGGGTCCTTCTCCTGATCCTGCACCCGGCGCCCGACGACTGAGCGTTCAGGATCAGACACCGGCCGTCCGCCATCCCATGTCCGTGACCACGGCGCCCACGCCAACCCCGACGTCGCGCAGGATGGGCTGAGTAAAGTTCCCGCCCGATGTCACGCCTGCGCCCGATGGTGGTCTGCGCCGTGGCCGTGCTCGCGCTCTGTGCGTGTACCGCCTCCGCCACCGCCAAGACCCCGAAACTGTCCCCGGTGGCGGACTGCAAGGCCCACAACGGGACCCTGACCCAGCACTACACGAGCGCTGAGCTCAAGCAGGCGCTCGGCACGATCTCCGCCTCGGTCAAGGAGTACACGACCTGCTACGCGACCATCACCAACCAGCTCGAAAAGCAGCTCGGCGTTCAGAACATCAACGGAGGGAAGGGCTCCGGCGGCTCGGGCGGCGGCGGCTCGGGCACCCTGATCCTGGTCATCGTGATCGTCGTGGTGGTGCTGGCCGGCGGGGGCGGGGCCTTCTGGGCCTACCGCCGCAACCAGGCCGGCGGCGGCACCCCGGCCTGAGCGGCCGGCGGCCGTGTGCTGCCGGCCCGGGGGTGGGTGCCCACGGCCCCACCCCCGGGAAACGCCGTCGGGTTAGCCGACGGTGATCGCCTGGGTCCGGCTGTACAGCGTCGACCTGCCGACGGTGTAGGACAGGCGGACGGAACCGCTGGCGCTGAACTTGACCGGGGTGCTGAAGTAGCCGCCGTTGCTCTTGAGGTTGATCGTCACCTTCTTGACGGTCTTCCAGCCGCCGGACTTGGCCTTGAACTGGATCGCCACCGCGGGCTTGAGCCCCTTGGTGTGCGCCGCGTCGTACGCCGCCGGCCGGTCGCCGCCCCACACCGTGAGGTTGGACGCCTTCTTGACGCTGGTGGTCGGCAGGAACAGCGGCAGCTCGTACGCGGCAAAGGCCGGCTTGGCCGCCCCGGCGCGGGTCAGCAGACCGTCGGTCCACTCGCCGCTGGAGGGGTCATAGAGCTGATACTGGTCGAAGCTGGCCAGGCGCGAGTTCTTGTAGGACAGGTACTCGCTCCAGTTGAGGTAGTACGCCGCCTTGGTCTGGCTGAGGTCGCACTCGGTGGAGCTGGCGCTGTGGCAGGCGTTGTGGCCGGGGGGTGAGGTCCAGTAGCCGTACTCGGTGTTCCAGATCGCGTACTTCTTGGACGACCCGTAGGCCTTGAGGTCCTTGGCCAGGCCGTTCTCGAGGTTCGAGAGCTGCGAGAGGTTGGTCCACAAGGGGTCGCTCTTGGCGGCGCTGGAGTCACAGAACGTCCCATGACAGTCACTCGTCGGGGTCGTCGGCGTGGCGCCCTGGGAGTAGGGATGGTCAGCGAACCCCGAGGCGCTGAACAACGCCGGGTTGGCCTTCTTGAACGCCGCCGAGTTGGCACCGCAGCCGTTCTCGGAGGCGGTCTTGCCGGTGAAGCGCTTGCCGTTGGTGCCCTCGCAGTACAGGGCGGCGATGAAGGCGACCGGCTTGGAGCCGAACGCGTCGAAGGAGGTTCCGACGATTCCGCGCGGGGCGACCTCGCCGAACAGGATCGTGTCCTTGCCGGCCTTGTGGCCGGTGCTCGTCAGGCCCTTCCAGCCGGCGTTCAGCAGCCCGCGGTAGAGCGTGGCGCCCTCATAGAGATTCGCCCCGGACTTCTGGGGTGAGAGGTTCGGGATGTAGTTCGGCTCGTTCCAGATCGACCACCAGCGCACGGCGGGGATGCCGCTGACCGAGCCGTTGTAACGCGCGCCCAGCGCCTTGATGAAGTCCTCGAAGTCGGTGTCAGAGGGCCGGCAGGTGAACGCCTTGCTGATCTGCCCTGAGTTACAGCCGCTGGTGCCCTCGGCCCAGCGCGGGGCCGGTGAGGTCACCATGAAGCCGAGCTTGATCCCGACCTTGGCGGCGGCCTGATCGATCGAGTCGAGCTGTCCGAAGTACGGGTCATAGGTGCTGGCGCTCGCCACGTTGGCCGGCGCCTTGGTCGATTTCGCGGACGGCACGAACTCGTTCCAGTAGACGACGAACTTCACCTGGGTGAAGCCCATCGCCTTCATCTTGGTGAGGGCGGCCATGGGATTCGCGACGATCGCGTTGTTGTCCTGGATGATCGACACCTGGTTGGTGGACGCGAGGGCCGACGGGGCGGCCAGCGCGCAGACCGACACGATGGCGGTCAGGGCTATAAGAAGTCTTTTGGTCAGGGGCATTGCTACAAGGAACCAGATCCGGCGGTCGAAAGTTGCGCCTTTGCTGTGATTGGCCCCCCGCCCGGCATGTCGACGGCCGCTCTCTAGACTCAATGAGCATGGCTTCAGAGCGTCAGATTCACGTCGGTGGAGTGCCGATCGGCGGCGGCGCGCCGGTCGCCGTGCAGACGATGACCAAGACCGAGACCGCCGACATCACGGCGACGCTCGCGCAGATCAACCGCGTGGCCGACGCGGGCGCCGACATCGTGCGCCTGGCCGTCCCGCGCGAGAAGGATGTCGAGGCGCTCGCGGTGATCATCCCGCAGTCGCCGATCCCGATCATCGCCGACATCCATTTCAACCACACCCTGGCCCTGAAGGCGATCGACGCCGGCGCCCACTGCATCCGCCTCAACCCGGGCAACATCGGCGGCCCGGACAAGGTCGCCGAGGTGGTCGCCAAGGCCAAGGCGCACGGCACCCCGATCCGCATCGGGGTCAACTCGGGCTCGCTGCCCGAGCACCTGCGCGAACTGGAGTTCACCAGCCCGGTGGAGGCGCTCGTCGCCGCCGCGCTCGGCTTCGTGGAGCTGATGGAGTCCCTGGACTTCGACAACTTCAAGGTGTCGATGAAGTCGACCAGCGTCCCGAACACGATCGCCTCCAACCGCATGCTGGCGGCGAAGATCCCCTATCCGCTGCACCTGGGCGTGACGGAGGCGGGCACCAAGTGGTCGGGCTCGCTGAAGTCCGCGGTGGGGCTGGGCACGCTGCTGGCCGACAACATCGGTGACACCATCCGCATCTCCCTCAGCACCTTCCACGCCGAGGAGGAGGTCAAGGTGGCCTGGGAGATCCTCAAGGCGCTCAAGCTGCGCGAGCGCGGTCCGGTGCTGATCGCCTGCCCGACCTGTGGCCGGCTCCAGTTCGACATGGACAGCGTGGTGGCCGAGGTCGAGGAGCGCCTCACCGCCTATGACGACCCGATCGAGGTCTCGGTGCTGGGCTGTGCGGTCAACGGGATCGGTGAGGCCCGACACGCCGACTTCGGCATCACCGGCGCCAAGGATGCCGGGATGATCTACTCCAAGGGCCAGCCGCTGCGCAAGGTCAAGACCGAGGAGCTCGTCGACGTGCTGTTCGAGGAGATCGACCGGTACTACGCGGCGGGCAAGACCCTCGTGGTCAACCACGCCCACGCCGCCGAGGCGGCCCAGTGGCTGTCAGAGAATGAGGACGACACGGCGATCACCCCCGAGCGCCTGGCCGCAGCCGAGCGCGAGGCGGCGGAGAAGGAAGCCGCGGCGGCCGCCCGCGCCGCCCGCGAGGCCGAGTCGCCCGTGGAGGGCCGGCGCTTCAAGCGCGCCGACGCCGGTCCGGGCGAGTCGGAGTCCGAGACCGCCTGAGGAAGGTCGGTGTCCTCCACCGGTGCCGGTGTGGCACACGGGGGGACAGCGACACGGCGGCCGGCGCTGTCGGCCGCACCGCCGCGTCACCCGCCGGAGAGCTAGGCGACCTTCGCGTAGCGCTCGGCGACGGTGTCCCAGTTGATCACGTTGAAGATCGCCTCGAGGTAGTCGGGGCGCTTGTTCTGGTACTTGAGGTAGTAGGCGTGCTCCCACACGTCGATCCCCAGCAGCGGCGTGTGACCATCGGAGATCGGCGAGTCCTGGTTCGGGGTCGAGACGATCGCCAGGTCCGAGCCGTTGGCCACCAGCCAGGCCCAGCCGGAGCCGAAGCGACCGGCACCGGAGGCCTTGACCTGGGACTTGAAGTCCTCGAAGGAGCCGAACGTCGCGGTGATCGCGTCACCCAGCGGGCCCGTCGGCTCGCCACCGCCTGAGCCCGACAGGGACTCCCAGAACAGCGAGTGGTTGTAGTGGCCGCCCGCGTTGTTGCGCACCGGGCCCTGCTTGTCGGCCGGCAGGTCGCCCAGCTTGGTCAGGAGCTCCTCGACCGGGGTGTCGGCCCACTCGGTGCCCTCCAGCGCCTCGTTGGCCTTGCTGACATAGGTCGCGTGATGCTTGTCGTGATGGATCTCCATCGTCTGCGCGTCGATGTGGGGCTCCAGCGCGTCGAAGGCGTAGGGGAGCGGCGGAAGGGTGAAGGCCATGTCGTATCTCCTTTTGGTGGGTACCTATGCCTTTTATCAGAGGTCTCCTGCGGGCCGTGGTGGCGGCCGCCGTGGGCTTTGCGCACCACGGCGGCCGAGCCGCGCTAGCGCGGGTACGCTAGGCACCCTCATGACGCGGCTCTCCTCATATCTCCTGCCGACCGAGCGCGAGGCTCCCGCCGATGCGGAGGCCCTGAGCCACAAGCTGATGGTCCGGGCCGGGCTGGTCCGTCAGGTCGGCGCTGGTCTGTGGACCTGGCTGCCCGCCGGCTGGCGCGTGCACCAGAAGATCGTCGACATCATCCGCGAGGAGATGAACGCCATCGGGGGCCAGGAGATGCTGGCGCCGGTGCTCCAACCCGCCGAGCAGTGGCGCAGGACCGGCCGCTATGCGATCGACGAGCTGTTCAAGCTCCAGGACCGCAGGAACGCCGACATGGTCCTGGCCATGACACACGAGGAGGCGTTCACGACCCACGCCGCCAGCCTGTTTCGCTCCTACCGCGACCTGCCTCAGACGCTCTATCAGTTCCAGATCAAGGAGCGCGACGAGGCACGCCCGCGAGCCGGCGTGCTGCGGACGCGGGAGTTCGTGATGAAGGACTCCTACAGCTTCGACCGCGACGCCCAGGGCGTGGACATCTCCTATGACCGCCACGCCGAGGCCTACGCGAAGATCTATGACCGCTGCGGAATCGCCTGGTACCGCGTGCTCGCCGACGTCGGGGTCATGTACGGACGCGAGTCCGGGGAGTACATGGCGCCGTGCGTGGCCGGTGAGAACGACGTGGTGCTCGGTCCCAACGGCTACGCCGCCAATCTCGAGGTCGCCACCGCCGATCCCGCCCGGGTCGAGCTGCCGCCGGCCCTCGGTGCCGCCGAGCCGGTGCACACCCCCGACACCAACACGATCGACTCGCTGGCGCAGTTCCTCGAACTGCCCACGGGTGCGCTGACCAAGGCCTTTCCGGTGGTCAAGCTGCTCGAGGATGGTGGCGAGGAGCTCGTGCTCGTGCTCGTGCGGGGCGACCACCGCGTCAACGACGTCAAGCTGCGCAAGTTCTTCGGCACGCCGTTCCGCCAGGCCACCCCCGCCGAGATCGAGGACAGGATCGGGCCACCCGGCTTCCTCGGGCCCGTCGGCATGCGCGACCCGAGCACGCGTGTGCTGCTCGACAACGCCATCCTCGCCCATCCGGGCGGCTATGTCGCCGGCGCCAACCAGGTCGACACCCACCTGCGGGGCGTCCAGGCCGGCAGGGACTTCTCCTATGAGGCCGTGGACCTGCGCGAGGTCGCCCCGGGTGACACGATCGGCGGGGAGGCGATCCGCATCGAGACGGCGATCGAGATCGGCAACATCTTCAAGCTCGATACGTACTACTCGAGCAAGCTCGGCGCCAGCTACCTCGATCACGACGGCAGGAGTCAGCCGATCCACATGGGCAGCTATGGGATCGGCCCTGCCCGCATCGCCGCCGCGGCCGTCGAGCAGTTCGCCGACGATCACGGGATCAGCTGGCCGCGCGCCATCGCACCCTTCGACGTCCACCTGGTTGTCCTGGGCAAGCCCGGCTCGGAGGAGCGCGAGCTCGCAGACCGGCTCTATGACGAGCTGATCGCCCTGGGCCTGGACACGATCTATGACGACCGCGACGCGGGGCCGGGGGACAAGTTCGCCGACGCCGAGCTGCTGGGCTGCCCCCTGCGCATCACCGTCGGACGTCGTAGCCTGGCCGCCGGTGAGCTCGAGGTGCAGGTGCGCCGGGGCGCCGAGAAACGCACCCTGGCGGTGGAGGGAGCCGCCGAGGCGGTCTCAGCCCTATGGAAGACGCTCCCCTAGATCCTGAGCGCCGCACGCGCGTCCGGGAGGCTCGGGACCGGGCCAGTGACGCGCGGGGGCGCGCCAACGAGCGGATGTCGGACGCCTACGGGCGCGCCAACGACCGGGTGTCCGACGCCGCCCAGCGTGCGCGTGATCTGCGCGCCCGGACCAAGACCCGGCTGTTCGGCCTCGATCGCTCGGGCCCGCCGCCGTTGCCCACCCAGTCGGGGCAGCCGCTCAACCCCTGGACGGTGCCCAACGCGATCGGCTTCGTGCGCCTGGCGCTCATCCCGGTGTTCCTCGTCGTGGCGCTGTCCAGCGCGAACGGCAAGACCGCGCTGGGGGTCGCGCTCTTCGCGCTGATCGGCTGGAGCGACTACCTCGACGGCTTCACCGCGCGGCTCACCGGCCAGTTCAGCCGGCTCGGGGCGCTGCTCGATCCGATCACCGACCGGTGTCTGATCATCTCCGGGATGGCGGTGTGCTGGCGGTTCAGCCTGCTGCCGCGGTGGGCGCTGTACGTGGTCATCGGCCGCGAGGTGTTCATGCTCATGCTGTCGCGCTATGCCATCCACCGGGCGGCGGAGATCAAGATCAACTGGTTCGGGCGGCTCGCCGTGGCGCCCATCCTGGGTGCGCCGTTCTTCGCCATGGCCGGCGGACGGCTGGCCTCGGACATCCTGCTGTACATCGGCATGGCTCTGTCGCTGATGGCCACGGCGGAATATGTGCACGTCGGCTTTCGCGATTACGGTGCCAAGGCCAGACCACGACCCTCAAGCTGAACTTGACCCTCAGCGGGCGCAAGGGTATAGTGCAGCAAGGTTTCGACCACCACATCCCGAACCGACGGGGGAGCAACGGAGTATGGAAACGTTTCCGGATCTTGGCGCGCTGAGCGACCAGGAGTTGAAGGATCTGATCAAGGAGCTGGCCAACGAGGAGCTCGAGGTCTCCTACAAGCGCCGCATCCTGCACGGCAAGATCGACATCCTTCGGGCCGAGCTCGTCAACCGGCTGCGCAAGAAGCAGGAGGGCGGCGAGCTGGTCATCTCCGGCGCCGACGTGGATCAGCTCACCGACATCCTCACCGGACGCGTCCAGCCGACGGGCGATTCCGAGGACGCCGGCTAACCGGCGGACTGACGGTGGCTCTGCACTGTCCCGAGTGTGGCTTCGCCAACGCGGACGGCGCGAACTACTGCGCACGCTGCGGAGCCTTCCTGGCCGGGGCCGATCCCGCCGAGGTCGGCGCGACGACCGCCAGCTTCCACATCTCCGGCGACTCCCTGGAGTTCGACGCGCTGCCTCTGGGTGCTCCGGGCTCCGGGGCCACGCTGATCATCCGGGCCGGCGGTGGCCGCGCGGGTGAGTCCTTCGAGCTGGTCCACGACCGGGTCACGGTCGGCCGGCGCCCCGACAGCGACGTGTTCCTCGACGACGTGACCGTCTCGCGGGATCACGCCGTGCTCGTCCAGCGCGGCGACGACTACTACCTGGATGACTGCGGGTCGCTCAACGGCACCTACGTGAACCGGCGCCGGATCGAGTCCCACCGCCTCGGCGACGGTGACGAGCTGCAGATCGGCAAATACAAGCTGGCGTTCCTCCAGCGCTGAGGCGCGCACGATGGCCTCCATCAACCGACATCCCGACGACGACCCGTCACTCGGCGTGAGCACCGCGCTCGGAACGCCGGAGCCGGGGGAGGGCGATGACCCCGCGCGCCGGCGCCAGAAGTCGGTGACCATCGGCGCCGTCTGCAAGGCGCTGGAGCAGGAGTTCCCCGACATCTCGATCTCTAAGATCCGCTACCTCGAGGATCAGAAGCTGCTCACCCCGCGGCGCACCCAGGGCGGCTATCGCCTCTACACCCAGGCCGACGTGCAGCGGCTGCGCACGATCCTGCGGCTCCAGCGTGACGAGTTCCTGCCCCTGCGCGTCATCCGCCAGGAGCTGGCGGGTGGCCGCGCCGACCGGGACGTCACCCCGGGGCCCGGTCCGGTGGGGGCCGAACCCCGGCCGGTGCGCCGCAGCGCGATCAGCGCCGCCGCCAACGGGGCCCTGTACTCCCTGGAGGACGTCGTCGAGGAGACCGGCGCCGAGGCCTCGCTGATCGGTGAGCTGGTCGACTTCGGCGTGGTCAAGGGCGAACTGCGCACCGGCAACCGCTACTTCGACGACACCGAGCGCGAGATCATCCGCGCGGTGTCCGAGTTGGCCCGCTACGGGGTCGGCGGACGTAACCTGCGCGTGTTCCGCACCTCCGCCGACCGTGAGTCGGCGCTGCTGCAGTCGATCCTCGCGCCCGCCCTGCGCTCGCGCAACCCCGAGCGTCGCAAGGAGGCGATCGAGGCGCTGGAGAACCTCGCCTCGGTGACCACCCACCTCAAGCACCTGCTGCTCATCCGCGACCTGCGCAAGATCACCGCCTGAGCCACCTGCTCGGCGCGCCAACCTGGAACACTCCGGCGACGCATGGCACTCGCTGATCCAGAACTCAACCTCTCCGCCTACGTCCGGGACATTCCCGACTTCCCGACGCCCGGGATCCTCTTCCGCGACATCACGCCGCTGCTGCTCGACGCCGAGGCGCTCGACACCGCGGTGGCGCGGCTGGCCCGGTACGGCCGGCACCTCGACGTCGACCTGGTCGTGGCCGCGGAGGCGCGTGGCTTCATGCTCGGCGGCGCCCTGGCCCGGGCCCTGGGCGCCGGCTTCGTGCCGGCGCGCAAGCGGGGCAAGCTGCCTTCTGAGACGGTCCGCGCCGAGTACGCGCTCGAATACGGCGTGGACGCGCTGGAGATGCACAGCGACGCCCTGGCCGGCGGGGCGCGGGTGCTCATCCACGACGACCTCCTGGCCACCGGCGGTACCGCTGCGGCCCTGGCCGACCTGGTCCAGCAGTTGGGTGCCGAGGTGGTCGGCTGCGCGTTTCTCGTCGAGCTGGCCGAGTTGAACGGACGTGCCCGGTTGGCGCCGCACGACGTTCACGCCCTCATCACCTACTGACACCGGTGGCCACGCTGACCCGTAGCCGGGTGATCGCCGCGCCGCTCGAGATGGTGTGGGAGGTGGTATCGGATGCGCATACCCTGCCGCAATGGTGGCCGCGGGTGACCCGCGTGGAGGGCGTGGCGGAGACCGGCTTCACCGAGGTGTTGGTCAGCCGTCGCGGCCGTCCGGTGCGCCTGGACCTGTTCTACACCGAGGTGCAGGCTCCCGAGCTGCTGGCCTGGGAGCTGGAGATCATCGGCAGCCAGTTCGAGCGCATGCTCAGCGCCTGGTCCACCCGTCTGGAGCTGGCGCCGACCGACGACGGCGCCACCCGCGTGGTGCTGAGAGAGCACCAGAGCTTCCGCGGCAGCTTCCGCACCGGGGGCTTCCTCCAGCGCCGCGCCACTCGCCACCGGCTCGACGCGGCGCTCGCGGGTCTGGCGGAGCTGATCTGAGGTCGGCCGGCCTCCGGGCCGGCCGGCGGGTCACTCGGCGAAGGTCCCTTGCAGCACGATCGTGCCCGGCTTGGTCGGCTTCTCCGTCGACTCCAGGGTGAGCAGCAGCTCGTTGTAGGAGGTGGCGTCTGCCGGCAGCGCATCCTCAGCCTCCAACTCGCCCTTGGTCTTGCCGGTGCTGGTCACCTGCTGGCTGTAGAAGCCGAGGAACTTGCCGTTGCCGGACTTGGTGTCATAGAGCCACACGCCGTAGGCGTTCTTGGCGTTGGCCGCGAGCCCCTCGGCGACGATCACGATCCCCAGCTTGCCGCTGGCGCGCACGACGTCGGCGGCACCCTCACGGCCCTTGGTGGCGTTGGGGGAGATGAGGTTGATCTGATGCAGCGGCGTGACGCTGGTCGAACTTCCCGTGGAGGTGGTCGACGCCGTGGTGGCGGCCGTCGTCGGCGTCACGGGGGCGCGGGCGCTCGTCTGAGTCTGCTTACTGGACTTGGAGGAGCCACCGGTGACCAACAGCACCACCACCACGATGACGACCACCAGCCCGATCAACCCGAGCAGGATCGCCCCGCCGCGGCGTGAGCTCGGAGGGGCGGAGGCGCCGGTGTCTCCCGCCGGCTCCCCAAAGGCGGACGCAGCGACCGCCCGGTCCTTGGCGGCGGGGGTCGGCGCCGCGCCAGCGCCCCGGACCGGGGCGGCCCGGGGCAGGGGCTCTGTGTCTGCGGACTCGAAGAAGTCCTCCTCATCATCGAAGTCCGCTGCATCGGCGACGGTCGCGGGCTCAGCTGGCGCGCCAGTCGCGGGTTCCGCCGCTGCAGCGGTGGCTGTCGCGGCCGGGATCTCCGGCAGCGGCTTGGCCGCCAACGGGGCGAGCTCCGCGGCGACCACGCGCGCCCACGCCCGCTCCGGCGGGTTGACGGCGAGTGAGTCATGCACGCGACCGGCGACGGTCGGGGGCAGCTGTCCGAGCAGGTAGTCGGTGATCAGTCCCCGTTGGAGCGGATCGACGGAGCTCTCGGGACCCAGCGCGTCGAACGCCTGGAGGGCGCGCTCGCGCACCGCGGCACGGTCGACGGACAGCAGCGTGGCGATCTGATCGAAGGACCGCCCGCGCTGGAGAACCAGTGACAACACCGCCTTCTGGTCAGCGGGCAAACTGTCGAGTGAAGCCATAAGGTGTCGTAGCGTAATGGGCGCTGAGGAGAATCCTGTAAGCCGCATTCCGGTGATGGGCTTCGACGCACTGTACGGGCTGGAGCTGACTGAAGTGTCGCCAGAGAGCGCGGCCGGGCGGGTCGCCGTGCGCGACGAACTGCGCCAGCCAACCGGCCTCGTCCACGGCGGTGTCTACGCCGCCATCGCGGAGTCCGTGGCGTCGATCGCGACCTACATGTCGGTCATGGAGGACGGCATGTTGGCGATGGGCCTCTCCAATCAGACGAGCTTCCTGCGACCGATCACCGAGGGGTACATCAACGCCCACGCGACCCGTCGTCACGCCGGTGCCACCACCTGGGTGTGGGAGGTCGAGATGTTCGACGACGAGGGTCGGCTCTGCGTCATCACGCGGATGACCATCGCCGTGCGTGGCCCCCGCGTCTGAGCGGATTTTTCCGCACATTGCGGGGTGCCTGGGGGCTACGGGTGTGTTGACACTCACATACGCCCGGGGGGGCAGGCTGTCAGCCTGCCGAGCGGCCCACAAAAAACGGGCCCGTGAAAACGGCCTTGCCGAACCGCGATCGCTCTGTGCGAGCGCGGACGGGGGACCCACTTGCCGGACACTCACCCATCGCGTCCGGCCCGGGGCGAATCACCTGCCCGGTCCCATTACCGGTTGTTCGTGTAGCGACAGCCCGGCGTTGTATCTCAACGCCGGATGCCGCGAGCCCGTCAGCTAACCCCGTAGGCGCCCGGCCGCGAAGTCGAGAGGAGGCTCTTGTATGAGAGCTAGGCGCACCATGCGCGTTCCCACCGCAGCCCAGCTGGCGGTCGGCGCGTCTGTACTTGCATTTCCCGCCACTGCGTTGGCGGTCACCAAGACCGGCACGGCCAACCCCACCACGGTCCACCCCGTGGTCGCGCTGCACACCGCCGCGCCGGTGGCCGTCCGCTACGGGCACCGGACCGTCGTTCACGGCACTGCGCCGATCAGCACCGCCGGCATGGCGATCGAGCTGCGCTACCGGCCGGCTGATGCCCGCGTCTGGCGCGTCGTGGCGCGTGGGCATGTCCACGCCAGCGGTCGGTTCGCACTGACCGCACGGGTCACGCGCTCAGGCGGCCTCCAGGTGATTCCCACGCCCGGAGCCTCCGGGGCGACGCGGCTGAGCAGCTCACCGCCGCTCTTCAGCGCCGATCAGATCTCCGGCGCGGCGCGCGCCCAAGCCCACGCCGCCACGAGCACCACCACTGCCCCGGCGACCAGCGTCCCGGTTCCGGCTCGGGTCGTGCCTAGCGCGGTGCGGCACCTCACCGTGAAGCCGGAGCTGGCCCTCAGCGGCGCTCACGCCAGCACCACCGCCCTGGCCGGCCAGCCCACCCAGATCCACGGTCATCTGCTGCCGGCCGTGCCCGGACGCAAGGTGGTGCTCGAGCTCCAACGCGGACGCCACTGGGTCAATGCCGGCACCACCCGGACCCGGACGGGGGGCGCCTTCACGTTCCACTACGTCCCGGCCCCGACCGCCAGCCAGCGGCTGCAGGTGGCCTTCGCCGGTGACCGCCTCAACAGCCACGCCGATTCGGCTCCACGCTCGGTCACCCCGATGCAGTACGCCGAGGTCTCGTGGTACGCCGACGGTGGCAACACCGCTTGTGGTTTTCACGCCACCTACGGCATCGCCAGCCGCACGCTTCCGTGCGGCTCGAAGGTGACGCTCTCCTACGGCGGTCGCAATGTCGTCGCCACCGTGGATGACCGCGGCCCCTACGTCTACAGCCGCCTCTATGACCTCGACCAGGCGACCGCGGGCGCACTGGGCATGGACGGCGTCGCCACGGTGCTGGCGTCGACCTGAACCCGGCGCTCAGCGGTGGCGGCGCAGGAAGCGCTCGAACCGCTCGAACCCGAGTTCGAGCCACTCGCGGTCACCTGCGTAACACAGCCTGACCGACCCCTCGCCCCCGGTCCCGAAGGCTGACCCGGGGGCGAGTCCGACGCGCTCGGTCAGCAGCAGCTCACGACAGAAGGCGGCGGTGTCCTCGATGCCCTCGAGGCGTGGGAACAGATAGAAGGCGCCCTCGGGCCGGGGGACCGTCACCCCCGGCAGGGAGGACAACGCGGCGAGGCACAGCTCACGGTTTGCCTCATAGTGGGCGAGCATGGCCGCGACGGACTCCTCACCCTCGGCCAGTGCGGCAGTGGCCGCCACCTGGAGGAACGTGGTGGCGTGGGAGATGAACAGCTCGTTCGAGCTCCCGACCGTCGGGCCGATGTCGGCGGGCAGCACCAGCCAGCCCAGCCGCCAGCCGGTCATGCAGTAGGTCTTGGAGAACGACTGCACGACGATGACCGCGTCCCCGCGCTCGGCCGTGCGCAGGATCGACGGCGCCGGACTCCCGGGCGTTTCGGCCTCCCAGTACATGCG
The DNA here is from genome assembly GCA_964657595.1 of Burkholderia sp. PAMC 26561. GTDB lineage: Bacteria > Actinomycetota > Thermoleophilia > Solirubrobacterales > Solirubrobacteraceae > Palsa-465. The sequence goes on along the minus strand of CAZZVR010000020.1, from coordinate 4,623 downwards.
CTCGTACACCTCGTCGCAGATCAACCACATGTCCCGGCGTGAGCAGAAGTCCAGCAGCCGGCGCTGCTCCTGCGGGGTGGCCACCCAGCCCAACGGGTTCGATGGTGAGGTGACCAGCAGCGCCCGGCTGCGCGGCTCGGCCAGCGCCTCGAGCCGGGCGAAGTCGATCTCGTAGCGCTCGGGGCCGAGCACGAAGGGCACGTCCACGTTGACCCCATGGGAGAGCTCGACGATGTTGGAGCCGTTGGGCCAGGCCGGGGACAGTACGAGCACCTCGTCACCGGGGTCGATCACCGCCCGCAGCGCGAGATGCAGGGCCTGGAGTCCGGACGCGGTGACGACGATCTCCGACTCGGGATCGAGGCTGACGCCATGCAGGCGCGCGTACTGGGCCGCCAGCTCCTCGCGCAGCATGGGCAGCCCCGCGTTGTGGGAGTAGCGCGTGTAGCCATCGCGCATCGCCTGGGCGGCCGCCTCGACGATGAACGCGGGGGTGGGCAGGTTCGACTCCCCGAAGTAGAGCGGCAGGACCCCGTCGAGACCGAGGGCCAGGTTCCCCAGTTCGCGGATGCCCGAGGGCGGGACCCGCGCCAGGGTGTCGGAGATGGCGGGCCGGCGCGTCACCGGGGCAAGGCTAAAGGGTGAGTGGGAAACCCTCAGGCGTCACGGTGCCGGTCGACGAACTTACGTTCGCCTACGTCCGGTCTGCGGCCTAAGCTGCACCGGATGTCGGACCCTGCGCGGAGCGTGATCGCCCACCTCGACATGGATGCGTTCTACGTCTCGGTGGAGCTGCGCCGTCACCCGGAGCTGCGGGGCAAGCCGGTGGTCGTGGCCGGTACCAGTCCGCGCTCGGTGGTGACCACGGCGTCGTATGAGGCCCGCCGCTTCGGGATCGGGTCCGCCATGCCGTCCTCGCGCGCCCGGCGGCTGTGTCCCCAGGCGATCTTCCTGCCCCCGGATTTCCCGTATTACCGCGAGGCCTCGGCCCAGGTGATGGGCATTGTCCGCTCACACGTCGACACGGTCGAGGTGGTCGGCCTGGATGAGGCCTACCTGGACCTGTCCGGGCTGCCGGCGCCCAAGGCGGGGATGCGCACGATCGTCAAGCAGATCGCCGATGAGACGGGTCTGGCGGCCTCGGTCGGGATCGGTCCGAACAAGCTGGTCGCCAAGGTCGCCTCGGACGCGGAGAAGCCCAACGGCTTCGTCGTGCTCAGCCAGGCCCAAGCCCAGACGCGCTTCGCCGCCTCTCCCTGCCGGCTCATCCCGGGCATCGGCCAGAAGACCGACGAGCGTCTGGCGTCCCTGGGGATCCGGACGATCGGTCAGCTGGCCGGCGCCCGGGTGGAGACCCTGCGGGTCGGCTTCGCGGCGCCGACCACGGCTCACCTGCAGGCCCTGGCCCGCTTTGAGCACGCGGGCATGGTCACCCAGGAACGCAAGGTGGTGTCCGAGTCGCGGTCACGCACCCTGGAGGTCGACGTCCTCGACCCGGCGGAGCTGGAGACGATCCTGTCGGGCCTGGCGGTCGCCCTGTGTGATGACCTCACCCGCCGCGGGCGGAGGGGACGCACCATCGGCATCGGCGTCCGCCTGTCTGACTTCTCCAACCACAGCCGCGCCCGCACCCTGAACGCCGCGGTGTCGGGCCTCGACCAGGTGCAGCCCGTGGCACTCGATCTGTTGCGGGGCTTTCTCCGCGAATTCCCCGGCCGCCCGGTACGGCTGCTCGGCGTGCGGGTCGCCGGACTCGAGGAGCCGCGGACAGAACCCCAGCTCGCGCTCGCGGTCTGAGCCGCTCCCCGAGTCTCAGTACAGAGCGGCGGCGAGGCGTCGACGTGAGCTGGCCGCCAGATCGCTCTCGGGACCGAGCTCGTCGAGCACCCCGACGATCACGCGACGCAGCAACTCCTTCGCCTCACCGGCGGTGGGGAGGGCCATGAGCAGGAGGTCCAAGCCGTAGGCGGGGTCACCGCCGTCCAGGGCGCTGAAGGCGGCGTCCAGCGGCGGTACGCCGGCGTCGTGGCGCTCGGCGCGGCGCTGCAGATCGAGGCGGGCACGCACTCCGGCCACCGCGAACCCGTCGGCCACGTCGGCCAGGACCGCTTCCACGGCGTCGAGCTCACCGCGCGCCAGCAGCAGGTGCGCCAGGGCCACGGCGGCGTCGGCACGGGTGGGGTCCTCGGCCAGGGCGCTGCGCAGGGTCGCCTCGTCGGTGGTGTCCAAGGCCGGCGTCTCCTCGACCGGCAGGAGCGCGTCGAGGAACGCGTCGATCTGGGGCGGCGCGACGGCGCCCATGAATTCCGAGACGACGGCACCGTCCTTGAACGCCTTGACCGCCGGGATGCTCTGGATCCGGAAGGCCTGAGCGAGGCGCTGATTGGCGTCGGTGTCGATCTTGGCGAGATCGATCTGCGGTGACCGGGCGGCCACCGCGCGCTCCAGCGCGGGACCCAGGGTGCGACAGGGACCACACCACTGCGCCCAGAAATCGACCACCACGGGCACCTGGTGGGAGCGCTCGATCACGGCCTGGTTGAAATTCGTCTCGCTGACGTCCATCGCCTCATCTTAGGTACAACGAGAGGCATGCCAGAAGAGTTCACAACCCAGGCGCGCGGGGTGGTCCTGGCCGGCGAGGAGGCGGGGGAGGGGCCCGCGGTGATCCTCCTGCACGGTCTGACCGCGACCCGACGCTACGTCGTCATGGGATCACGCTCGCTCGAGCGCTCAGGCCACCGGGTCATCAGCTATGACGCCCGCGGCCACGGCGAGTCATCGGGCGGCGACGCCCCCGTCACCTATGACCTGCTGGCCGCCGACCTGGAAGCGGTCATGGATGCCCGCGGGGTGGAGCGCGCCGTGCTGGCGGGCGCCTCGATGGGTGCGCACACGCTGTTGAACTTCGCGCTCAGCCGCCCCGAGCGAGTGGCCGGACTGGTGGTGATCACCCCGGCGTTCGACGGTTCGGTGACCAGCGTCGAGCGCTGGGACCGCCTGGCCGCCGGGCTGCGCGACGGTGGTATCGATGGCTTCGTCGACGCCTACGACCTTGACGCGATCGCGGCGGAGCTACGTCCCACGGTCGAGCTCGTCATCCGCCAGCGCATGGCCCGACACCGGGATCTGGGGGCCGTCACCCGGGCGCTGGAGGAGGTTCCCCGGTCCCGGCCCTTTGGCGCCGTGTCAGAGCTAGCCGCCCTGATGGCTCCAACGGCCGTGATCGCCTCCAGCGACGCCGCCGATCCCGAGCATCCCCAGCAGCTGGGGGAGCTCTACGCGGCGACGATCCCCGGAGCGCGGCTGGTGCTCGACCGTCCCGGCGCGTCACCCGTGGCCTGGCAGGGCAGCCAGGTCTCACGGGTGATCGCCGAGGTCGCCGGCGCTTAGCCGAGCGTCACCGTCTCCGCCTTCAGGGCGACCGGCGCGAGGTAGCCGTTGCCGTCGAAGCGGACGTACACGAGCAGCTGTTCGCGCTTCTTGTGCTTGATCGGCAGGTGAGCGAACGTCGTGGTGGCCGCGAAGCCGCAGGTGGCGCTCAGCGGCGCCAGCTGGCGGAAGACGCGGTGCTTGCCGTAGTAGAAGGACACCGTCGCGGTGCCGGTGCAGGCCAGCGCGTCAGGGGTGCCGGTGGTGTTCTTGACCTGGCCGACGGTGTTGAACACGTAGGGACCGCCCGACTCGGTCTTGGGCGAGGTGACCTGGGTGACCTTGGGCACGGGTACCGGGTCCGGGAAGGTCTCGAACGACGCGTCAGCTCCCGTGCTCGTGTTCGCGCCGCCGTGGCTGGCCACCAGCGCGTAATGGAACGTGGCGCCCGCCTCGAGCTGACCCACGGTCACCGACACCGGCACCGGGCTGGTCCCGGCGGGAACGGTCAGCGGCGCGGTCAGCAGCTGGTAGGAGCCCGCGGCGTTGCCGATCTCGAAGTAATAGGTGGTGGCGGCACTGTTGGGTGACACCACGCCCGTCAACGTCGCCGAGGTGGCGCTGAGCACCTGGGCGGCACCCGTCGTGGCCTGAGCCGGCGGCGGACCGGTGGTCGTGAAGGTGACCGTCTTGGTGGTGACCGTCCCGGCGGGGCTGGCGGCGGTCAGGTCGTAGTAGTAGGTGGTGCCCGACTGCAGGCCGGTCAGGTTGTAGGAGACATCGGTCGTCTTGGTCCCGCCGCCGGCTGAGTGGGTGGGCGAGTCGGTGCCCAACGCGCTCGTCGGGCCGTAGGAGAAGTGGTAGGTGGTCTTGGCCCCGTTCGGATTGATCGTGGCGTTGATCACCGCCGAGCTCGTGGTGATCGACGACGCGCTCGAGATCTTCAGCGTCGGCGACGACGCGGCCAGCGCGAGCCCCGCCGCGCTCAGCCACAGGACGGCGGCGCCGATCACGGCCCCGCAGGTGATTTTCAGCCTCATACTTCTCTCCAGTCTGTTTGTGCTGCACGTGGCGCACTTTTGCGGCCACCATAGGCGATGGATCCGGCGGCAGGTCTGCCCGGGGGTAGGAACGTGTGCGAGCGCGCCGGGTTGCGCCGGATGGCTCAGCTGCGCAGGCGCAGGCGACGACTGACCGTCTCGGCGCCGCGGGCGCTGGCGGAGGCGAGCACCACGATCGCCGCGTCGTGGG
>CAZZVR010000019.1:0-28943 GCA_964657595.1 Burkholderia sp. PAMC 26561 | reverse complement strand
CGGAGAGCGTCGCGGTCGAGGATGACCGTGGATTCAGACACTGCGCGATAGTCCTTCCTGGCCTCTCGGGACCGGGTTAAAGGTGGCGGCGCTGCGCAGCCTAGCAGTGGCTCCCGGCGTCAGGGCGAGGCGGCCGGGACGGGCGGGGGTCCGTCGGAGCGGACGTCCTCCCAGCGCAGCAGCCGGGGGGCTCCCCGCTCGGGCAGTGGGATGTCGACGGTGTCGAAGTCGCGGGGGACGCAGCTGTTGGGGAAGATCTCGCGGGCCTCGTCGCGGATCACCCGCTGGGGGTAGCGGATCGAGATGTGGTTGAGGGCCAGCAGCCCCACCCCGGCATCCCGGGCGATGCCGGCTGCCTGGGCGGCCGTCGAGTGCCCGGTCTCATGGGCGCGTTCGGCGTCCTCGATCGCGAAGGTGCCCTCGTGGACGAGGAGGTCTGCCCCCCCTGCGGCCAGCTTGAGTGCCTCACACGGGCGGGTGTCGCCGGAGAAGACGAGCTTGCGTCCGCGTCGGGCGGGCCCGACGACGGTCTCGGGTGCGACGCCGCCGACGCTCTGGCCGCGCTGGAGTCGTCCCCACGCGGGACCTTCGGGGACACCCGCCGCGCGGGCGGCCTCCGGATCGAACACGCCCGGACGGGGCAGCTCAGCCAGGACGTAGGCGTAGGCGATGCCGCGGTGAGCCACCGGGACGCAGGTGATCTCATAGCCGTCGCGCTCCAGCGTCTCGTCCGGCTCGAGCTCGTCGACGAACAGGTCATAGCCGGTGCGACCGGCGTGGCGCATCAGGTCCTCGAGCAGCTGGCGCAGACCCCGCGGGCCGTGCACGGTCAGGGGCATCTCGCGGCTGCGCAGATCGAAGGTCTTCAGCAGGCCCGGCAGTCCGAGCCAGTGATCGGCGTGCAGGTGGGTGATGAAGATCTCGTCGAGGTCCGCCAGACCGACGGAGGAGACGAGCTGGCGCTGGGTTCCCTCACCGCAGTCGATCAGGATCCGGTCCCCCCCACGGCGGATCACCGCGGCCGGCAGCCCGCGTCTTAAGGTTGGTTGAGATCCGCCGGTACCGGCGAAGAACACGGAAAGATCCACGACCTGAGTATGTACGCTCGAACGTGTGACTTCGGTACGTCAGTGGCCGCTGTGGGTTCGCTACCTGATCGCCCTCGGAACCGCTGGGATCATCTTCGCGGCGCTCGTCATCTGGGTGCACGACCATTCCTCCCAGGCCGAGGGTCTGCCCGCCTCCCCGACCAAGGCCGAGGCGGCTCACGAGCAGAGTGAGGACCGGATCCTGGTCCAGCAGCAGCAGGCTCCCCACCGCGTCAGGGCATCCAGCGCGTCAGCGCAGAAGTCGGCGGAGGCAGCCGTGCAGGCGTTCATGGGCAAGGAGGTCGCCCATGGCTTCATCGTCGGACCGCTGGACGGCCACGCGGCCTGTACGAAGGCCGGCGGCACGGCGGCACGGGCGGCGTTCCGCTGCCGCGTCTACGCGGGGGCGGGCGCCGACAAGCTCAAGTACCCCTTCGACACCGTGGTCCAGTCGGCCCCCGCCCGGGTCACCTATTGCCAGGTGGTCGTATCGCCGGACCCCAGCGTCCCCTCGCCGCCGGTCAGTGCGGCGTGTCGCCCGAGCTGACCCGAATTCCGAACTCGGACGCCATCGCCGCCCAGGCGGCCTCGGGCACGCCCGTGACCCCCACGGTCTGAATGCAGACGTGGTCGGCTCCGGCGTCAAGGTGGGCCTGAACGTGGGGTGCCAGGGCGGCCGGTGAGCCCTGGGGCACCACGGTGTCGATCAGCCGCGCCGAGCCCCCGTCGGCGATGTCGCTCGCCTCGAACTCGAAGCGCAGCAGGTTGGCGGTGTAGTTCTGCAGGCCGAGATACAGCTCGGCGTACTCGCGGGCGGTCGTGCGCGCTCGCTCCGGGTCCTCGTCGACGACGATGGCGATCTCCGGCGCCACCCGGGCCGGGGGCGCGAGCTGGGCGCGCGCGAACGCGGTGTGCTCCGGCGGCACGAAGTAGGGGATCGTGCCGAGGGAGCGCTCGCCGCTCAACTCGAGCATCTTCGGGCCGAGTGCGGCGATGATCAGGCGGTCGCGGGGAATCGGCTGGGCGGCGGCGCTGATGCCGTCGAGGAAGCCGCGCATCTTGGCCAGGGGCTTCTGATACTCCTGGGTCGCTTCCGAGTGGCCGACGCCGAGCCCGACGAGCAGGCGATCGGGGACGTCAGCCTCGAGTGCGTGAAACTCCTCACACAGCTGCTCCGGCTCGTACTGCCACACGTTGACGATGCTCGTGGCGATGGTGATCCGCTCGGTGGCGCTCAGCAGCGGCGCCAGATCGCGCAGTCGCGGCGAACCGCCCAGCCAGATGGTCCCGAAACCCAACCGTTCCGCAACTTTGGCCGCCTCAGCACCGTTTTCCTGACCGAGAGACCGAAATGACGTCCAGACACCAAACCGTGAAAGCTCCATGGCGCCGATGGTTGCATACTCAAGTTCTCCGCCGGGCCGCGGTGACCCTGATCGGGCTGGCGGGCCTCGCCACCCTGGCTCCGGTCGCCTCGGCGCAGAGCGCGCGCCCGGCCTCGAACACCGGGGCCGATCAGGCGGCGATGGCGGCCTACCGCAGCTACCTCAGCGCGATCACGCTCGGCGCCCCGGCCGCCGCCGCTCGGGCGAACCTGGTGGTGACCGGGGTGGCCGCCAGCTGCCCCGGCGCGTTGTCGGATCTCAACCAGCTGTCCTCGGGGCAGCTGGCCAAGTCAGCGCTGACCGCGTTCGGGCGTGAGGTCGACGCCGCCCTGGATCTCGCCTACGTCGGGGCCCAGGGCGCGGCGCTCAACCACTTCGCCGCGGCGCTGAGCGGTCTCACCTGGGCCACGCCGTCCCAGTCCGCGACCCCGACCCACCTCATCAACAGCGAGCGGGCCCTGGCGGCGCTCACGCCGCCGAGTCTTTGCCGCGACGCCACGTCGCTGGACGGGGCTCCGCTGAGCGAGCCGACCACCACCAAGCGGTTTCTGGCGCGTTACCGCGCCGTCTCGGCGTCCCTCAGCGTCAACCTGGCGAGCTTCCAGTCGCTGCTGCTCAAGTTCGAGACCGCCGCGGCGAGCAAGGTGGTAACCCAGATCAACACCCTGGTGTCCCAGTACTCCGCGCTGTCGAGCGCGACCGAGCAGTCGGACGCCGACGCGGTGCTCTCAGACCTCGGCATCGCCAGCAGCTAGCGCCGGCACGCCGCGTTCGGCCACCACCGCTGACCAGTCGGCGTGGTCGCTGAGCGCCGCCTGCACCATTGTCTCGGCCGCGGCGTGCAGCCATCCCTCCGCGCGTCCGGCGACGTCACGCCGGATCGCCTTGCGCGCTGAGGCCTCGGTGATCTCGGTGAGATGGATGTTGGCCGCCTCAGCGCCCATCTTGGCCAGCAGGGTCAGTGGATCAACCGCTGGATTGGGCAGCTCCAGGTCGGTCAGGTCACCGTCGATCCCGCGGACCACCCATTTACGGCTCTGGCGGCGCCAGGGCTCGGCGGCCACCCCCCGGGCGGCGTCGATCGCCCCCACCAGGCCCGATACCTGGGCGCGCTTGGGCTGCGCCCACATGCTCACCGGGCCGGGCACCTGCTTGATCTCCCGGACCAGCAGGCCGCCATCCAGCGTGCCGGCGGCGACGATGCGGCGGGCCCCGAGGCTGGAGAAATCCGCGCCGGCGCGTTTGAGCTGGGGCCGGAAGTCACCCGCCGGCGTGACGGAGGCGAGCATCCGCGCCGCCGGCTTGGGCAGTGCGCGCTCAAACGGCGGCAGCCCGGAGATCGCCGCCTCGAAGCTGACCGGATCGCGGAACGCGTCCACGTGGTCGGCGTAGAGATCAGCGTGCGTGACGCCGAGCACGAAGGGCTCGGGGTGTCGCGCGGCGATCCGCTCGCTCCAGCCGGTGAGGATCGCCCCGGACACCCGTTCGGGCAGGCAGTCGAGGCGACCGTCGTGGACGGCGAGCAGGGCGGTGGAGGCAAGTCTCACGAGGTCCGCGGTGTAGGGCAGCAGGTCGATCTCATCGAGGCCGTGCACTCCCCACACCAGCCGCCCGGCCCGGTCTCGCCAGGTTCCGAAGTTCTCCACATGGAGGTCGCCGACGGAGACCGCGACGGGCGCGCGGGCCAGGTCCGGCAGCAGCTCGGGGAAGCGGGTGGCGTAACGGTGGTAGGCGCCCCGGGCCAGCAGCCACGGCGACTGGGCCATCCGTGCGTACTTGCTCACCACGTCAGCCTCAATGAGCGGAATGCGCCGTGCGCGCCACGCCTCGTAGCGGTCGCTGACCTCGCTGAAGCCGGGTCCCTGCTGCATCTGCGCCACACGGTATCTGTGATCGACCGGTGGTGCAGGCGCCGGACTCGACGCGCAGGGTGGATCTGGCTGCGCCGCGCTCTAAGCTCGGAGCGATGCTGCGTCTGTTCGCTTCACGATTGAGGATGGTCACTGCGGGCGAGGCCCTGGCCGGCCGGGACGTGCCGATGGCGGTGCCCGCGCGCCACGCCGTGCTGGGCACCCCGCTGCAGGGGCCCTGGCCGGCCGGCTATGACACCGCGGTGCTGGCGCTCGGCTGCTTCTGGGGGGCCGAGCAGGACTTCTGGAAGCTCGCAGGCGTCCACTCCACGGCGGTCGGCTACGCCGGCGGCTACACGCCGAATCCGACGTACAAGGAGGTGTGCAGCGGCAAGACCGGCCACACCGAGTCTGTGCTGGTCGTGTTTGACCCGCAGCAGATCAGCTACGCCGAGGTTCTCGCCACCTTCTGGGAGCACCATGACCCGACCCAGGGTATGCGCCAGGGTGCGGACGTGGGCACCCAGTATCGCTCGGCGATCTTCGCCCAGAGCGACGAACAGCGGCGGCTGGCCGAGGCCTCCAGGGCGGCCTACCAGGTTCAGCTGCGGGCGGCGGGCTACGGCGCCATCAGCACCGAGATCGCCGGCTCCTCCCCCTTCTTCTATGCCGAGGAATACCACCAGCAGTACCTGCACAAGGTGCCCAACGGCTACTGCCCCGCCCACGGCACCGGCGTCGCCTGCCCGGTGGGGCTGGGCGTCAGCGCCGAGTGAGTCGCCGCAGCCGGGCGGCCTGAGTAAGCTCATGGCAAGTCACGCGCCCGTGGCCCAGTGGATAAGGCGCTGGCCTCCGGAGCCAGAGATCGCAGGTTCGAATCCTGCCGGGCGCACTCAACGCGGAACGGCGACCCCCTTCGAAAGCGGGAGCCGCCGCACGATGAGGCGCAAGCGGGTTGAGCGCGAACTCAGCTCCCGGCGTGCCGGATGGCCGAACGCAGCATCCAGGCCTGCTTCTCGGCCTCGTTGAGAATGCCGTGCAGCAGGTCGGCCGAGGAGGGGTCCTCCTCGTCGACATCGTCGTGCACGGTGCGGATGGTCTTACCGGCCTGGGCGATGCGGACCTCCATCATCGCCACCGTGTCCCCCACCGTCTGCTCACCCTCGGGAAACGGGCTGAGCGAGGTGGTTGCCGTGACGGTCGCCGAGCGGCCGTCCGCGGTGGCGCCGAGGGCACGCAGACGCTCGGCGATGGTGTCGGACGCCTCACGGGCGGCGTCGGTGATCTCGTCGAGCTGGAGGTGGATCTCACGGAAACCGGGACCGACGAGGTTCCAGTGCGCCTGCTTGGCCTGCAGGTGCAACTCGACCTGGTCAGCGAGGATCTGCTGAAGGGCTTGAGCCAGTGTGGACGAGGCCTTGAACGGGGTCTCGGTGGCCTCGGGTACTGATGCGGGAGTCTCAACTGTCATGCAAACCTCCTGGGGTGGCTGACATACGGGGTCCTGAATGACCTTCCCGTTTTCGGCCGCCGCCACGCGTCCCATCGGGAAGGACCGATGAGCCATGGCAATCGGATTCTGGGAACGGGCCCGCGGCTGACTCCCGGATCAGCCGCGGACCGCTGCTGCATGGGTCAGCCGCCGGCCACCGCAGGCAGGATGGTGATCTCGTCACCGTCGGAGACCGGGGTGTCGAGACCGTCGAGGAAGCGGATGTCCTCTCCGCCCACGTAGACGTTGACGAACCGACGCAGGCCGCCGTCGTCGGCGATCCGGGTCTTCAGCTCGCCGAAGCGGACGTACAGCGCATCGAGCACCTCGCCCACCGTGGTCCCGTCGACGGCGGCCGTCGGGGCGCCGTCGGTCGCCGCTCGCAGCTGGGTGGGGATCTTCACCTGTACGGCCATCTATGCCACTGCTCCTGTCCGTTCGCTGGCCGCAGCCTCGAACGCGTCGACGTTTGCCTCGATCTCCCAGGACTCGAAGGTGCCGCGCACGGCATCCAGCGTCTTGAGGCCCTCACCGGTGATCACCGCGACGACGCGCTCATCGCGACCGATGTCGCCCCGCTCGGCCAGCTTGCGAAGCACCGCGGTGGTGACGCCACCGGCGGTCTCGGTGAAGATGCCGGTCGTCTTGGCGAGCAGACGGATGCCCTCGCGGATCTCGTCGTCGGACACCGCGTCGATGCCGCCACCGCTGGTCCGCGCCAGGTCCAGCGCGTAGGGGCCATCGGCGGGGTTACCGATGGCCAGGGACTTGGCGATGGTGTCGGGCTTGACCGGCTTGCAGAAGTCCTGGCCGTCGCGGTAGGCGTTGGCCACCGGCGCACACCCCTCGGCCTGGGCGCCGTTGAACACCGGCAGCGTGCCCTCGAGGAGCCCGGCGTCGATCCACTCCCCGAACCCGCGGGCGATCTTGGTGAACAGCGAGCCCGAGGCGATCGGCGCGACGATCCGGTCCGGCAGTTCCCAGCCCAGCTGCTCGGCGATCTCGAAGGCCAGGGTCTTGGAGCCTTCGGCGTAGTAGGGCCGCATGTTGATGTTGACGAAGGCCCACTCATGGTCGCCCGACAACTCCGTGCAGAGCCGGTTGACGTCGTCGTAGTTGCCGTTCACCGCCACCAGATTGGTGCCGTAGACCCCGGTCGCGAGGATCTTCTGCTCCTCGAGATTCGACGGGATGAAGACGTAGGATTCCAGCCCGGCCGCGGCCGCATGAGCGGCCACGGCGTTGGCCAGGTTGCCGGTCGAGGCGCAGGCGATCGTGGTGTAGCCCAGCTCCTGAGCCCGGGCCATGGCGATGGAGACGACCCGGTCCTTGAAGGAGTGCGTCGGGTTGGCGGCGTCGTTCTTGATCCACACCTCCCCCAGACCGAGCTCCTCGGCCAGGCGGTCCGCCTTCACCAACGGGGTCCAGCCGGCGGGCAGCGCATAACCGCGGCCCTCGGTCGGCAGGAAGTCGGCGTAGCGCCAGACCGAGAACGGCCCGGCCTGGATCCGGCGCTTGAGTTCGGGTGCCTCATCACGGCTGTGGGGCGCGTAGGCCACCTCGAGCGGACCGAAGCAGCGCTCGCATACATAGCGCGCGTCAAGCGCGTACTCGGTCTTGCATTCCTTGCACCGAAGTGAAACTGGCGGCATATGTGAAACCTCCGCCGGGACGATCTGGTCAGAGGCAAGCTGCCTGCCCTTCCCCACATCTCCCAGGCTTGTCGTAAGGAGCCTGATGGAATTGGCACCGTGTCCTTTTCAGGCCGGTTGCCGGGGTTTCGTAGGGCCACTTCCCTCCACCCCTCTGGATGCGTTGCACTCAGACAGAACTGCCTGAGCGCTATGTCCGGGGCACTATATCGACATCGGCGCGCGGCGCTCACAGACGTCCCCGGAACGGCTCGGCGCGGGAGTGACCGGTAGGGTGTGGCCGGAAAGATGAGCGCCACCGTGGGAGACACCGAGCGGCGACCGCAGGCGCGCGCAGACAGCGCCGCCTCCGCACCCTCCAAGCGGATGCTGGTGATCGTCAACCCGTACGCGACGACGGTGTCAGACCGGCTGCGCCACCTCGTCGTCAACGCGCTGCGCGGCTCCTACCGGGTCGATGCCGTCGACACCGAACGGCGGCTCCACGCCACCGAGCTGTGCCGGGAGGCCGCCTCCGCCGGTTACGACGTCGTCGTCGCCTTCGGCGGGGATGGCACGGTGAATGAGGCTGCCAACGGCCTCGCCGGTTCCGGAGTGCCCCTCACCTGCCTTCCCGGGGGCCGGGTCAACGTCTACTGCCGGGTACTCGGCATCCCCGCCGACGTGGTCGACGCCACCGAGCACCTGCTCGGCCTGGCCGACGACTGGCGCCCGCGTCAGGTCGACCTCGGCGTCGTCAACGACCGCTACTTCGTGATCAACGGCGGGGTCGGGCTCGACGCCTCGGTGGTCGAACAGGTCGACTCCCACCCCCGGCTGAAGACCCGGTTCGGGGAGTACTACTACGTGACCGTCGCCACCTCGACCTTCCTGCGCCGTTACCTGCGCAAGCCCCCGCGTCTGTCGACCACCTTCGATTCCCTCGGACCCAGCGCCGGACCGGACGCGCAAGCGCCGCCCCCCGTCCATGGGGTCACCACGATCATCCAGAACGGATCGCCCTACACCTACTTCGGCGACCGGCCCATCGAGCTCGGCGCGGGGGCGCGCCTCGACAGCGGCGACCTCGCCGGCGTGGTCCTGAAGAAGACGACCCTGCTGGCCATCCCCACCATCAGCTGGCGGGCGCTGGCGAGTGCCCGCGACGTCGGCGGCCACCGCCAGGTCCAGCCCTTCCGCGGTGTCAGCGGGCTCACCGTGCGCTCGGAGGATGAGCGTCTCCTGCCCCTCCAGGTCGACGGCGACTACATCGGTGCGGCGCGTGAGGCGGTATTCCGGGTCGCCCCCGGCGCCCTGACCGTGGTCTCCTGATCCCGCTCGGCTCCCTCGCGCGCCGCGTGGACCCCCGGTGGGGAAGAAATCTCGTCGTGCCAGGGTGAAAACCGGTGGCCTGAAGCCTCTATAGGAGGTGCTCACGCCCCAGCCCCCGCCCACGTCCCAGCTCGTCCTCAGTGACCGCGACCGGGAGCTGCTGGGCGCCCTGGCCGAGCAGCGGGTCGCCGTCATGGCCCAGGTGGCCCACTGGCTCGGGGTGAGTGATCGCACCGCCGGCCGCCGGGTCGCACGTCTGCGCAGCGCCGGCCTGGTCGAGAGCGGGCGGCTGTTCGAACATGGCTCGGCGATGGTGCGCATCACGGGCGCCGGCCTCAAGCGCATCGACCGCCGCCTGGGCCGGCCGGGGCAGAAGCTCGACGAGTACCGTCACGACGTGGGGGTCGGCTGGGTGTGGACGGCGGCCCATGAGGGCGCCTTCGGGAACATGGCCGCCATCCACTCCGAGCGGGCGATGCGCTCCCACGACGCCCGGTTGGACCGGATGAGCTCCGCCGGGCGCCTGGGTGAGCCCGACGCTGAGCTGCGCGGAGTGGGGATCGGCGCCTGGCGTCCCGACGGCCGACCCGAGCGCCACTACCCCGACCTGCTGCTCGACACCCGCGGCGGCCATCGCGTCGCCGTGGAGCTCGAGCTCTCCTACAAGGGCGCGCGCCGGCTCGATCGCGTCATGGCGGCCTACGCCTCCGATGCCCGCATCGACGCGGTCATCTACCTGGTGTCGGAGCCGCGACTGGCCGAGCAGGTCCGGGCTGCGGCGACGCGGGCGGGCATCGCTGACACCGTTCATGTGCGGGGGATCGCCGGCGGGGCCATCGGCGGCGTGGCCGATGGGCCTGGCCGGACGCGCTCGCGCCCCAGCGCCAACCGGGAGCTCGGCACCGCGCGGGCAGCGGGCGGCGAGCCGGAGGCGGGCCGGTGAGGCAGCCCGCCTTCAGCGCGCATATCCGGGAACCGCGCTACGGGTGGCGGCGGCTGGGCTGGCTGATGCTGCTCGGTGTGCTGGCGCTCTCCCCGGGCCTGATCAGCGCTGCGGTGGTCGTGGTCGGCGCGGGCGGCCTGGTGACCGTGCGGCTGGCGCGCCGAGCCGCGCGGCGGCGTGAAGCACAGGCCCAGCTGGCCGATCCGCGGTGGATCCGGCTGGGTCACGACACCCAGGGGCGGCCGATCGGCCTGCACGAGGCACAGCTCGGCGCCCACGGCCTCATCCTGGGCGCCAGCGGCTCAGGCAAATCCACCACGCTGATGGCGATCCTCCAGCAGCAGATCCGGGCCGGTCGTCCGGTGGTGGTCATCGACCTGAAGGGCTCACATGAGCTCGCCGAGGACCTGGCGAACGCGACCGCCGACGCGGGCCGGCGCCTGCGCGTCTGGACCCCGGACGGTGCCGAGCGGTGGAATCCGCTCGCCCACGGCAACCCCACGGAGCTCAAGGACAAGCTGATCAGCACCGAGCGGTTCTCCGAACCCCACTACCAGCGGGCGGCCGAGCGCTACGTGCAGACCGCGCTGGCGGCGATGGACGAGTTGTCGCCCGGTGCCGAGCCGTCACTGGCGCGGCTCATCGAGCTGCTCGAGCCGCGCCGGCTCCAGATCGAGGCCCGCCGCCTGCCCCCCGCCCGCGCCGCCCACGTCCAGGATTACGTCCAGTCCCTCGGTCGCGATCAGGTCAGCGCGGTCCGCGGACTCGCCTCGCGCCTGGCGGTGGTGAGCGAGTCCCACACCGGGCGCTTCCTCGAGCCCGGACCCGAGGCGATCGACCTGCGCGCCAGCCTCGATGGCGCAGACGTCGTGCTGTTCAGCCTCGACGCGAGCCGCTACGGGCGCCTGTCGGCTCAGTTGGGTGCGCTGGTCGTCCAGGACCTGGTGAGCGCGGCGGGGGCACGTGAACACGGCGGCGCCCGGGGGCGAGCGCCGGCCACGGTGGCCATCGACGAGTTCTCCGGACTCGGCGCCGACCACGTGATGGGGCTGATCTCGCGCGGGCGCTCGGCGGGGATCAGCGTGCTGCTGGCCACCCAGGAGCTGGCCGATCTCGACCGGGTGTCCAGCGGCTTCCGCCAGCAGGTGGTCGGATCAACCGCGGTGAAGATCGCCCACCGCCAGGATGTGCCCGAGTCCGCCTGGGAGGTCGCCCGCCTGAGCGGGAGCGAGAAGGCCTGGGAACGCAGCTGGAATCAGCCCGCGGCGCCGTTCACGGGCGGCCGCGGAGCCGGGCGGGTGAGCACACGGCTGGTTGATCGCTATCAGGTCGACCCGGCGGTGGTCCAGTCCCTCGGCACCGGTGAGGCGGTGGTGATCACCAAGGTACCGCGCTCTGAGACCCGTCTGACGCGCATCCAACGCCTGAGCCTCGGGACCGCTCAGCCGGATCGGGGGCGCGAGCCCTGAGCCGCGAGCACCGGAGCGCTCGCGTTCAGTCTGGCGCGGTGCTGTGAGCTTCGACGGTGCCGGCGATGAAGGTCAAGCGGTCGGTCGCCGCGGCGATCGCCTTGCTCGTCGGGAGCCCGTGACCGTGGCCGGCCGACGTCTCGGTACGCAGGAGCACCGGGGCGGTGGGCCCGTGGGTCAGCGTGGCGGCCGCCTGCAGGGTGGCCGCGAACTTGAACGAGTGCCCCGGGACGACCCGGTCGTCGTGGTCTCCGGTGGTGATGAGGATGGGCGGGTAGGAGCGCCCGGCCTCGATGTTGTGCAGCGGGGAGTAGGCGCGCAGCGCGGGATACTGCTCCGGGTCGTCAGGGTCACCGTAGTCACTCTTCCAGGCCCAGCCGATGGTGAAGCGGTGGAACCGCAGCATGTCGAGCACCCCCACGTCGGCGATGACCGCGCCGAACAACTCGGGATGCTGGGTGACGCAGGCTCCGACGAGCAGGCCGCCATTGGAGCCGCCGTTGATGGCGATCCGCTCGGGCCGGGACCAATGAGAGCTCACCAGCCATCTCGCGCAGTCACAGAAGTCGTCGAACACGCGCTGCTTGTTCTCGAGGATCCCCGCCCGGTGCCAGGAGCGTCCGTACTCGCCCCCGCCACGCAGCACCGCCACCGCCAGGACGCCGCCGCGTTCGACAAAGGCGGCCCAGCTGACGCTGAAGTGCGGGGTGAGCGAGATGTCGAAGCCGCCATAGCCATAGAGCAGGACCGGGACATCACCGTTGGGTGCGACGTCGGCGCGGTGGGTGAGGAAGAGTGGCACCGACGCTCCGTCATCGGCGGTGACGAAGACCTGCTCGCTCACCAGCCCCTCGCGATCGATTCCCACCGACGGCGGCGTGATCAGCCGGGTCGCGCCGGTCTCGAGGTCGTGCTGCCACAACGAGCCCGAGTCGAGGAACGACGTCACGACGAAATGCAGCGTGCTGGAGTCCGGGCGCCCCTCGAACCCGGAGCCGTCGTGGTCGCCGGCCAGCGACGACACGTCCGGGACCGCGACGTCACCCACGTGGGCACCGTCGAAGGCGTAGACGGTGAGCTGCGAGCAGGCGTCGGCCAGGTAGTGACAGACCAGATGGCCGCCGCAGTGACGGGCGCTGAGCAGCAGTGCCTCGGACTCGGGAACCACCTGACGCCACGCCTCACGTTCGGGCGTGTCAAGCTCCACGGCGACGATCCGCTGGCGTTCGGCGCCGTCGTCGGTGAGGAGGAAGAAGGTCTCCCCCAGGTTGGCCACGTAGCGCGCCTTGGCGGAGAAGTCGGCTACCAGGGGAATCAGACCGCGGCCGGACGCGTGGCGGTCCAGCACCCGCAGCTGAGTCTCGGGGGCAGTGCCCGCAGAGATGGTGATGATCAGGAAGCGGCCGTCGTCGCTCACGCTCGCCTCGGCGATCCACTCGGGCTGCTCCGGCGCCGCGAAGACGACCTCATCCTCCGCTTGAGGGGTTCCCATCCGGTGGAAGTACAGCTTGTGGGGTGATACGGCCTCGAGATACTCCGCCCCGGCCCTGGGTGGATCGACGGCCCCGTAGTAGAAGCCCGAGCCGTCGGGCAGCCAGGCGGCGCCGGAGTACTTGGACCATGCGACCGTGTCCTCGCGGTCCTCACCCGTCGCAGTCTCCCGCACCCGCCAGGTCATCCAGTCCGATCCTGCGGAACTCGTGGCGTAGGCCAGGAGCTGGCCGTCGTCGCTCACCGCGAAGGATGTGAGGGAGATGGTTCCGTCAGCCGACAGCGCATTGGGGTCGAGCAGGACGCGTCCCGTGTCCTCGGCGCTGGCCATGACGTAGAGGACGTCCTGATTCTGCAGACCCGTGTTGCGCAGCTGGAACCAGCGCCCGGACCGCTCGAACGGCACTCCGGTGCGCGGGTAGTCCCACAGCTGGGTGAGGCGCCGGCGGATTGGCTCGCGGGCGGGCACCGCCGAGAGCCAGGCCTCGGTGAGCGCGTTCTCCGCCGCCACCCAGGCCTGGGTCTCGGGGGCGTTGGTGTCCTCGAGCCAGCGATACGGGTCGGCGATCGACTCGCCGTGATAGTCGTCGACCTGACCCCCGCGGCGGGCCGGCAGCGCCACCCTCAGCCGCCGGCGCCCGGGGTGACCCGGAAGGCGTCGAACACGGCGTCGATGTTGCGCAGGCGGTTGATCGCCTGGTCGAGGGTGCGCGTGTCGCCCACCTCGACCACGAAGCGGTTGCGCACCATCGGATGGTTGACGGTGATGTGTCCGTCGAGGATGTTGATGCCGGCGTCGGCGAAGGTGCGGGACATGTCCTCGAGCAGACGGTGGCGATCCCAGCCCTGGACCTCGATCTCCACGCGGAAGGAGGTCTCGGCGTCCCCCTCCCATGCCACGGGCGTGAACCGGTCCGGATCCTTGCGCAGCACCGCCACGTTGGGACAGTCGTCGCGGTGGATGGTGATGCCCCGCCCCAGGGAGATGTAGCCGACGATCTCGTCACCGGGCACCGGGCGACAGCATTTGGCCATGCGCAGCATCACGTCGTCGACGCCGTCGACGACGATCCCGAACTTCGTGCTCGAGGTGGTGGGCCGCTCACGCCGGCGGCTGGTCGACAGCAGGTCATCAGCGGCGGTGGGCTCGGCCTCGGCGGCCTCCCCCTCCTTCAGCCGCTGCATCACCTTGTTGATGACGACCTGGGGCTTGATCTTGGTGGCGCCGAGGGCGATGTAGAAGTCGTCGCCCTTCTTGAAGCCCATCTCGCGGATGACGTCGGCCAACAGCGGTGAGGCGACGATCTTCTGAGACGGCAGACCCTGCTTGCGCAGCGCGTCCTGGAGCAGCTCGCGGCCGGTGTGCTCGGTGTCGCGACGGTTCTCGGCCTTGAACCAGTCCTTGATCTTGTTCCGGGCCCGCGTGGTCTTGACCAGCGTCAGCCAGTCCCGGGAGGGACCGCGCTCGCGCTTGGAGGTGAGCACCTCGCAGATGTCGCCCGAGCGCAGCTGGTAGGAGAGCGGCACGATCTTGGAATTGACCTTGGCCCCGACGCAGCGGTGTCCGACGTCGGTGTGGATCTCATAGGCGAAGTCCAACGGGGTGGCCCCGGCGGCGAGTGATTTGACCTCACCCTTGGGGGTGAAGACGAACACCTCGTCCTCGAACAGGTCGACCTTGAGGGTCTCCACGAACTCCTTGGAGTCGGCCATGTCCCGCTGCCACTCGACGAGCGACTTGAGCCACTTCAGCTTGCCGTCGGGGTCCCGCAGCGCCGAGGACGAGTTGACCGTGCGGCCGGTCTTGGGGTCCTCCTTGTACATCCAGTGCGCGGCGATGCCCAGTTCGGCCAGATCGTGCATCTCGCGCGTACGGATCTGGATCTCCAACGGGCGCCCCTCGGGTCCTACCACCGTGGTGTGCAGCGAGGAGTACATGTTGAACTTCGGCATCGCGATGTAGTCCTTGAAGCGCCCGGGCAGCGGCTTCCACACCGAGTGGATGACTCCGACAGCGCCGTAGCAGTCCTTGACCGAGCCGACGATCACGCGCATCGCGGTGAGGTCGTAGATCTCGTTGAACTCCCGGCCCTTCTTGGTCATCTTCGAGTAGATCGAGTAGAAGTGCTTGGCCCGGCCGGAGATCTCGGCTTCGATGCCGACGCCGGCGAGCTCCTCGAGCACGTAGGTGCCGGCCTCTTCCACGTAGCGCTCGCGATCCTCGCGCTGCTGGGCGACCATGTTCTTGATCTCGCTGTACTTACGCGGGTGCAGGGTCTGGAAGGCCAGGTCCTCCAGCTCCCACTTGATCGCGTGGATGCCGAGACGGTGGGCGATCGGCGCGTAGATGTCGAGCGTCTCGCGGGACTTCTCCAGCTGCTTCTGCTTCGACATGGCGGCGATCGTGCGCATGTTGTGCAGCCGGTCGGCCAGCTTGATCAGGATGACGCGGATGTCCGCGGCCATCGCCACCATCATCTTGCGGTAGTTCTCGGCCTGGGCCTCGTCGCGGGATTTGAAGGTCAGACCGGTCAGCTTGGTCACCCCGTCGACGAGGTCGGCGATCTCCTCCCCGAACTGCTCGCGGATCTCCACGAGTGAGGCGGCGGTGTCCTCGACCGTGTCGTGGAGCAGGGCGGCACACAGTGTCTCGGTGTCCAGGCGCATGCCCGCACAGATCTTGGCCACCGACACCGGGTGGACGATGAACTCCTCACCCGACTTGCGGAACTGGTCGGCGTGGTGGGCGCAGGCGTAGTTGAACGCCTCGGTGACCCGGTCGCGGTCGATGGTGATCGCGGTGGAGTCGGCGTGTTCCTCGATCACCGCGAACAGGTCGGCCAGCAGGGCGTCGTGGGCCTCGCTGGGCAGGAAGTCCTCGACCGCCACCGGGGCCTTGACCGCCACCGGGGCCTTGGTCACCGCGCGCCGCCCGGTCGAGCCGCTGTGACCCGCGCCGTTCCGCGACGGCGCAGACCCGTTCACACCGTTGGGCGTGGCCGCAACGGGGTCGATCACGGGCTGGCTTGGACTGTCCTCAGAAATCGCTGGCCTTCTTCGTAGAACTCGTGGTATGCCCTGAACGCATCCGAGCGCTCCAGCTCGGTCGGCTGAGCGTCGGCCAGCGTCACGGCCGGCTGCTCCAGGTCAAGGCTGACGAGCTCCAGCTCCATGAGCACCCGCAGTATGCGTCCCGCCAATCTGGCCGGTCGCGGATGCGGTCCGTCCCCACGAAGCAGGCGCTCGAGCTCCTCGCCGGAGGCCCCTCCCGATGCCCGCAGGCTCCGGTAGAAGGCCACGAGCGAAGCACGCAGTCCGTACTCCAGCTCGTGCATCTGCTGGGTAAAGCGTATCTCAGCCTCGCCCCAGGCCAAATGCACGTAGCCGCCGCCCTGGCGGATCGCCGCAGCCTGGGCGGCTGAGGTGGGCGGATCCAGCACCACCAGATGCCCGTATTCCTCGGCCAGGAACGGCTCCTCCATCAGGCCGTGGTGGCTGATGAGGGCAAAGCCTCCGGTGCGCCCGGCGAGCTGAGCCAATCTCCGGTCTGAGTCCGCGCACACCACCAGGAGGGCGCTGTCGCTCGATGCTGCCGCTTGGGCATCCCTGATGGTCGCCAGGGCCCCGACGCCGCGCCGGTCAACCACGACGCGGTTCTCGAGCCCCACGCCCGACCCATCAAGCAAATCGTCGCAACCGCGCTCGAGCTCAAGCAGCGCCGCGTCGAAGTACTCGTACGGCGCGATGGCGTCAACGTGCATGATGGGCTGCGCGTCTATCGGCGTCGCCTTGCGCAGCACCAGACGGGGTTCCACTCTCCCCTGCCAGGCGTTGCGCTCCAGTCGGAACGAGGCGTCGACGGCGGCTCCGTCTCCCCCCACGGCCAGCTTGCCGTCACAGCCGAAGCTGACCGCTGCGGCCCGGGCGCCACCCGACAGCACGGTGAACCGCGCGTGCTTGCCCTCTGACATCGAGCGCAGCTCGCTGAAGCGCGCCCCGGGGACGAGCAGGTTCGGCGCCGGGTTGCCGATCCCACAGGGCTCCAGTCGGGTGAGCTCCTCGGCCAGTTCCAGGGTCAGCTCAGAGCCGGAGGCCACGGCGTCAACGCGCTCTGAGGGCACGAGCATCTCCGGCGTGAGCCGCGCGGCGGCGTGGGCCTCCACCAGCTCGCGGAACGCGTCGATCCGGTCAGCCGCGATGGTCATCCCGGCGGCGGCCCGATGGCCGCCGTAGGTGAGCAGCTCGTCGGCGCCGGCGTCGAGGGCGCCCAGCAGATCGAAGCCGGGGATGGAGCGGCCCGAGCCGTGCCCGGGGGCCATCGGGTCGTCGGGATCGAGCGCGATGAGCACCGCGGGCCGTCCGAACCGCTCGACGATGCGGGAGGCGACGATGCCCACCACACCGCCATGCCAGCCACGCGCCGCCAGGACATAGGCGGGGCGGTCACCCATCTCCGTGGCCATCTTCTCCGCCTCCCAGCGGATCTGCTCCTCCACGGCGCGCCGGTCCAGGTTGACCTGGTCGAGCTCGCGGGCGATCTCCTTGGCCCGCTCGGCATCCTCGGTCAGCAGCAGCTCCAGCGCCGCGTCAGCCCGGCGCAGGCGGCCGGCGGCGTTCATCCTCGGCGCCAGGCGGAAACCGAGGCAGGTGGCGTCCAGGCCGGAGGGATCGGTGCGCGACACCGCCATCAGCGCGATCAGACCGGGCCGGGCGGTTCCCGCCATGGCGGCCAGACCCTCGCGCACCAGCCGGCGGTTCTCGCCGATCAGGGGCACCAGGTCGGCGACGGTCGCCAGGGCGACCAGTTCGAGGTCCTCGGCGACCGTGGCAGCCCCCAGTGCCTCGGCGAGCTTGTGGGCGACGGCGGTGCCACAGAGGGCCGGAAAGGGATATCCGCATACCCCGGGGTGGACGATCGGTGCGTCAGGCAGCTGCCCGTCGGGGCGGGGCTGATGGTGGTCGGTGACGATGACGTCCATGCCGCAGGCCCGGGCGTGGGCGACCTCGGCGACGGCGGTGATGCCGCAGTCGACGGTGATCAGCAGCAGACCCGGGGCGGGCGTGGGGGCGATCGGTCCGCGCCCCGCCAGTCGCTCCACGGTGGCGGCGGCGAGTCCGTAGCCGTCCTCGGAGCGACTGGGCAGGTACCAGGCGGCGTCAGCCCCGAGCGAGCGCAGCGCCCGCACGAGCACCGCGGTGGCACAGACGCCGTCGACGTCATAGTCGCCGTGGACGACGATCCGACTGCCGCGGGCCAGGTGGGCCCGGATCAGCGCGACCGCCGCCTCCATGCCGGTGAAGGCGGAGGGGTCAAACCGCTCGGAGGGGTCGAGGAAGGCGGCCGCGGCGCCCGGGTCCCCCAGCCCGCGCCGGACCAGCACCTGAGCCAGGACGTGGGAGATGCCGAGCTCGCGCTCCAGCGCCAGGGCGCCGTCGAGCTCATAGGGCGCCAGGCGGAAGGTCGCCGGCGCCGACGCCGCGAGCTGGCTGTCGCCGCCCCCGTCAGGAACCGGTGTCTCGAGAACGACCATGCGGCGAGCCTACGGGCCGCCGCGGCGGAAGCTCAGGCGTCGCGCACCGGGCGCCGGACCGGCGGCGGAGGGCTCAGACGCTGACGCCGGGGGATTCCAGCGCGCGTTCGCGTCGGTCCCCGATGACGTAGATGACGGCGATGCCGATGAGGGCGCCGGGGATGCCCTCGACGACGGTGATGAGGTGGGTGTTGTGGCGTCCGGGGATGCTGAAGCCGTGGATGGCCAGGCCGATGATGATGGCGCCGATGACCGCGCCGAGGAGGGAGCCGACGATCCCGCCCCAGTGCCGGTCGGGCAGCCAGATGGTGAAGTGCCAGATGGCGAGTCCGACCATGGCCCAGGCGAGCAGTCCCATCAGCGTCTCCCGTGCTTCTTGTTGCGTGAGGACCCTCCGCCGCGCGGACGCGGTTTGGGCTGGTCGGGCAGGACCGCGTCGTCGGTGGAGGCGTCGGGGGCGTGGAGGAACTCCTCCCCTTCCACCGGCGGCTGGGCCGGTGGCGCCGGGGTCGGTGCAGCCGGGGTCGCCGGGGCAGGCGCGCCGGACCGCGGCGCCGGCGGCGTGGATCGGCCCGCGGCGGTCTGACCCGAGCGCGTGCCGGAGGAACGCGCCCCGGGACGTGACCCCCCGGGGCTGGGCGCCGCGCGCCCGCCCGGACGGCCCCGGCCCGCCGAGCCCGAGCCGGCACCGGCGGTCTCCTCCAGGCCGAGCTGGGCCTTCATCTGCTCAAACTCCGAGGCGGACACGCCATCGGGGGCGGGTTCGGTCAGGCGACCGGTCCGCTTGCGGCGCTTGTCGCGTTCGGGATCGACGTCGACCCCCGCACCGGTGGCATACGCCGGCACATACCCGGTCTCGGCCACGATGCGGTCGCGTCGCAACCGGAAACCGTGCTCGCGTTCCTTCCAGTGCGTGAGCACCGGGGAGGCAATGAAGATTGACGAGTACGCGCCGGAGGCGACACCGACCAGCAGCGCGAAGGCGAAGTCCTTCAACGTGGTGCCACCGAAGATCAGCAGTGCGACGACCGGGATCAGCGTGCACGCGGTGGTGGCCAGAGACCGGGTCAGCACCTCGCTCATGGACCGGTTCACGATCTGGGAGTAGGCCGCGTTGGGCATCCGCTTGGTGTTCTCACGCACCCGGTCGAACACGATGATCGTGTCGTACATCGAGTAACCCAGAATGGTCAGCAGGGCCGCGACCGTGTTGACCGTCACCACCCGGCCGGTCAACGCGTACACGCCGATGGAGATCAACAGGTCATGTGCGAGGGCGATCAGCACCGGCACCGCGTACTTCCAGTCAAAGCGCAGGGTGATGTACACCGAGATCAGCAGCAGCGACACGATGATCGCGACGATCGCCGAGTGCTCCACGGAGGAACCGAACGTCGGACCGACCGACGTCGGGTTGATGTCCTGATTCCCCGTGCTGGTCTGACGGATCCCGAACTTCGAGCTCAGATCACCCCGCAGCTGGGCGTACTTGGTCGCATTGAGGAACTTCGACTGGATCTGGAACCCATACGGTCCCAGCGCCTTGTCCCCCTTGACCGCCTGGATCGTCGCGTCCCCCTCACCGACGCTCGCCATGACCGCCTTGAGCTGGGACACATCCGCCTTGTGCTGCAAACCGACGGAGATCTGGGTGCCCGAGGTGAAATCGATCCCCAAATTCAGGCCACGCCCGCCGATGGCGAACGCGCCGATGAGCAGGATGATCCCCGACAGCGAGAAGAAGTACCGCGAGGCACCCATGAAGTCGAACGTCCAGGAGCGGTGCTTGCGCCCCGAACCCAACGCCGACGGACGCGCCAACGTCTTGGAGTTCCCCAACGTGGACAGGATCGCCTGGGTCGCCATCACCGCGGTGAACAGCGACGCGAACGTGCCGATCCCCAGCGTGAATGCGAACCCCTTCACATCCTGGGTGGCCAGCACGAACAGGATGAACGCGGTCATGATCGTGACCACGTTCGCGTCGATGATCGCCGACAAACCCTTCTTGTAGCCCTCGACGATCCCGTTCCGGACCGACCGGCCCGCCCGGATCTCCTCCTTGATCCGCTCGAAGATCACGATGTTCGCGTCCGCCGCCACACCGATCGTCAGCACCAGACCGGCGATCCCCGCCAACGTCAGAGTGATCGGGATCAACTTCACCAACGCGAAGAAGTACACCCCGTAAGCGATGAGACCACCCACCGCGATCAACCCCAACAGGCGGTAATACAGCAACAGAAACAGCACCACCACACCCAGACCGATCAGACCCGCGATCAAACCCTGATGCAACGCCTGAGCCCCCAACGTCGCCGACACCGTCGTATTCGAGATCTCGCGCAGGTTGACCGGCAGCGCGCCGAGGCGCAGGTAGGAGGCGAGCTGGTCGGCGGACTGCGTGGTGAAGGAGCCGGAGATCTCCGACCCCTGGGAGGCGTCGATCCCGCTGGGGTACTTCTGATGGTCGATCTCGGGCACCGTGAGGATCTGGGTGCCGAGGATCGCGGCGAAGTGCTGGTTCAACGTGACCCCGCCGACGCTGAGCAGCTGTCCACGGTTGGCGAGCGTCTGGGTGACCGCCTCGAAGGCGGAGGCGCCCTTGCCGGTGAAGCCGAAGGTCACCGCGGGACCGCTGCCCGTCGAGTCGCTCGTCTCCTGCGGGTTGGAGATCTCGTTGCCGAACAGCGACGCCTTGTCCCGCAGCACGTAGTAGCTGGCGGTGGGCGACCAGCTCTGCTTGGTCAGGTTGGCGCTGGTGGACGAGCCCTGCACGACCACCCAGCCCTGCTTGACGGTGATCAGCTGACTGCCGGCGAGCTCGGCCGGGGTCAGCCCGCTGTCCACCGTCGCCTTGACCGACGAACCTGGCGGGATCGCGGTGATCGGCGCCCCGGTGAGCAGACAGTGGGCCCCGGAGACCACCTTGGTGTTGTGCGCGGCGGCGTACGCCTTGCAGGCGCTCGAGCCGGGCGCGCCGAACAGGAAGTACTCCGGCCCCTTGCGCGAGTTGGCGCCGGGGTTGATGTAGGCGGGTTGGGCGGCGGCGAGCTTGACCGCCTGATAGAGCCCGATGCCGCCGGCGCTGGTCGAGCTCACCCCGGGAGCGGCGCCGACGCTGGTGCCCTGGCTGACCGTCTCCGAGGCGCTGTCCTGGGCGCTCAGACCGGTGGCGGCGAACTGCGCCTTGGCCCCCTTGGTCGTCGGGGGCACCAGGACATTGGCCTCCCAGTCATAGAAGGCCAGACGTTGGGTGTCGCCCACCTCGTTCTCGGCCTGGGCCACGTTGGAGACGTTGGGCAGCTGCACGTCGATGAGGTTCTTGCCCTCGGTCTGGATCGACGGCTCGGCCACACCGAGCTGGTTGACGCGCTTGTCCATCGCCTGCACGGCCTCGGAGAGGTCGGTGGAGGTGACGTTGGGGTTCTGCGGGGTGCCGCTGGCCTGGTAGACGAGCTCGATGCCGCCCTTGAGGTCGAGTCCGAGCACCGTGGCCTTGACGGCGATCACCACTCCGGAGGCGGCGATCAGCCCAACCACGATGAGCAGGATCAAGCCGTTGCGCTGGCGATCGGTCATCGGCGGTGCCTGAGGTTAGACGGTTGGGGTGAGACGGACTGAAGCTGAGGTTTCAGTGCGCGTGTGACGGAGTGAGCACGACGAGGACGCCGCCCTCCTCATCGTCGTAGGCGGGAAAGATGTCGGCCAGGGCGACGCTGGGTTCAGGACCTGCCTGCAGCGCGGCCGGCTTGCCCGCGATCCGCACCTCCCATTCCAACGAGGTGGCCACGTGGTCGGTGCCGTCGGGGAAGGACAGGCCCAGGGCCGCGCCGATCGGCTGACCGATCACCGCCTCGGTCCGCAGGCCGGTCAGCTCGAAGCTGCCCCGGCCGCAGTCGACGATGCGCCCCTCCTTGTCACAGGCGAAGAACGCGGCGTTGGGCGCCGGGTAGTAATCGTCGAGCAGCTCGAAGAGGTAGGCGAACCCGCACTTCTCACAGCCGCGCACCTCGCGGCGAAAGCCGTTGTTGCGGTCCTGGCCCATCGACCGGTTCCCGCAGTGGGGGCAGATGAAGTAATGCTCGTGCGCCACGGTTTGGGCGAGCATAGCCAGCCGGGCCGAAGAGAAGCTGAAGGCGGCTCTGAGCCACCGCCTCAGAGCAGCGTCTGCTGGCGCGGCACCGGTACGCCGAGGTGGGCAAAGGCTGACCGCGTGGCGACCCGGCCGCGCGGAGTGCGCTCCAGCAGGGCGTTCTGGAGCAGATAGGGCTCATAGACGTCCTCGATGGTGTCCTGCTCCTCCCCTACCGCCGCCGCCAGCGTCGACAGGCCCACCGGCCCACCGGCGAACTTCACGCAGATGGTGTGGAGGATCTCGCGATCGAGCCGGTCCAGACCGAGGTGGTCCACCTCGAGCTGGTCCAGCGCGTGCCCGGCCACGTCCGCGGTGACCACCCCCGAGCCCCGGACCTGGGCGTAGTCGCGCACGCGCTTGAGCAGCCGGTTGGCCACCCGCGGTGTCCCCCGGCTGCGCCGAGCGATGGCGACCGCCCCGGCGTCCTCGATGACCACCCCGAGCAGGTGCGCGGAGCGCCTCACGATCCGCGCCAGGTCGCGCGGATCGTAATGGTCCAGGCGGTGCTGGATCCCGAAGCGGTCGCGCAGCGGGGTGGAGAGCAGTCCGGTGCGGGTGGTCGCGCCGATCAGCGTGAAGGGCGGCAGATCCAGCGTCAGGATCCGGGCGCCGGCGCCCTGGCCGACAGTGATCGGCAGCTGTCGGTCCTCCATGGCCGGATAGAAGGTCTCCTCCAGGGCACGGGGCAACCGATGGATCTCGTCGACGAAGAACACCGCACGTTCCTCCAGGGTGGACAGGATCGATGCGATGTCCCCCTTCTTCTCCAGCGCCGGGCCCGCGGTCGAGACGAACGGCACATCGAGTTCGAGGGCGACGATCCGGGCCAACGAGGTCTTGCCCAGGCCGGGCGGGCCGGCGAGCAGGACGTGGTCGAGGGCCTCCTCGCGGGACAGCGCCGCCTGGATGGACACCAACAGCTGGTCCTTGAGCCCGTCCTGGCCGATGAAGTCCTCGAGCCGGCGTGGGCGCAGCGAGCGCTCGATCTCGTCCTCGGGCAGCTCCTCTGAGGACAGGATCATTTCCGCACGCCCCTCAGCGCCGCGGCGATGATCGCCTCCGGGGTCTCACCATCGAGGTCGACCAGCATCGCATCCGCCTCCTCGAGGGAGAAGCCCAACCCGGTCAGGCCCTCGCGGGCGAGTGAGCGCGGGTCATCGCCCCGGCTGATGCGGATCGCCTCGGAGACCACCCCCAGCTCGGAGGTGCCGACCTTCTCGCGCAGCTCGACGATGATCCGCTCAGCCGTGCGCTTGCCGACCCCCTTGACCGCCTGGAAGCGCGCGGCGTCGCCGGCGGCCAGGGCGCGCAGCAGATCACGGGTCGGCCCCCCCGACAGCACGTCGAGGGCAACCTTCGGTCCGACCGACTGCACCCCGAGCAGCATGAGGAACAGGTCCCGCTCCTCCTCGGCGGCGAAGCCGTAGAGCGACATCTGGTCATCACGCATGATCAGGTGCGTGTGCAGGGTCACCGCATGGCCCGCGGCGGGCACCTGGCGCAGAGTCTCGGCCGACACCGCACAGCGGTAGCCGACCCCACCGCAATCGACCACCACGTGATCGGGACGTCGCACCGCCACGAGTCCGGTCAGCAGGGCGATCACGGACGCGCTCCGCTGGCAGCGACGCCGGCCCCGGGCGTTGATGCGGAGCTCAAAGCCCGCATCAACGGGGCGTGGTTGAGGTCGGTGATCGCCACCGCAAGCGCATCGGCCGCGTGATCGGGCGTCGGCATCGTCGCCAAACCGAGCAGGCGCTGGACCATCCGCCCGATCTGGTCCTTGGCGGCCCGACCCGAGCCGCACACCGCCTGCTTGACCTGCTGGGGCGTGTAGGAGCGCACCGGCACGCCGGCCTGCCCGGCGGCCAGCAGCATCACCCCGCGGGCCTGGCCGACGGCGAAGGCCGAACGCGCGTTGGCCCCGAAGTACAGCGCCTCCACGGCCACGGCGTCGACGGGGTGGCGGGCGAGCAGCTCGCAGATACCGGCGTGGATCTCGGCCAGGCGCTGCTCCAGCGGACATCCGGCCCGGGTGACGATCACGCCATGGTCGATGCGGGTGAGCCGGGATCCCTCGGCGGCCACCAGCCCGTAACCGGTGTTGGCGCTACCCGGGTCGATGCCGAGGACGAGCATATGTTCGGTTATTCAACAGGCGGGTCCGGACGCCTCCCGGCCCGGGCCCGAAACCGCCCAGAGCGCTCAGGATCCGACGCAGGCCCCCGGCGTGGTGCCTTTCGGGAAGACCTGCTGGACCGACCAGGCGCCCGCGGTGGCAACCGTCCGCGTGTTGAACCCCTGTGGGTAGACGATCGGCGGCACTCCCCCGTCGATCGAGTCGTGAGGCCCGACGAAGGCCAGCACCGGCGTCTTGGGGTCGGCCACCACGGTGAGCACCTTGCTGAGGTCGGTGCCCAGCTCCCAGGCCATGGCGGTCTGCAGCGAATGGTTGACGGTGACCTCGCTGCTCGCACACGGCAGGATCTTCTTGATCCCCCCGGCGGCCTTGACCGCCTGGCCCAGCTCGTAGATCCGGGCGTTGGCGGCGGCCGCGAGCGGCTCCTGGGCGTCGGCCAGGGTCCAGCGCGCCGACAGCCAGTGCCAGGAACCGACGCACATCACCGCCGCCACGAGCAGGCCGGCCAGGCTGGCCACGGTCCCCCGCACCGACGTGGTTCGCAGCAGCGGACGCAGGAGCCCCCCGATCCAGGTGGCGATCTGCACCAGGCAGAAGCCCGACAGCACGCAGATCATCGCCGCCGCGGGGAGGTAGAAGCGCTGCAGGCCCGGATAGTGATCCTCGGTCTCGACGATCACCACCACCCACCAGGCCAGGGCGAGGACGGCGAGGCTGAGCACGAGCGGAACCTCGGTGCTCTCGCCCGACAGCCGCGCGAGCAGCTCGCTGGGCCGCCGCCAGCACCGACCGAGTGCGCGCAGCAGCGTACGTCCCCGCCACA
Organism: Burkholderia sp. PAMC 26561; assembly: GCA_964657595.1. Classification (GTDB taxonomy): domain Bacteria; phylum Actinomycetota; class Thermoleophilia; order Solirubrobacterales; family Solirubrobacteraceae; genus Palsa-465. The sequence continues at coordinate 3,630 of CAZZVR010000019.1, read as the reverse complement.
CGCCGATGAGGGCGGCCAGGACGGCCAGGCCGAGGGAGGGCAGGGGCTGGATCGACTCGCCGCGCTTGATCACCGTGAGGAGCGGGTTGGAGCCCAGCTGGCCGTTGTATTCGGAGGCGTGGGTGGCGGCCAGGAACGGGTGGCCGGTGGAGATCCAGGGAGGGACGAACCAGGCGACGGGCTGGGAGACGAGCCCGATGATCACCCACACGCGCATATCCGGGTGGCGCCAGAACAGGTAGATGCCGTAGACGAAGAGGAACGGCCAGGCCTCGGGCCGCATCCAGCCCTCGAGGGAGAGGAGGATGTAGGCCTGCCAGTGGTGGCGGGTGAACATGCGCTCGATCGCCCACAGCCAGATGCCGATGAGGAACACCTCGGAGGTGCCGCGGAAGAAGTAGTAGCTCCACAGGCTCTCGGAGTAGCTGAGGACGATGCCGGCCACCGCCGCCAGCGAGGCGACCCAGGGCGCCCAGGCCGGCAGCCCGGCGCGGCGGCTCAGCAGGAAGCAGAGACGTCCCGCCCCGAGCAGACCCGCGATTCCGCCGATCCGGGCGGTGACCACCCACAGCCACGGGGCAGCGGAGCCGAACAGCCCGTAGACGATGGTGAAGAAGAACGGCAGCGGCTTCCACGACGGACCTGAGCCGACATAGAAGGGAATCGAGCTCGAGGACACCGCATGCCCCCACACGACCCAGGAGAACGGGTCATAGCTGGGGATCGTCGGCCAGACGATGCCCGAGATGATCCCCAGCAGGACCGCGAGGGCCCAGCAGGAGGCCAACGGGTGATCGCCGGCCCAGCGCACCAGCGGCGGATACGGCCCACGGTCGCCAGCCCTGGCGGTCACGGGACTGGCGATCGTCGCCTCCACGCGGAAGCCCGGTCTCAGCCGTTGGGGGTGAACTTGCAGCGCACGAGTGTCCGCAGCACCCGCAGGCCGTCATAGGCGGTGAGCTTCTTGCCCTCGTCGGTCGAGCGCGCGCGGTAGTGCACCGGGACCTCGTAGATGCGCTCCTTGCGCTGCACCAACCGCGCGGTGATCTCCGGCTCGATCGCGAAGCCCGGCTCGCGCAGCGACAGACTGCGGAACAGGTCGGTCCGGATCATCTTGTGCATGGTCATGATGTCGCGCACGTACACGTTGAAGATGATGTTGCAGGCCAGCGTCACGCCACGGTTGCCGAGCACGAAGAGGAAGCTGTGGCTCGAGTACCCGTCAAAGGCCCGGACCCCGAAGGCGGCGTTGGCCGTACCGCTCTCCAGTGCCGGCAGCAACAGCGCCAGGTCACCCGGGTCGTACTCCAGATCCGCGTCCATGATCGCGGAGAACTCACCCTCGGCCTTGGTCAGCGCGGTTTGGATCGCCGCGCCCTTGCCCTGGTTGATCGCATGATCGAAGACCCGCACGTTCGGGCCCCACTCGCGGGAGTGGAGGATCTCGCGGGTCCGGTCAGATGACCCATCATTGACGATGATCACCTCGAAATCGGTCCCCAGATCGGTACCCAGCAGCTCCGTGATCGCCCGCTCAACGCGCACTTCCTCGTTGTACACAGGCATCAGGATTGACAGCATCAGGTGAACCTCTAAAAGTCGACTACGGCGGACGCGGACGGGTCTGGCGCACCGGCGTGCCCGCAAGACGCGACGACTGTAGCGAACCCCACGGCGGGGTCACGACGCCGAAGTGGGCCGTGATCGGCGACGATTCGCCGCCGATGACGGACTTTGGCGCCGAGGGACTGCTCGAGGGACTGGAGGGGGCGCAGCGGGCCACGCGCCTCGAGCTCCTGCAGTGGCTCGAGTCCGGCGGGGCCAGCCTGGAGGAGCTGCGAGCCGCGACCGCCCAGCAGCGTCTGGCGCTGTTGGCGCTCGAGCGCCGCCTCGGCGGGCAGTACAGCGCCCGGGAGATCGAGCAGGAATCCGGTCTTCCCGCGACGCTCATGCTGCAGCTGCGCCGGCTGGTTGGCCTGCCCCAGGCCGGGCCCGACGACCGCGTGTTCGGCGAGTACGAGGTCATCCAGGCCCGATCGATCCAGCAGTTCCTCGACGCGGGCATCGATCTCGACGCGATGTCGGAGGTCACCCGCGTGCTCGGGGAGGCGATGTCGCGCGTGGCCAGTTCGGTGGCGGCGCTCTTCGCCGACACCTTCCTCGAGCCCGGGGACAACGAGCTCGACGTCGCCCGCCGTTTCGACGCCCTGGCGCAGGAGCTGCTGCCCGCCCTCGTGCCGGTGCTCGCCGGAACCTTCAACGCGCACATGCGCGAGAGCATCCACCGGGCGATGATCGGATCCAGCGAGCTGGCCAGCGGGCGCATGCCCCAGGCCACCCGGATGGCGGTCCTGTTCGTCGACATGGTCGGGTTCACCCGCCTGGGCGGTGAGCTGGAGGTGGCCGAGCTCGGGTCGGTGGCCAGTCGCCTGGCCGCCCTGGCCCGTGACCGTGCCTCGGGGCCGGTGCGCTTGATCAAGACGATCGGGGACGCCGCCATGCTGGTCTCCGAGCGTCCCGCCGCGCTGGTCGACACCGCCCTGGGGCTGATCGAGGACGCGGTGGCCGAGGACCTCCCGACCCTGCGCGCTGGGATCGCCCTGGGTGACGCGGTGCTGCGCGGCGGGGATTACTTCGGTCACTCGGTCAACCTCGCCTCGCGCGCCACCGGCGCCGCCCGGCCCGGCAGTGTGCTGTGCACCCAGGAGGCACGCGACGCCGCGGCGGAGGACTTCGACTGGTCCTACGCCGGGCGCTTCCGGCTCAAGGGCGTCTCGGGCGCGGTCCCACTGCACCGGGCGCGGCGCCTCAGGTCAGCCTGAGGCCACGCGCCCGAGCGATTACTTGGTGACCTTGAGCACGTCGATGTCGAAGATCAGCGTGGAGTTGGCCGGGATGCTGCTCTGCGCCTTGGCGCCGTAGCCGAGGCTCGGCGGGATGGTCAGCTGAACCCGGCTGCCGGCCTTGACGCCGATCAGGCCCTCGTCAAAGCCCTTGATGAACGCACCCTCACCGATCTGCACCGGCCCGTAGGGTGTCGCCTGGGTGGCCGACGTCCAGGTCGAGCCTCCCGTGAACGCCTTCCCGGTCGAGTAGAGGTAACCGAAGAAGTTGATGGTCGCCGAGTCACCCTTGGCGATGGCGGTTCCGGTGCCCTGGACCAGGATCTTCTTCACGAGCTTCGTCGGCGCCGGTCCGCTGGGCTTGCTGGCCGTGGGTCGCTGGGCCAGCGGACCCGAGGTCGGCGTCTGGACCGTCGCGGTGGCGGTCGCGGCGGCTGTGGTGGTGGTGGCAGCCGCGGTCGCGGTGACGGCGGCGACGGTGAGACCGGCGCCCGGGGCGGTCACCACACCGGCGGCCTTGGAGGAGCTGCCACAGGCGGCGACGCCGAAGCCGACCGCGGCCACGGCCAGCGCGGTGGCGCCGGACTTGAGAGCGGAGTTCTTGGTCATCGGCGCCGGAGCGTAGCGGCAGCCGGGCCCCGCGTCAGCCCAAACAGGCCCGAATGCGGGCCCCGACGACCCCGAAATCAGCCGGCGATCCGCTCCAGAACGTCGGCCTCGACGTCGAAATTCGCATGCACAGCGCCGACATCGTCGTTCTCCTCGAGAGCGTCGATGAGTTTCATAA
>CAZZVR010000018.1:0-29767 GCA_964657595.1 Burkholderia sp. PAMC 26561 | reverse complement strand
TTCCCCGACTGCCTCTGCAAGAGCGGTCACCAGACCAAGTCACTCCTCGAGCGGCGAAGGAGGCACGAGGCGGATGAAGGTTCGCCCGTGGGCTTTTACCAGCAGGCACGGCTACGCGACCAAAGCACGCCGCGACCCACGAGCGGCCGCGGAGTACCCATCGTTGCCATGCTCCGCAAAACGCAAGCAGTTCGAGAGCAGCATCTGGTTGAGGCCGCTGTAGCCCACATCGATAGCTTGCAGGGATGCACCAAGCTGGAACGAGGTCCTGGCGGTTCAGTCACGACATCGGAGAGACGCCGCATGCTCTCTTGTACGTCCGTGATGCGCTTCGTCTGCCCGTTGGGGTGACGGCTGGCGTACCCCCACCTTTGATAGATGAGGTTCCCGATCGTTCATCTCTGGTCTACGAAGTCGACCTGGCTATTGCCGCTGCCGAGTGGGTCGCCTGGTGGACGGCGGCCGGCGAGATCCAGCCGCAAGTCCAGCGGTTAAGCGGTGAGGAGGCCGCAGGGATTCTTCCTAACTACCGGCGGATCACAGATCCCGAAACTTCGCCCACGCTGGGCGACTCTTGGCGAGCCGCTGCGAAGGCACTGTACGTCGAGGGCTGTCACTGGCTCAACGATGGGCCGCGTCTGCACGGGGTTGAGCAAGCTCTCGCGGGACTCGAATGGCGATTCATCCGAGATGCTGTCGAAGGAGTCGCGTCCGAGGCCCGAGTCAGCGCCGGGGCGATCAATGCAGCGGTTTCTCTTCTCTTCGTCCAAGGCAACTGGGGAGCGGTCACGGCACCCGGGTTTGCCTGGTGCTCAGTTGCAGCGGCGGATAATCCCCCGGTCTGCTCAGAAATCATTCGGGCGGCCATGAAATCGGGACTGACATGACCCCCCTCAGGCCCAAAATCCCGGGCATCATCGGGCAGCGACGTCACGGGCTTCCTACGCTGGCACCGCTCTGGGTTAGAGACTTCAGAAGTCACGCGGGTGCTCCGACGGCGAAGTGCCTGCGCGGAACGAGTTGTCGTGAATGCAGAGTGTCGCCGATATGGGTGACCGCCTTGCCGCTAGATGAGAAGCCCGACCAGGTGGCCGCTCTGAGACCGGCGCCGGCAAGAGCAGCGACGACGCCTGGCCGCCCGATCAGCGGCAAAGGAGCGGTCTGGGGTTTGCAAAACCCGCCGTCATAGCGTGCTTCGAGAAGCTGCTGAACAGCGTAGGGTTCTCCATGTGCTGAGGATTGACCGGACGTTCATAGGCGACTATGAGCTCACGACAGCCGAACTCCCCCGAGCTGGCTCTCAGCGAATGTTCTGGTATCCGGGAGCATCCCAAGAGGGCGGCGGCGACGGGGTGCTCCTTCAGATCAGGCCGGCAGGAACGAAGGCGTGGTTCGGTCTATTCGCCAACGGCGGCGTGTATCCGAGCGGTGAGCATGTCCTGGCCCTGCCAGACCGTAAGTCCTTCGCGGTGGTCTGCGACAGCGCGTCATACCGAGTGAACGCGCAAGACCCTCATGACTGGTGCGAGATCTCCACGGTCATCGTTGCTCCACCGCTGGTGCTGGCCCATCTAGATCTTGTGCTGTTCGTCGACTTCACCGGCATCGTGGCATGGGGCCCGAACGGCCTGGCATGGGATACAGGCGGACTGGTTTATGACGATATGACGATCATCAGCTACAGCGGTGACGTTCTGACCGTGGAGGGTTCCTCCCCTCCGTTGAACACCCGCCGGTTCCACGTAAACCTCCGGACCGGGGCCTCCCACGACGGGCCGCGCGACGGTGTCAGCATCCCCCTTCCCCAGCCGGGCAAAACGCCGGCCAACGTGCCGGGCTACCAGGACGGGGCCCATCTCCTTGGCAACATGGGCGTGGCCCCAAAAGCAGGCACGAGCGAATAGCACTGTTCCAGCGGCAATGCGGCCACAGGGCAGCAGCCCCTCCGCTGTCGATACTGCGGTCGCACGGGTAGCTGCTCGATCTCGCGGGTAGTTCTCGACGGAGGCGTCGGGAGGACGGAAGCGATGGGAGGACAACTGATGAAGCGATTCGTACCTTCCTTGATGCTCGCGTTTCTCTCGAGCGGTGCGCTCTTTTCGATGGGTGCGAACGGTGCCGCCGCCAAAGCCCTCAAGCGATGCGCTGAGGCGCAGCTGCGGGTTACCTTCGGCGACGTGCCCGGCGGTCTGTCTCACGAGGGTCTCGCCATCCGGTTCACGAATCGCGGCCAGCGGTGCCTCATCGGCGGCTTCCCCGGCGTGGACGGTCTGTCGGCACGGAAACGGCGCACCGTGTCGGCTGCGCGCACCCTGAACGGTTATCTTGGCGGGCTTCGCAAGAGACCTATCCCGACGATCAGCCTGGGTTCGGGTCAGACCGCTTCTGCGGTCTTTGAATGGGTGGGCGGGCCGGATCCCGACCTCTCCTGCTCGACCGTGAAGTACCTGAGGATCACCCCTCCAGGAGACATGCGTTCAGTCCAGCGATCGTTTTCAACCCCGATCACAATCTGCTCCGTCGAGATCCACCCGGTCATCTCAGGCCTCGACGGCGGCGGCAGTTGAGCCCCGCACTTCGACGGAACCTGCAGATAGGAAAAGCGAGGCGGCTGGCTCTAGAGAACTGCGCTGCCACTCTTGCTCGCGCTTAGGGGTAGCGCTGCGTATCTGTCGGCCAGCCCGACCACGCGATCGCAAAGACTGCGCAGCTATTGCTCCTCGACGGCTGACAATGCCCTCACTGGGAAGGCGGGGTAGCTGCAATGCCGCTGGATGAGAGGCCCGGTCGGATGGCCGCTCCGGGGTCGGCGCCGGCAAAAGCAGCGACGACGCCTGCCCACCCGATCGCGGCGGCGCAGCGGTCTCGCATGTGGCGAAAAGTAGGAAGCTCGCTTCAGCGGCACGAGACCTGCAACACGTTGGCAAGGCCATCGGCGTTCGACTGGTCGTGACTGGTGGGGCGTCGGGAGCGGTTGCCGTCCTGATCGGTGCTTGTGTAATTGCGAGCGGCCCCGATCGCTGCCTACGATGGCGACATGGAACATGTGCTTGGAATCGGTGGACACTTCATGCGCGCCGCCGACCCGGAGGCCCTAGGCGCGTGGTACCGCGATTGCCTGGGCTTGGACGTCGACGAGAAGGGGATATGGGGTCAGGAAGCGGGGCCAACGGTGTTCGCGACGTTTCAGTCGGGGACCGACTACTTTGGCTCCCGCACTCAGCAGACGATGATGAACTTCCGGGTTCGCGACCTGGATGCGATGCTCGCCCAACTGCGTGCCAAGGGCGCAGATGTGGCTGGAGAGTCGCAGGAGATGGAGGGTGTCGGTCGATTCGGCTGGGTCACTGATCCCGAGGGCAATCGGATCGAGCTCTGGCAGCCCGCATAGCCGTCGTGGGTCTTGCCGAGCATCTGGCTGGCGCGAGCACCGCCCTGCTTTGCGCGGAAGGCGGTGCGGGTCGAAACTGCGGTTGTGGCCGCATTGCCGCTTGAGCCGGGGCCAGGGCGAGGTCGCCGCTTTCCGCGGCGCCGGCACTGAAGCGCGACCGGCCCCCGGCGCTGCGTAAGCCGCGGTTGCGATGACGCCGGCTGCCAGCGTTTGGCGACTATTTTCGACCCATCGTCGAAGGCCAGCTCGTCGGGCGACGGCCCGGCCCCTGAGCTCGTGGTGAATCGGACGTCTTGGTCCTTCGCCGGTGGGACGTCTCGGGACGTCTTGCTGCTGTGGGCGAGGGACGACTTGGGACGACTTCGGAAAAGCCCTGCTCAGAGGGCCTATGGATCGTTCGCCGGGGGCGGCAGCTCCGCTCCTCAGTGGGCAACGCGGCCCCCGACGGCTGGCACCAGACGGGCCGCGCGAGCCACCCGGAACCTCCGGCCTGTCGTTGCCCGTTGGCTACTCCCGAAACGCCGGACCGTTGCCCGACACCGTTGCCTGACGGTTGACCGGTCAACCTAGCTGCAAAAGATGACAAAATAGTACTCGTTTTACAGGCACTTCTGAACGGGAGCGACGGGACTCGAACCCGCAACCTCCGGCGTGACAGGCCGGCGCTCTAACCAACTGAGCTACGCCCCCCTTGCGGGGAGAGACGAGTATAGGAAGCCTGAGCGGCCGGAGTCCGCCGCTGACACAGCGCACAGGCGCCGTCCCGATCCTGGCCCGGTATCTGTGCCAGCCGGTCTGCGATTCCGCCCCAGGAGCCGTTCACGTAGCGGCCGATCACGACGGCGCTGACACTGGTGGCGCCTGCGGCTCGAAGGACTGCCGCGGCAGACTGGGCAGTCGCGCCCGTCGTCCACACGTCATCGATCAGCAGCACGCGACGCCCGGGGAGCGGAGCGAACGCCACGAAGCGACCGGGGTCGAACGTGTGCGAGATGCTTGGCGCCCCGCTGGCCCGGAGCACGTCGCGAAACCGCCCACGGACCTCCGGCACCAGGTCCGCAACGACGTGGCGCAGCGGGTGCATGCTGTCGCGACGGGCGTCGCCAGAGGGGACCACCATTACGTCGTCGAAGCGACTGACCTGCGCGGCGGCCGCCACACACGCCTCGTGCCCGGCGAGGAAGTCCGACAGCAGGCCAGCGAACGCCGCCACGAGGTCGGGAACCGCCGGCTCTGCCGCTCGCTTGTAGTCGGCCAGGTCACGGTGCAGCTGCCCGCCAGCCGGCGCGTAGGAGATCGGCACGACCCGACTGAGGTGAGACTCCGACGCTCGACACGCCCGGCAGCGAGCCCCGTCGTTGGTGCGCGTGAAGTTGAAGCAGATCGAACAGACGCCGGGGCCCGGTCGCGGCGTGATCAGACCGTTCATACATCGAGCGCATCGATCAGCTCACGCGGTGCGTGGATGATGTGAACCCCGGCCTGTGAGGCCAGGGTTCTCACCCATGCCTGGCCGAGTAGCGAGGCCATCAGGAACAGCGGGCGGCCCTGAGCCAGCGCATGTCGGGCCTGGATGCGCGCCCCACTACGCTCGCCTGCCTCGATGATGACTGTCGCTGCACTGATGCCCGACATCACGGCGTTGCGTTTGGGAAAATTGTCCCGCGACGGTCCCATCTCCGGCCAGAACTGGGACACGAGCACCTGAACTCGCGTCTGGAGGTGCGCGTTCGCTGCCGGGTAGGCGTGCTGCAGCCCCGTGCCGAGCACGGCAATACTGCGACCCCCGGCAGCCAGGGCCGCCGTGTGCGCCGTGGTATCGATCCCTGCGGCGAGACCGGAAATCACCGTGCGCCCGGACTCCACCAGAGCGTGGGCGACCTGGCTGGCCATCACAAGCCCGGAGCGGCTCGGCGCCCGCGTACCGATGACCGCTACACCGGTGCGGTCGCTGGCAGCCAGCGCGCCCCGCACAAACAGCAGCGGCGGAGCTCCGGTCGTCTCGAGCAGCGACTGCGGATAGCGTTCGTCGGTGTAGGCAACAGCAGCGATCCCGCCGGTCTCCCAGGCCTTCAGCTCCTCCAGAGCCGCTTGCCCGGCGCTTTCGGCAAAGAGACCGAGCCTCGACTCGAGCACGGCTTGAGGACCGCCCGCGCCCCGTATCTGGTCGATGCTCAGCCGAGCACCGTGTTGAGGCGCGCGTAAGAGCGCGGTCAGGGCCGCTGCATCAGCGGCGCCCGGGACTGAACTCAGCTGGGCGGGAACTCGTCGTTTCGGGGGGCCAGAGCCGGTGACTCCTCGGTGCCCATACCGCTCAGCGACGGCTCGGACGATGACGTCGCTGTCGACATCACTGGCTCGGGACCCGGTTCGTGCGTCGGCAGGTGGACCTTCGCGGAGTCGAAGATCTCGTCCTTTTGATCCTGGATCCCCGACATGGCACCACGGAAATCGCGCATGCCCTTGCCCAGTTGACGTCCCACTTCGGGCAGACGCTTGGGCCCGAGCACGAGCAGCGCCACGAGGAGCACGAAGATGAGATGCGTCGGCTGAAGGAAGTCTCCGAACACTCCGCTCCACTTTACACGCCAGGCGACCTCGGTTCATGAGGCCCGCCGGAGGGTCGCCCAAACCACCGCAACCGCGGCGAGCAGCGTGACATAGACGCCCCAGTCGGTCTGGAGCAGCGGACCGCCGCCCAGATCGAATCCGAGGATGACCAACAGGCAAAGCGCCGTGGCCAAGCCGGTGATCCCCAGCTTCACCCAGCGCTCGTGCCGGAGGACCGGCCCGAGCCGCCGACCCAGCCATGCCGGCCGAACCTCCAGCGTGGCCAATAGCCCGCCGGCCAGCAAGGTTCCCCATCCCAGTCGGCACTGCAGACCGTTCACCGGAAAGAAGCCGTAGACGATCGCCCAGGGGCAGAGAGATCCGATCATCATCGCCGTGGCGCCGACGATTACCAACCGCTGTTGTGTTCGCATGCTCCTATAGAGGCTTCGGCGAGGTGGTTTTCACCCCCCCGGACTAGCTTTTCTTCAGAACCGCCTGCGGCCCGACTTGCCGTGGGCTCGCGCCACCGCCGGCTAATGCTTACCGGTCGTCTGTGTGCGCGCGACATCGGGCTGGCCGCCGAGGCGATACGTCAGCGGTGTACCGAAGCGATGGGCGCTGATCGACACCGCTTGTTCACGCAGGAACACCAGCAGCTCGATACGTCCGGCGGACACCACTTCGCCACCGTAGACCGCCAGTGACGGAGAGCCTGAGACGGCAACCATGACTGAGACGACCGACCCTCCGAGGAGACGAACTCGGCCTCCGGCCCGAGCGAGATCACGGGCTCGGCGCCGCCACTGGGCGGGGTTCTCGACCTGCACCGCGATCCCGAGTGTGTCGAGCTGACGGAGCAGCGGGGTGGAGAACGGCTGGGCTGTGCTGACGGTCAGCGGCGCTCGAGTCCGGGTGCCTGCCGCGACGGTGCGCAGCACCTGCGCTTGCGTGGCGGCTTCGACGCGCAAGGTGACCGGAACCGGAAGGTAGCGGAGCAGGTTGTTCTCGATGGTGAGACCGGTCGCGTCCCGGGCCACCCCGAACTCCTGATGCCAGGCCCGCACGTCGCTTGCCAGCGCCGCCCGCAGCCACACGTTTTCCGCCGGCGACAGCTCCATCGCCTGGGCGACGGCAAGCATGCTGTCGGTGAGAAGGTCACTGGCCTCGGGGGCGGGTAGCGGGGGTTCCTCCTGCCACGTCCCGAGCCCGATGAGGTAGTTCGGTCCTCCGGCTTTCGCACCCGCGCCGACGGCGGCCTTCTTCCAGCCGCCGAAGGGCTGTCGCTGCACGATGGCTCCAGTGATGGACCGATTCACATAGAGGTTGCCCGCCTCGACGCTCTCCGCCCAGGTGGTGATCTCCTCGTGGTCGAGAGAGTGCAGCCCGGAGGTCAGGCCATAGTCGATCGCGTTGACCAGTTCGATCGCGTCGACGAGCGTCTCGGCGGTCATGGTGCCGAGCACGGGCCCGAAGTATTCGGTGAGGTGGAAGTCGGATTCCGGCCGGACACCCTCGCGGATCCCGGGCCGCCACATGGTCCCGGCTTCGTCGATCCGCTCTGGCTCGAGCAGCCACCGCTGACCGGGCTCGAGGGTGGTGAGTGCGCGCAGCAGCTTGCCTTCTGCGGGTCCGATCAAGGGACCGATCTGACTTGATGGGTCCTCGGGACATCCGACGTGATAGGAGCTGACGGCGTCGACGAGCTGACGTCGGAAGCGCTGAGACGTGGCGACGCTGCCGACGAGGATGACCAGCGACGCCGCCGAGCACTTCTGACCGGCATGCCCGAACGCGGAGGAGGCGACGTCCCGGGCCGCGAGATCGAGGTCCGCACTGGGAGTGACGATGATGGCGTTCTTCCCACTCGTCTCCGCCAATAGCGACAGATCCGGGCGGAAGCTGCGGAACAGCTCCGCGGTCTCATAGGCGCCAGTCAGGATCACGCGCTCGACATGAGGGTGAGAGATGAGCTGAGCGCCGAGAGCGCGCTCCTCTAGTTGCACGTACTGCAGCACATCTCGGGGCACCCCCGCCTCCCACAGCGCCTCGATCATCACCGCCCCGGCGCGGCTGGCCTGGCTGGCGGGCTTGATGACGACCGGGGAGCCAGACGCGAGTGCCGCCAGTGTGGAGCCTGCCGGGATCGCAACCGGGAAGTTCCAGGGTGGCGTGACCACCGTCAGGCGCGCCGGGGTGAACCTGGCGCCGTCGACACGCTCGAGCTCGCGACCGCGCTCGGCGTAGTAGTGAGCGAAATCGATCGCCTCGCTGACCTCGGGGTCACCCTGCTCGATGACCTTCCCACACTCTGAGCCCATCACCTCGAGCAGATCAGCCCGGCGCGCCTCGAGCACATCGCCAGCTCGATGAAGGATCTCGGCTCGAGCATTCGCCCCGATGGCCCGCCAGGACGCGCCGGCGGCAGCTGCCGCCTCCAGACGCGCGTTGAGCGCGGCCGGGTCCTGGATCGTGTTCTCGGTGACCGTGTGTGCTCCGAGCGTGGAGTTGGGCATCCGAGCCTGGATCGCGGACACCCAGGCGCGGTTCCCCGCGGTCGCAGGATCGGTGTCGGGGGTGTTGCGGAAGGCACCGCTGGGGACAGGCGCTGGTGGCTGACGGCGATCCTGGACCCGACAGGGCGCCGGAACCCCGGTCGGCAACGCGGCGACGGACGCGCGGAACCGATCACACTCACGCGTGAAGGCCGTTGCGTCACGGTTCAGGTCGAACACGGCCGACATGAAGTTCTCCTGAGACGCTCCCTCCTCGAGACGCCGGACGAGGTAGGCGATGGCTGAGTCGAACTCCCTGGGATGGACCGCCGGCGTGTAAAGCAGAAGCGATCCGACATCTCGGCGTACGACCGCCGCCTGGGCGGTGGCCATGCCCAGCAGCATCTCGAAGTCGACTGCGGAGGTGACTCCCCGACGTTGCGCCAACAGCCAGGCCAACGCAACGTCGAACAGGTTGTGCCCCGCGACACCGATCCTGACCGCGTCCACGTGCTCGGGGCGCAGCGCGTAGTCCAGGACCGCCTTGTAGGAGGCATCGGTCGCCTGCTTGGTCGGCCAGGTCGCCAGGGGCCATCCGTGGACCTCGGCGTCCACGCGTTCCATCGGGAGGTTGGCGCCCTTCACGACGCGCACCTTGATCGGGGCGCCACCGCGATCCCGGCGGGTCCGGGACCATTGCTGCAGGCCCATCATCGCCCCGAGCGCATCCGGAAGGTAGGCCTGAAGGACGATGCCGGCCTCGAGATCGAGGAACTCGTCACGGTCGAGCAGGCTGGTGAACACCGCCAGCGTGAGATCGAGGTCCTTGTATTCCTCCATGTCGAGGTTGATGAACTTGGCGCCGCCCGGAGCGGCGGCGGCGATCCGAAACAGCGGCGCGAGTGCGTCAGCGGCGTGAGCCACTGCGGTGTCGAACGCCCACGGACTGTGTGGAGCCACGGTCGCGGAGACCTTGATCGAGACATAGTCGACGTCATCGCGCTCGAGCAGCCGCCGGGTTCCCTCGAGCCGCCGGGCGGCTTCACTCTCGCCGAGGATCGCCTCGCCGAGAAGGTTCACGTTCAGGCGAACCCCGGGGTCGGCACCACGGATGTGTCGGATCGCCGCACCCAGGCGGCGGTCAGACGCGTCGACCATCAGATGACGCACCATTCTGCGCAGCACCGCTGAGGCCAACGGCACCACGAGCCAGGGCGCAACGGGTGCGAGCACGGCGCCCACGCGGATGAGGGCACGCAGCGGCGACGGGAGGAACCGCGGAATTAGGGGCATCAAGGCCCGAAGGTTGCGCGCCGCCACCGCCTGATCCTCCGGACGGATCACGCCATCGACAAAGCCAACTGTGAAGGCGAGGCCGTTCGGATCGCTGAGCACTCCGGCCAGACGACGCGCTGCCTTGTCCTCGGGTACGTCTGCACTAGCCTCCACCCACCGGCGCACCATGTCGATGGCCACTTCGGCGAGCGCGAGATCGATCGGGACGTCTTCCAGCGAGGGGTCGAGCGGACTCGCTTGCGGTCGTTGCGACGGTGCCATCGGTCCAGGATGACGAGAACGATGAGGAAAGAAAAGCGCTTTCTTCTGAACCCGAACGTTCAGTTTTTCCGAAGGTTCTCTCGGGATGCGGCGCCAGATCCCAAGCGGTGGGGAACCGTACCGACGGTCTCGCTACTTCACGGCGGCAACACTGCTGGGACGATCGCCGCCAGCGTCTCACGACACGCCCGCACCGCCGGCATTCGGGACGCTGAGCTCCGCGTTGCGGTGAACACCGAGCGGCGGGGAGCGCCGGGCAGCTCCACCATGACTGCCTGGGGCGGCCGGTGCACCAGCATCAGCCCCGGAAGGATCGCCACGGCGTTGCCTGACTCAATCAGTGCGATCTGAGCTTGCAGGTCATCTGTCTCGAAGCGGACGTCAGGTTCGAAGCCGGCCTCACGACACAGCTGCTCGGCCCAATGGCGCGACGCGGCGCCACGAGGTTCCATCACCCACGGCAGCTGCGCGGCAGCTTCGATCGAGCGAACACCCTCCCAACGCCCGCCGGTGACCGGCACCGCCAGGCGGAGCGGGTCGGTGGTGAGTGCCACCCGGTCGAGATCGGCATGTCTTGGCGCGGCGTGGTTCGGGTACTGCTCGGCGATCACCAGATCGAATTCGCGGGTCACCGTCTCTCGTAGCGCTTGCTCAGGTACGCGTTGCGAAGTGGTCACATGGAGGCGCGGATGAGCGACGGCCAGCTCCGCCAGCAGGCGTGGGATGAAGGCCACCGTCGCCGACTGGAACGCGGCGATTCTGACAACTCCCGAAGACTGCGCACCGAGCGACGCAACCTCTGCCTCCGCCTGTTCAAGGCGGTCCAGGATCACCCCGGCGTGCTCAACCAGAACCTCAGCGGCCGGGGTGAGCTGCAGACGGCGTCCGACCTTGCCAAGCAGCTGGATCCCGACCTCCCGCTCGAGTAGCGACAACTGCTGGGAGACCGACGACGGGCTCAGATGAAGCGCCTCGCCAACCTCCGCGATCGTGCCACGCAGGCTCAGTTCACGTAGCAGCCTGAGCCGTCGTACATCGAGCATGGTCGGCCCTCAAGCATCGGATTTACCAAATGATATCCGTCGGAAAAGAGTGCTTTACCTCAACGGTGCCGGGCTTGACACTTGCCCGACTGCAGATCAATGCCGACAGGATGGGATCACGTTGCGGCCGACGTTGCTGAATCCGGACCCCGCTGTTCAAACTGGTGAAGCCGCGACGAGGTCGAGCGCCAAAAGCGGCAATCGCACTGCCCTCGACGATGCTCGAGACCAGCTGGCGCGCGCTGTCGAGACACTGGGACTCGGACCCGAGGTGCACCAGTTCCTCGCGGAGTCCCGCCGCGAGCTCAGCGTGGCCATCCCGCTGCGGCGCGACGACGGCTCCATCGAGATGCTGCGCGGCTACCGCGTGCAGCACAACTACACCCGCGGCCCAGCCAAAGGGGGAGTTCGCTTCGATCCCCGAGTCGACCTCGACGAGGTGCGCGCGCTGGCGATGTGGATGACTTGGAAATGTGCGCTCCTCGACGTGCCGTACGGCGGTGCAAAGGGTGGTGTAACGGTTGACCCGCGCAAGTACTCGATCGAGGAGTTGGAGCGCATCACCCGGCGTTACACCTCCGAGATCGCCCCCGTCATCGGTCCGGAGCACGATATTCCCGCTCCCGATATCGGCACCGACGAGCAGACCATGGCCTGGATGATGGACACGTACTCCGTCCAGCGAGGTCACACCGTCCTCGGCGTGGTCACCGGCAAGCCGCACGCGCTGGGAGGATCACTCGGTCGCGCTTCGTCGACTTCACGCGGTGTCGTGGCCATCGCCCTCAAGGCGCTGGCCCACCAGGGGATCGAACGTCGAACCGCTACCGCGGCGGTGCAGGGCTTCGGGAAGGTGGGTCGTGGGACTGTGGCGTTCCTCGCTCGGGAGGGAGTTCGCGTGGTTGCGGTCTCGGACGCAGAGGGAGCCATCCACACCCCGGACGGCGTCGACGCCGCCGCCTTGGACCGGCACGTCGAGGAGACAGGCACGGTGGTCGGGTTCGCCGGCGCGGAACCGCTGGACAGCGCCGACCTGCTGACCGCCGATGTCGACGTGCTCGTCCCGGCCGCCGTCGAGGGGGTCATCTCGGCGGACAACGCCGGTGATGTTGGCGCGCGGATCATCGTGGAGGGGGCCAACGGCCCGATCACCTTCGACGCGGACACGGTCCTGGCCGATGCCGGGGTGCTCGTCGTGCCAGACATCCTGGCCAACGCCGGCGGCGTGGTCGTGTCCTACTTCGAGTGGGTGCAGGGCAAAGAGGCGTACTGGTGGACCGAGGCGGAAGTGGAACAGCGGCTCGTCGAGCGGATGCATCGGGCATGGGACGACGTGGTTGCGTACGCCGGCACCAGGGGCATGTCTCTCCGTCTCGCGGCGACCTGCATGGCAGTCGAGCGAGTCTATGCGGCCCACCAGCTCAGGGGCCTCTATCCGTGACCTCAGCCGCCTCGTGGCAGTCCGAAACCACGGCGTGGCGAACGGTCACCGTGGGGCTGGGCCGGAAGCCCTGCCCCACGCGGGGATGGCCTTTGCCACCCCTCGCTGGTGCCGAACCTCGAGGACTATGACGCCGCGTCGTCGACTTCGCCGGGCGGATATTCGGTGCCCGGGTGCGTCGCAGTCCCGAGCAGGCGGGCGAGCTTGAGGCCGAAATGCGTCACCAGCCGGTCCTCGCCGCTCGTTCGCAGGTCGAGACGCGTCGTCTCCGCAATACGGTCCAGCCGTTGATACAGGGTCGCTCGGTGAATGTGGAGGGCCGCCGAGGTGGTTTGGATGTTGCCGGCGAGGTCCAGGAACGTCGCAGCGGTGGCACACAGGGTCGGATCGGCGATCAGCGCGCTGACCCGCTCGTCGAACGCGACCCTGCCAGCCTCTCCGACGGGCAGGAGCGACAGCGCCCGGTAGACGCCCAGATCCGTCCAGTAAGCGACCGGACCCAACTCGGGAACCACCCGAACGATCCGGAGTGCCCTTCGCGCGGCTTCGAAGGAACTCTTTGCATCGTGCAGGGACTCGACGGTCCCCACGCCGAACACCAGGCCTCCCACGAGCGGAGTCGCGATCTTCACCATCGTGTCGATGAAGCTGTGTGTCTCAGCGAGACCGTCATCGCTGCGCACGGCCAACAGCGTCACCAGCAGGTTGGAATCGATACAGGTGAGGACCCGGCCCGGTAGGTCGCGAGACGCGGCCTGGGTCGCGGCGTAGGCAAGGTCGGCCGCGGCCCGGTGGCTGATGTACGTTTCGCGCGACAATCCGCCGACGCTCATCGTGATCTGCGCTGTCGGAGCGACCTTTCCCGACACCCTCAGCTCCTCCGTGGCAAGCAGACCCTCTCGGTCGGAGCCCAGTAGGCGACTGAGGAGCTCACCGCCCGCCTCCACCGCCTGGTTCTGTCTGTACAGGATGGCGGCGAGGTCACTCGCCGCGTCCTCGGCGACACGGATATCTCGCTCGTCCAGGCTGCCGTCATCCAGGAGCCACATGTAGGCCAGGCGCCGCGCCTTGTACCGCACCGCGATGCACCACCGAGCCAGGAGGCCGAGATCAGGGTTGGCGGGTGTCCGTATGGGCTCGAGCTTCGGCCGTCCCCATTGATCCAGCCACGCTTGGACGGAGGGGTTGCTCGCCCGGCCGACGATGTAGTCGAGGCGCAGCTCGTCGATGACCCCACCGTGCTCGGTGTGCGCCAGGAGCCGCTGGTCGGCATCTTCGAGCACGATCGCTGTTCCCAGAGCCGCCGCCGTAGCGTCGACGAGAGCTTGGATCTCAGACCGTGACATCTACCACGCGTTCGAGGCTATCGGTCAGCGCGTCTCCCCGACACACGTGTACTTGACTTCGCTGAACTCGGCGATGCCATCCTGGGCCCCCTCTCGCCCCAGGCCCGATTGCTTGTGGCCGCCAAAGGGAATCGGCGCTCCGGTGAAGGTCGCCGTGTTTACCGCCACCATCCCGCACTGCAGAGCACGGCTCAGCCGCTCGCCCCGGCGCAGCGAGCCCGTCATCACGTACGCGGCGAGACCGTACTCCGTGTGGTTGGCGCGCGAGATGACCTCGTCTTCGTCCGCAAAGCGCAGCACTGGTGCGACGGGCCCGAACGTCTCCTCTACGGCAACCTGCATCGTGTCTTCGACGTCGGCGAGCAGGGTGGGCTCAAAGAAAGTCCTCCCCAGGCGGTGCCGTGCCCCGCCTACCACGACGCGAGCTCCCTGCGCCACGGCGTCGGTTACATGCGCCTCGACCTTCTCGGCGGCGGCTGCAGAGATCAGCGGGCCGACGTGGACCCCATCGCTTCGACCATCTCCTACCCTGAGTTCCCGCACCGCTCGAGCGAGGTGTTCGACGAACGCGTCATAGACGCCGTCTTGTACGAAGATGCGGTTGGGTGCGAGGCAGTCCTGTCCTGACGTGACGAACTTCGCCGCCGCGCATAGCCGGGCTGCCTGCGCCACATCCGTGTCGTCGAAGACGATGAACGGTGCGTGGCCGCCCAGTTCGAGGCTCACACGTTTGACGGTGCTCGCGCACTGTGTGAGCACCGTGCGCCCGACGTTCGTGGAGCCGGTGAAGCTCACGGCGCGGACCTGCGGTGCAGCCGCGAGGGCCTCGAACATGGGGGCCGGGTCACCGGTGAGGACTGAGAGCACGCCCGCGGGAATCCCAGCCTCCTCAGCCAGCACGGCGAGCGCGAGCGCCGAGAACGGAGTCTCCCGCGCCGGCAACACGATGACCGGGCAGCCGATGGCGAGCGCAGCTCCCACTTTGCGCGCGATCATCGCCGACGGGAAGTTCCACGGGGTGATCGCCGCGACGACGCCGATCGGCTCGGTGGTCACCCGCAGCTGCGCTCCGGGCAGATGAGACGGAATGGTCCGTCCGTAGGTTCGCAGGCCTTCGGCGGCGAACCACTCGAGAAAGCTTGCGCCGTAGGCGACCTCACCGCGTGACTCGGCCAGCGGCTTGCCCTGCTCGACCGTGATCAGCAGAGCGAGATCCTCGACGTGCTCCAACATGAGCGAACTCCAGCGCGTGAGGAGGACGCTGCGCTCGCGGGCCAGGAGACCTGACCACATGGGGAAGGCACGGTCTGCGGCGGCGACCGCCGTCTCCGCCTCTCGCGGTCCGAGCTTCGGGACCCAGCCGACCAGCGAGCCGTCTGCCGGGTTCTCCACTCGCAGGGTTTCATCCGCCCCGATCCAGGATCCGGCGAGATACGCCCGGTCCCGGAACAGTCGGGGCTCGACCAGCGCCCCTGCGAGCTCAGCCGATCGGTTCTTCTCAACGACGCTACTCATTGCTTCGAACCTAATCGCGCTCCGTGTTGCTTGCTATCGACATTCGACGCGGCGCCCGAGGTCTCTACGCGACGCCGAGTTCGTTGAGCAGTGCGTAGGTGAAGCGGACCGCGTGACCGAGATCCGCCAGCGTGATGTGCTCATTCGGGGCGTGCATATTCGATCCGGTACCGAGCGGGTTGTCCGGCGCTGATAGACCTGGGACGCCAACGTGGCGCGCAAGCGAGGCGACGATCGGTAGGGCCCCGGATGCCTCGGGGTGATGGAGACCGGGCGCTTCGCGACTTTCTGGGCAATATCCGCGACCCGCCGGGCAAACGGGTGGTCGATCGGCGTTCCTGCGCTATCGGCCATCCCGATGGCGGTCAGGGCGACGTCCTCGAACCCGTGGGTGTCGAGGTGTGATCGCAGGAGCGCGAGCACATCTTCGGGCCGCTGGTCCGGGACGAGCCGAAAGTCCAGCCATGCGCTCGCGTCCGAGGGGAGCACGGTCTTCATCCCGGGACCGGCATAGCCGGTCCTGATGCCGGCGATGTTGGCAGTCGGTCCGTAACCCATCCGCTCGAGGAGAGCAGGACCCGTCAGCCCATCCAGGAACGCTTCCACACCCGAGGCGTCCCGCAGACCACGCTCGATTGCGTCGCCGGCCTCCGCGATCGCTGTCCGCTCGGGCCCAGTCGGCGGTTGCACCGCGTCAGAGAAACCGTCGATCCGAATCGTGCCGTCAGCGCCGCGGAGACTCGCCAGCGCCGCGACAAGGGTCCAGGCAGCGCTGGGAAGCACCACCGCGTTCATCGAGTGCTGATCGCCCCGCAGGCGGGTGACGTCGAGTCGGACCGTGAGCAGACCCTTGAAGCCGAGGGTGAGGGTGGGCCGCCCGTCACTGAGGCGTGCCTCCAGCCCCTCCCAAAGGCAGGCGTCCGCGCGCAGCAGGTCCGCGTTTTCGCGGGCGATCTCGTCGAAATGGGGACTTCCCACCTCCTCCTCTCCCTCGATGATCCAGCGCACCGAGATCGGGAGTTCTCCGTGCGCTTCGCGGAGGGCCCGGATGACGGCCAGCCGCACCGCGAGTTCCCCCTTGTTGTCAGCGGTGCCTCGCCCGAACAGCCGCCCGTCGCGCAGCGTCGGCTCGAACGGGGGTGAGTCCCAGAGCTCGAGCGGCTCGACCGGCTGCACGTCGTAGTGGCTGTAGAGCAACAGCGTGAACCCGTCGCGACCCTGCTGGTGACCCCAGACGGCCGGCGGACCGCCGGCGGCGCGTAACTGGCGCGTTGCGAAGCCGGCTTGGTCCAGGAGCTGCTGGACGAGCGTCGCAGTCTCCTCTAGCGCCCGGCCCTCGGCTGACACGCTCGGAAGGCGACAGAGGACCTTGAGCAGCTCCAACGCCTCCGCCTCGATCCGGGCGAAGTCGACATCAGTCATCACAGAGGAGGCGCCGGGTCGTACTCGATCACCTGCCTCACCTCGCGGGCCCGCTCGACCGAGTGCAGACGCGCGACGAGATGGAGGGCCATGTCGATGCCGGCGGTGATACCGGCAGACGTCACGATGTCTCCGCAATCGACGATGCGGTCGTGTTGTCGTAACTCGATCGTCGGATCGAGTCCAGCGAGCCAGTCAAACGCGCCAAAGTAGGTTGTCGCGGGACGCCCAGCCAGCAGGCCCGCGGCGGCAAGGACACCGGAGCCGGTGCACACGCTCGCCATCAGCGCACCCCTCTGCGCATGCTCGCGGACCCACTCCAGGACGCCGTCGTCCGCGACGAGCTTCCGCGTACCCGGGCCGCCGGGGACCACCAGCACATCCATGGAGGGTGCGGAGGACCACTCATGGTCGGGAAGCACCCGAGCCCCGAGGGAGCAGGTGACGAGACCCGGTTCCCGCGCGACCGTGAACACCGTCGTGTCGCTGTCGTTCCAGCCTTGGGCGTAGGCCGCCAGGACCTCCCATGGGCCGGCCCAATCCAGCTCTTCCACGCCATCGAAGATGAACAACCCGATGTTGCGCACGTCATGCCTTTCTTCGGACCGTGATCGATGCACCTGAGGGCTCGGGCGCCTAGTCATCGGTCTCCCCGTCCGTATCGCGATGGTCGTTGGTCTCACTCGCCGCCAACCGCAGACTAGGCCGCGATTCACACGGTGGCGATGGGCATGTGTCGGGCAGCCGACCCGGCTTCCGACGACGATCGGCGACCCGTCGAGGCAGTCGCCCGCATCACTGCGGATCGGCGGCCGCCGGATCGATCGCGAGGCCGGTAATGCGGCTGAGGAACTGCTTGGTCCGCGCGTGCGACGGCGTGACCAGCACCCTCTCGGGTGGACCCGACTCGACGATGAGGCCCTGGTCCATGAAGACGACCGAATCGCACACCTCTCGGGCAAACGCCATCTCGTGCGTGACAACCACCATGGTCATCCCCTCATCGGCCAGCCTCCGCATGACCCCAAGCACCTCGCCGACGATTTCGGGATCCAGCGCCGAGGTCGGCTCGTCGAACAGCATCAGCTTCGGCTCCATAGCTAGGGCCCGGGCGATGGCGACACGCTGCTGCTGGCCGCCCGAGAGCTGGGACGGGTAGCTGTTCGCCTTGTCGCCTAGGCCGACCCACGCAAGCAGGTCCCGCGCCTTGGCCTCGGCGTCCTGCCGCCGCATACCCTTCACATGAACCGGGGCCTCGACGACGTTGTCCAACACGGTCAGGTGGCTGAACAGATTGAACGACTGGAAGACCATTCCGATCTGAGTGCGCTGCCGAGCCAGCTCCTTGCTGTCACGGAGCACGAAGGAGTCTCCCGCTTCACGGATCCCGATCAGCTCTCCATCGACGTACACCCGGCCCGTCGTCGGCACCTCGAGGTAGTTGACGCACCGCAGCAGCGTGCTCTTGCCCGAACCGGATGGCCCGATGAGTCCCACAACCTCGCCCCTGGCCACGGTGAAGCTCACATCCTCGATTACCCTGAGTTCGCCGAAGCACTTGCAGAGCTGTTCCACGCGAACCATCGGTTGTCCCGCCGGCCCGTCGCTCAAATGCACTTGAGCTCCATCGTCTGCGCCCACGTCCACCACCTCAGTACATCTCAGGATCGGTTGGCATGGGGTCGTAGGCACGAGGACGCCCGCCCCATTCACCCAGGAAGACCGCACGGGCGGATTCGCGCATGCGCGCGGGGATCGAGGTTGGCGGGGGCTTTGCATCCGCTCTGGCCAGTCGCCGCTCCACGCCGTACTGCACGGTGGACAGCAGTGTCGTCAACACGAGGTACCAGATACTCGCGACGACAAGGAGCGAAATTGTCTGGAAGTTCTCGTTGTAGATCTCCTGGACCGAGTAGAGGAGTTCCGACATCGAGATCACGCTGACCAGGCTCGTGCCCTTCAGCATGCCGATGGTCTGGTTGCCCGTGGGCGGGATGATCACCCGCACCGCCTGCCGGAGGACGATCCGCCGGTTCGCCTGGGGCTTCGTCATGCCCAGGGCGAGCGCCGCTTCGAGCTGCCGCTTATCGACGGACAGGATTCCCCCGCGGACGATCTCCGCCATATAGGCGCCCTCGTTGAGGCCAAGGGCCAGGATGGCGGCGACCAGCGGCGTCACGACCGAATTCGTAGATGCCGAGAACACGTCGGGCCCGCCGGGGATCCCGAGCGTCAGACGGGGGATGAAGAGCGCGAGGTTGTACCAGAACAGGATCTGCACCAACAACGGCGTTCCGCGGAACAACCAGATGTAGAAGCTCGCTGTCACCCTCAGCATCGAGCTGTGGGACTGCCTCATCAACTCCAGCAGCGTTCCGAGGATGATCCCGCAAGCCATGGCGATCACCGTCAAATACAGCGTCGTGCCCACGCCTTTGAGGATGCTCGAGGCGGTGAGGTAATGGCCCACCACGCTCCAGTGGACAGCCGGCGATGTCACGAACTGGCGGACGATCACCACCAGGATCACGACGATCACGATCCGCGCGAGCCAGCGGCCGACGCCCGTCCAGGTCGGACGGGCGCGATGGCTTGTGCGTCGGGAGGACTCCGGGGTCGTCATGTCTCCCACACCGTTCGACACCGTCAGCCGCTGAACAACGCGCTCTTGTGGACCGCGAAGTTGCCCTCGTGCCACTTGGCCATGATGGCCTTGTAGGCGCCGGTGTCGATGAGGTGGTTGATCGCGGCTGAGATCGGCCCGGCCAGGCCGCTCGCCTTGCTGACCGCTGCGCCCGTCGCGACGGGGGAGAAGTCGAGTGGCTGAGCGGTGAGGATGCCTCCAGCGTCACCAAACCGCCACGCGATCTCGTTCGCCCCGCTCACGTAGTACTGCTGGCGGCCACTCTGCACCGCCAACTCCGCCGCGGCGTCCGTCGGATACGTGGCGATGGTCAGCGCCGGCTTGCCGGCGGACTGGCACTTCGCACCGACGGCCTGAACCGAAGCGACGTACGCTGACGCGACGATCCCGGCGAATTTGTGTCCGCACAGGTCCAGCGGAGTCGACAGCGTCGGCGTGCCGCCACCGGCCTTGGAGGCGAAGCCCGTTCCCGTCGATTCCGTCGAGACGATGTCGACCACCTTCGTCCGCGCCGGGGTTACCTGCAGCGACACGAAGCTCGCGTTGTATCTCCCACTCTGGATACTCGGGATGAAGGTGTCGAATGCCGCTGAGGCCGTCATCTTGAACTGGAGCCCCAGGACCGCGGCCACGGCGCGCGCGAGGTCAACCTGGGAGCCCTCGAGCTGGCCGCTCTTGACAAACTCGTCCGGCGGATAGTAGTTGTAGAAGATCGTGTTCAGGCCCTGGCTGCGAGTGGCCGCCGGCACTGTGCTTGCAAGCGACGAGACCTTGGCGACCGAGACACCCGCCACGCTCACGGCCGAGCTGCCATCCGAGGCTGCTGCGTTGACCGCCGTCGCATGCACCGCCGTCGATGACGACGACGAGCCCGAGGAGCCGCATCCCGCGAGCCCGACGCCCGCGATGAGCACCGCGTACACGGCAACCAGGGACGTGCGCTGAGACCGCAACGGCCCACGACTTCTTGCTGAACGACTCATGATTTCCTCCGGGCGTAGGCTTTTGGGCACTTGACTGCGACGGACTGCTCGGGGCCGTTGTCACTTGACGAGCGCGCCGAGGTCGACAGGAATGCATGCGCCGCTGATCCCAGACGATGCATCGCTGGCGAGGAACAGCACCGCGTCGGCCACCTCTCGATATGACACGTAACGCTGGGCGGGGCTGTCGTCGAGCATGAGCTGGTGCGCGAGTGCGTCATCGACACGGCCCGCACCACTGATCGGGCTCTCCATCCACCCGGGCGCCACGGCGTTGACGGTCAGACCGCAGGTAGCGCCCTCGAGTGCCGCCGTCCGCACGAGCCCGAGGAGACCGTGCTTTGCCGCGACATACGGCCCCATTTCCGGCGCCGCGACGAAGCTGGAGGTCGAGGCGATCGCGATGATGCGCGAACCGCGCCGTTCCACCAGGTGCGGCCATGCCGACCTCATCGCGAGAAACGGCCCGCGCAGGCCGACATCGAGGACGGAGTCCCAGCCCTCGTCCGAGCAGTCCACCAGCGGCGCGACGTGTTGCCGCGCCGCGTTGAGGACGAGGATGTCGAGCCGGCCGTGCCGGTCAATGGCGGCACGGACCATGTCCCGGTTGCCGTCGGCCGTGCTGGCATCAAAGTCGAGACCCTCATCACCGTCGGAGATGTCGACCGCAACGATCGACGCACCCTTCTCGGCGAGGACGCTGCAGATGACGCGGCCGAGGTTCCCGGCCGCTCCCGTGACCAGGGCGACTTTGCCGGCCAGGCCCTTCTCATCCGGCGCGAGAACCGTGCCTGCCACTTCCGGGCGGCTGTAGCTGTCTCTCATTGCAGATATGTAATCTGGACGTGACGGGCATTGATATCGACACTTATCGCGTCTTCTGAGGCCGAATCTGACCAAATGTCGAGAGCGTCGCCACACACGGCGTACGGCTGACGACGGATACGGCGTCCGCTCGGACAGCGCCACCGTGAAGCTGCCCTGACCCGGGTCCCTCAGGGGGCCAGGGAAACCCTAGGCGAGCTCGTCAAGTCGCCCTTCGATGCACTCGAAATAGCGCTGGTACCAGGTCCGGATCAGACCCTCGCTCTCAAGCATGAGTCGGCCCTGGGGAACGCGGCCGCAGCGGATCCCCGCAAAGGTGTTGGCGGAGATCTCGAAGTCCTCGCGCATCACCCGGTACCAGAACTCCTTGTACTCCTCGAGCTCTCTGTTGGAGACGTCGGGGGCGCAGAAAAGGTCGGATTCGATCAGGCATCTATCGGCCGCCAGCGGCTGGAAGGTGAAAATGCGCCCCATCCGCGGTGTCCCTTCCTTCGGCATGAACTCGGGCGCGATGATCGTGTTCGGCCAGATTGAGTAGAACTGGTAGCGGTTGGGATGCGTCACCTCGGGTGCTTCGCCCTTCAGGCCGGCGGTCATCGCCCAGACCCGGGCTTGCTGGTACTCCCGGTAGTGATCCGGGTCGATGTCGACCACCTTGGCGAAGTCGCCATGGACGGTCGGGCAGTGGTAACACTCGCTCGCCCCCTCCATGTACACCTTCCAGTTGCAACCGACTTCATGCGTCAGCCTCTCGCGGAACTCTAAGCCGCCGAAGTCGATATGGCGCTCCGCCAGCAACTCCGGCAGACCCGCCAGTGAGTCAGCCAATGGTGCAGCGTCGGGATCCGCATTGATAAAGATCAGGCCGTTCGTCAGCTCGAGCCTGAGCGGTACGAGGCTGAGGCAGGAACGGTCAAAGCCGTCCTCCTTGGAGTGCCGCGCTGCCCCCTGCAGGCGACCGTCCAGACCGTAGGTCCAACCGTGGTATTGGCATTGCAGCACCTTCGCCTTGCCGTCACCCGGGGCGACCCGGTTGAAGCGGTGGCGGCAGACGTTTACGAACGCTCGTAACTGCTGATCCTTCCCCCGGACGACGACCGTAGGGATATCACCGATCGAGCGGGTCACACGCGATCCGATGTCTGGCAGGTCGACCTCGCGGCCCGCGTACTGCCACGTCCTGCGGAACACCTCCTGAAGATCCAGGTCGTGCACGACCGGATCCGAGTACCACTCGACGGGCAGCGTCCACCCGTCGTCGATCGCCCGTTCTAACTTCCCGCGGTCGAGCCGCGAAGCTTGCGTCAGCATCAGTTTCTCACCTCCAGCGGTACCGTCGACGACGCCGACGGAGTGTCCGCACTTGATTTCAAACGCTCCACGACCTCGGCGAGGCCAAGCAGACTCTCCGCGATCGCTCCCTCGGAGACCCCGGGAACGTCAAACCGAAGCAGGAACTCTGTCACCCCGAGATCGCTCGCGATCGCTTCGCATCGAGCGGCCACCGACGCCGGAGAGCCCACGAGGAGCAACTCGTCCCCCCAGTGCCGCAGTGCGTCCACGGTGTCGTGGTCCGGATACGTCGGATCGAAGGTACGCCACACCGTGCCGAAGAGATACCGGATCGCTGGCGCGAACAGCTGCCAGGCTTCCTCGTCGGTCTCGGCCACGAACGCATCCCGCCGTAACGGCTGCTCGAGAGCCGGCATGAGGCCCGCCTCGGCCCGAGCCTGGTCAAAGATCCGCTTCTTGGCTCCCAGGGCGGCTATCCGCGCCACGGGAGGCATGACCCACGCGTCCGCTACCACGGCTGCGCGCCGAATCCCGCGGTCGTACAGCGCGCCAATCCAGAACGGCACACCTGACGGGTTGACGGGCAGTGGCCGTATGCGAGCGCCACGGCCCGAATGCGGTGGGTTGTCGACATCGACGGTCTCACCCGCCAGCAGGGCTTTGACCGCATTGATCGACCGGTCATAGATCGCCACGCGCTCATCCCACGGCACCCCGAGGCCATCGAACTCGTTCTCGGCCGAGCCGAGCCCGACGCCGAGGATCGCTCGACCGCCCGATAGGACATCGAGCAGAGCCGTCTCCTCCGCGACCGCCACGGGATGATGAAGGGGCAGCACCACGATGTCGGAACCGACCCGCATCCGTTTCGTGATCGCCGCTGCCGCCGCCGCCAGCATCAACGGTCGACCAGGCCAACCGTCGTCACGAAAGTGCTGCTCGCCGAACACGACCGATGACAGGCCGTACGTCTCGGCCCGAGCGATCTGCTCCAAGCCGCGTTCGATCACGCGCTGGGAGTCTCCTTCGGGAGCCTGGAAGGTGTAGTGAAGGCCGATCGCCGGCCGCGTACGTCCCATTGCTCACGGACTCTAGGTACCGCCCCCGTACGTCACCATCCCCAAATGTCCGCCGTGGAGTCCGTCGTGCGCGACAGATGTTGACGCTCCACGGGCGCCTGCGCGCGGGGGTCCGGGAGCGTGGCTGGCAATCGACAGGCGCCGCACCTTCGATAGCCGCTCCGGAACTACGTGCTGCGACGGCCGCGCTTCTTCGGGCGCGCCGGCGTCCGCACGCCGAACTCAATGCTGACGGCCTTGCTCGTCGCGGCGGTATAGGGATAGTCAGATTCGTTGGCGGTCGTCGCGACTGAGAACGGGTACCTCACGACGCCGGATCCGCTGCCCCAGCTCCATTTGACGCTGAAGGAGCCGGTCTTGGTGGTCCGGAAGGGGACTGGTGAGTAGAGCTGCTTGCGGCCCGCGATCCGAATGAGCAGCCGCATCGCCACGCCGTCAGAGGGGATGTAGCCACCGACCAACCGGCCTGTGATGGTCGTGGTGCCGCTCCATGGGAGCTGGGTCGGGGTGGCGGTGATCAAGATCCGGGCGGGCACATTGACGCGCGCGATGCTGCTGGCTGGCAGCTGGGTCGCAGACCCGCCGTAGGACGCCTCAACGATGCGTGATGGGCCCGCGGGGAGCCGCACCTTCCAGCCGCCGGTCGAGTTGGTGGTGGTGTGAGCGAACGCCGTGAAGTGTCGCTTCCCGTTGCTGGGCGCCGTCAGGACGGTCACTGTTTGGCTCGCGATGGGAACGTTCTGGCTCGTGAGCAACTCCCCATAAACCGTCGTCCGCTTGCCGTGTCCCACCGCCGTCTTCTTGCGGTAGGAGAGATGCGGGGCTTTGCAGGTCCGCTTCAGCTTCCACTTGTGCTTGGCGACCCTCACCCGTTTGGTGCTGCAGCGCTCGACCCGCTTGATGACCGTGATCGATTTGTAATGGCCGCCCCGTTTCACCCTGACGGTCTTCCCGTGCTTCTTCTCCGTCGCGTAGTGGAATCCGACAAGGACGCGCTCCTTTACCTTCCGGGCGATCCGGGGGTCGACGATCTTCCTGAAGCTGATGCCCGAACTCGACGCTGCGCGCAGTGGCAGCGTGAGGTTCTCGCTAACGGAGCCGGTATTGCCGACCTGGCTGGTCGCCGAGGCCTCCAGCGTGTACGCGCCGGCAGTCAGGGTCGCGTCCGGGATGGTGGCCATCAGCTGTCCACTGGACGTGAAGGTCGTCTGCAGCTGCGTTGCGCTGCTCGAGCCCTGGGGCGTGATCTGAATGCTGCCGCCGTTCACCGGGGATTCGTTGTCACTGGTGTCGACAATGACCTGATCCGGATCGGACGGGTTCGTCGCTTCAAAGCTGATCGTCGGTGGCTGCTCGTCGATGTCAACCGTCTCAGCCGCCGTGCCTGTGTTGTGGACGCCCTGAGGGTTGATCGCGTTATTCGCGACGCCACAGGCAACGGCGTGAGAGCCGTTGCCGTCAACCGTCGCGTCATATACGCCGGGCGACGTCGCGTCGGGGGCGAGCTTCAGCGGCGTCGTCACCCCCGCCAAGGTGTCGCTGCAGCTGAAGCTGGAGAACCCAGAGGGGCCGGCTGCAGGGGTGATGTGCAGCGTCACCGAGTGATTCACGGACCAGCCGCCCGGGTTGGGGTCATTGACTGCGCCAATGGCGACGCTGGGCTGGATGTTGTCGACGTTGATCGTCGCCGAAGTCTCAGCCTGCACCATGGCGGCGTTTTGAGCTGACAGGCCGAGCGTGAACTGTCCCGAGGTCGGGACAAGGCTGGTGGTGTCCACCGTTGCGTCGTTGACCACTGGAGACGGACATTGTTGGAAAACGGCCGCGTTCGGCGATGATGCCACCGTGTTGGCGACCGAGCCGGCGGTCACCGTCAAACTGCAGACGCCAGAAGGGTCTGAGCCCTGCAGTGTCGCCGGCCAGGGATCACCTGGCGCGTTCCACACCCAGTTGTTGCCCTGGTAAAAGAGGTTGTTGGTGCCGGCAGCGATGAGGCCCGGTGCTTGGCTCTCCTGCACGGTCAACGTCACCGAACCGCTGCTGACAATCTGTGCACTCGACTGAGTGCCTTGCCCATCGCAGCCGCTCGAGTCGCTGCAAACCAGCTGCAGACCGAAATACTGGCTCGAGAAACCACTGAAGGACTCCGGTTCAACGCTGTCGCCGGTGCCGAGGGGCACACCTCCCCCGTTCCAGTACGCCCCGCCCCCGTATCCGGGTCCACTGTTCATGTGATACGCCTCGACCTGAGAGACATTCGCCGCCGTGATAGTCAGCGCAGAACTTGGTGAATCGATTTCCCAGAGAGCTCTGTCGTTATAAGCCGAACCGCCGGTCGGAGCATTGATGTAGACGGCACCACCCCCGTCGCAATCGGTCGAAAATCCGGGGACGTTTGACATGAAAGACCCCAACGCACAGACCGAGCTACCGTCCGCGCTTACGTCAAAAGTCCCGGCGTCTGCCGGCGCAACGTTGAGGGCCGCAATCGAGATCATGGCCAGCACCATCACGACCGCCCCGGTAGAAAGAGCTCGCGCTGTTTGGTTGACGCGAGCTCCAACCGTTCGGTGTTCTAACACCGGTGGGTCCGTCACGAGTAGCTACCACACTGATCGGAAATATTGAAACCTTGGTCGGTCGCAATGAAGTTCCCGCTCTGGATGTAGCCCGCAATTACGTCGAAAGATCTCGGGCCTTTGGTGGCAGCCTCGGTTACTGAGGGCATGACGTTTCCCGGTTGCGCCCCGGCAGCACCTTGGAGGGCACCAAAACCGACCGGCGTGATGGTGGGGATTTGATCTGTACTCGCCTTACAGGCGGCGGCTGTGATCTGAACCGTGTACATACCGGTTGCTGTCTGGGTAATGGTCATCCCCTTCTCCGCAGTGACCTTGCCGGTGTCGTCGACCTGGCCGTAAATCTCAGAAGCTGCTTCTCCCGCCGGCCCACGCTGGTTGAAGCTCAGCGCGCGCTCTGAACTGCTGCACCGCTTCGCGACATACAGGGCACCCGTCTTCTTGCTCACACACGCGTGCACGGTGCCGGAGCTGACTGCCGTGGCGGCGATCGCGGCTCCGGCGCCTCCGCCGCCGACGGCGAAGAACAGTGCGACGTAGGCGATCGCGTTGCGCTGTACGTGATGAACGACCTTGCTCAGCATCGTGTGTCCTTTCGAGACCGGCGCTCGTGTATCAGCTCGAGCATTTGGGGTTGCACTGCTTGCCAACGACTCCGCCGAGGCCTGACGGACCCGACGCCGCGGCCGATGATCCGGATGTGGCCGATCCGGAAGCGGACGATCCGGCGGCCGAGACGGCGGAAGATGTGGCCTGCTGCGGTTCTGAGACGTTCTCGGACGCGGTGGGGGCAACCGCGGCTGGGGACGACGCCGCGGGTTCCGCCGCGACGGGAGCGGTGGACGCCTGTTCCGTGGCGGTGCTGGTACTGGCGGTCACCCGCCGCACCACGCGATGTGAGGTCGCCCTGGTGCGCTGCCTTCTCCGGACCACATGCCGTGAGGTCGAGGTGCGGTGGATCTTGAGCTCCCGCACCTTCGAGGCTGACCGGCGCGAACCTTGGCTGTCTGACGACAGCTTGGCCAGGTGGTTCTGCACGATCAGTAGCTGGGCAGTCCGCACCGGGCTGGGTGCCTGCCCGCTCGCGGTTGGCGTCGCCGCCCTTGGGTTTGCCTTGAATTCACCCGAGACGAACAACGCGATGCCCGCGATGACCATCACCGCGAGGAGCAGCGCCGCTCGCGGTAGGCGCAGCTGCTGCGTCACCAGGCGCGGAAGGGATGGGAGCCGCAGGAACCCGAGGCGGGGCGCCGAGGCACGATGGACCGGAGACGGAGCAGTCTCGACCTCAGCGACAGCTCGGAGGTAGGGGACCGTCTCCGCCGCCTCCGCCGGATTCCGGGGAATGTCGACTGGCTGATGGAGGGCCTCTGACCCCTCACCCCAGAAGTCCCCGGCGTTCAGCGCGTAGATGTCCTCGCTTTCTGCAGCCTCGCGCGCAGCGGCAGCGGCCTTCTCCGCCTCCAGGCGGTCCGCGGCCGGTCCGATGGGGACGAGGTCGTCGGTTGATCCGAACCAGTCGCGCGGAAACCGAATGACGTTGTCCGCGCCGTGCTGCCCCGAATCTTCTGGTGTTTCGCCCGCTGCCATGACTGTCCCCTACAAACAGTTACATAAGTTCGTCCGCCGAGCGTACTATGGTTAGCCTTGGTTGGCGTCAATTTGTTTCAATTAGGCAACAGTCAAATGATCAGTGAATCGGACAACGAGGAGTTCCTGACCGTCGCAGAGGTCGCGGAGCTCCTCAAGATCAACCAGCAGACGGTGAGGAACTGGATTGATCGCGGCGAGCTGGCCGCGGTGCGCGCCGGACGGCGGGTACGGATCCGGCGGTCCGCCCTCGACGAGGTGCTCACCGCGGTGAACACTCCCAAGCCGGTGACCGACCCCGCTCCGGAGGGACCGAGCGGAGAGGACTTCTGGGGTGGCATCGCAGTCGGATCGGCCGACCTCGCTCCCGGTTCGGCGGACCGGGTTCCGCCGAACTCCAGCGACGGCGCGGCCTAGCCATGTCCTTCAGCAGTGACCTGGACAAGGAACGCGCGCAGATCCTGCGCCTGATCAAGCACGCCAGCGCCGGCTGGGCTGAAGCGATGAAGGCCCACCAGATGGCGCCGCCTGACCGCGGTTTCGCCATGCGACTGCAGAACCTGTCTGAGGCCGCGGCGCGAGAGCAGCTGGCGTGGGAGCAGGCGCACACCGCCGGGCTGGCGTGGCGACCCATCCCCGGAGCGGAGAAGTCCCTGCCTCCCTACGAGCTTCGCGCGGGAACGGGACGGCGCGGCCCGGAGGAGCTGTGGCTCCTGTTCGACTCGGCGGTGACCGATCTCAATCGGGCCATCGCCGGCCCGGATGCCGCCACGGTCGCCGCAGCCTTCTCGAACATGGCCCAGGCGACGGCCGACCTGGCTGCCGCGGTGCGCCTGGAGGACGAGGTCGAGCAGGCCGCCGTCGCCCGGGCCCGGGCGCGCGGGGCCGCGGCTGCCTGAGGCGCCACCAGGGTTGAAGACGTGCTGATCGTCGACCCGTCGAACCGCTCGGTGCGCTGGCTCCGCCGCAATGGGCTGCGTTACAGCGATGTGGAGCGGAGCATGGTGGTGGCGACCGGAGCGCAGGAGCTGATCCAGGCCATCGATTGGCCTGAGCTCACAGGCTGACCCAGGGGGCTGCAGGACGACACCCAGCACCAGCGTCTCCGCAGAAAGTTCGCGTGAGCAGCTAGCTTCATTGCGCCATGCCCCCTCTGGCGCGACCGAGTCTGACCCTTCCAGCCACCCCGCTCAACCGCCGCGCGGCGGTGGTGATCGGCGCCGGGAGCTTCGGCACCGCCATCGCGGTGCTGCTGGCCCGTGGGGGAATGCGGACGACGCTGCAGACACGGACGGCTGAACAGGCCAAGGAGCTCAGCGAGCACCGGGAGAACCGCCTGTACCTCAGAGGCGTTGCGTTCCCGCGTGAGTTGCGGGTCGAGCACGTCGGAGAGGGGGTCGCCCGGGCCGATTACGTGTTCATCGCCGTCCCTTCCAAGCACCTCGATGGGGCGATCCAAAACCTGGAGCCGTCAGGGCTGAAACGTGATGCGTCGGTGATCTCGCTGGCCAAGGGGCTGGTGCCTCCGTTCGGGACGCCACCCACCTCGATCCTGCTGCACCGGTTCGGTCCCCGGCGTACGGCGTGTGTGGGGGGACCGGCCCACGCAGCGGAGATGGTGCGCGAGGGCGCGGGCCTCGTCGCCGCCTCCACGGACGAGGAGCTCGCCCGCACCCTGGCGAACGCGTTCATCCGCGGCGGCGTGGTGTGTGAGCAATCCGATGACCCCGTCGGCGTCGAGCTGGCCGGAACCGCGAAGAACGCGGCCGCGCTGGCCTCCGGCGCGACGGTCGCCCAGGGTCTCAACGCCGCGGGCGCCGCAGCGGGTCACATCTTCGCCGAGGTGTGGCGCTGGGCGGAATCACTCGGCGCCCGTCCCGAGTCGATGATCGGACTCGCGGGGACCGGCGACCTCGTGGCCACCGCATTGGCACCGGAGTCACGCAACCGCCGGGCCGGGGAGCTGCTGGCCAGCGGCGTACCGGCGTCGGAGATTCCCGAGCGGATCGGGCAG
>CAZZVR010000017.1:0-29785 GCA_964657595.1 Burkholderia sp. PAMC 26561 | reverse complement strand
AGAACGTGGCGCTCAGCGCCGCGGCGATCGTCGGCGGCGTCGGGGAGGCCCTCGTCGGGCCGCTCTCGCCCCTGGCCGGGGCGGCGCCGGAGATCGACGCGACCGTCGCAGCGGTGAGCACCTTCGCGCTGCGGGCCGTCGGGGCGGCGCGATGAGCCCGTCCGCGGCCGTCTCCAGCCACCGCGCCGGGCCCGTCACCACCGTCACGCTGGACCGCGCGGAGGTCGCCAACGCGGTGGACGGGCCCACGGCGGCGGCCCTGGCTGACGCGTTCCGGGCCTTCGCGGCTGATCCTGAGGCCAGCGTGGCGATTCTCCACGGCGCGGGGGGCACGTTCTGCGCCGGGGCCGACCTCAAGGCCCTGGCCACCGACCGCGTCAACCGGGTCGCCCCTGACGGTGACGGACCCATGGGGCCGACCCGCCTGAGGCTGGCCAAGCCGGTGATCGCGGCGATCGAGGGCCACGCTGTGGCGGGGGGTCTGGAGCTCGCGCTGTGGTGTGACCTGCGCGTCATGGCGACAGACGCCGTCCTCGGGGTCTTCTGCCGTCGCTGGGGAGTGCCGTTGATCGACGGCGGAACCGTCCGCCTTGGCCGGTTGCTCGGGCGCTCCCAGGCGATGGACCTGATTCTCACCGGACGCCCCGTGGGAGCCGCGGAGGCGGTGCGGATGGGGCTGGCCAACCGGATCTCAGAGCCCGGTCAGGCGCTGGCGGTGGCTCGGGAACTCGCCCGGGAGATCGCCGCGTATCCCCAGGTGTGCCTGCGCAACGACCGGCTCGCGCTGCTCGAGGCCGAGGGCCTCGACGAGCCCGGCGCACTGGCCAACGAGCTCAGCCGCGGTCTGGAGACGCTGGCGGCGGGGGAGGTGGGCGACGGGGCCGCGCGCTTCATCGCCGGCGCCGGTCGCCATGGCGCCCAGAGCCCCTAGGACTGCGCTATCTTCAACAACGCTGCGGCCTGGCTGGCGCCGGTCGCCGCCATATTGCGGAATGGTGTAATCGGCAGCACGGCTCGCTCTGGACGAGTTAGTCTAGGTTCGAGTCCTAGTTCCGCAGTCCCGAGAGGTTATGCGGACGTTGTCACCCGGGTGGAGTGTTGTCACACACTCGAAGTTCGCAATAACATGCTCTCCGCCGGGAGGAGGAACCGCCCGGAGCGGGAGGAGCTGACGGGCGTGGCTGGTGCATTGAAGATCTACGAGCCGTTCCGGTCGTTCATCGAGACGATCGGGGCGATGATCCTGCTGTTTCGGCGGGCGCTCGTCGCTGCGGTCACGCCGCCCTACAACTACGGGCCCGAGCTGGTCGACCAGTTCCTCTTCGCGCTGCGCCTGGGCTGGTTCCCGATGATCCTGGCGTCGCTGGCCTTCACCTACGGGCCGGCCGGCATCGAGATCGGTGACTTCCTCAACCTGCTGGGTGCCATCGACCGGCTGGGCGGGCTCTTCGTGCTCATCGTGATGCGCGAGTTCGCGCCGCTGGTGTGTGCGATCGTCATGGCTGGGGTGGCCGGGACGGCGATGACGGCTGATCTGGGGGCACGCAAGATCCGCGAGGAACTCGACGCCCTGCTGGTGCTCGGGGTGGACCCGGTCAAGAGCCTGGTCGTGCCGCGCTTCCTGTCCCTGATGCTGCTGACGCCGCTGTTCAGCATCTACGCGTTGCTCTTCGGCACCCTCGGCGGCGTGTTCGTGACCCTCACCAACGGGGCCCAGATCGGCCCGTTCTTCTCCAACTTCTTCTCCCAGGCGACGACGATCGAGTTCCTGGCCATGCTCATCAAGTCGACCCTGTTCGGCGCGATGATCGCCATCGTCTGCTGTTACAAGGGCCTCACCGCCTCCGGTGGCGCCGAGGGCGTCGGCCGTGCCGTCAACCAGGCCGTGGTGATCGCCTTCCTGGGCATCGGGGCGATCGACTACGTCTTCACCCAGACGCTGCTGGCCACCAATCCGATCCTCAACACGCCGCGATGAGCGCCCTCTCGCGCCCGCTCGAGGCCCTCGAGTCCTTCGGTGAGGCCTCCCGCTTCTGCGGGAAGATCGTCACGCGGGTGTTCAACGGACGCGTGCTGCGCTTCATCGGCGAGGCGGTCCGCCAGGCCGGGATCCTCATCACCGGCTCGGCGGTGATCGTCCTGGGTCTGGTGTTCATCCTCGGGCTCCAGTGCGGGATCGAGGGCGCCTACGCCGCCAAGTCGGTGGGCGCCTCCTCCTCGACCGGGGCGATCACCGCCCTGTGCGATCTGCGCGAGGTGGTCCCTTACGCCTTCGGATACATGATGGCGGCCAAGGTCGGGACCGGCTTTGTCGCCGAGATCGGTTCGATGCGCATCTCGGACGAGATCGACGCGCTCGAGGTGATGGGCTTCGACGCGGTCCTCTACCTCGGGTCCACCCGCCTGCTCGCCACCTGGATCGTGCTCCCGTTCCTCTACGCCTCGGCGATCGCCTGTGGCTACTTCGCCTCCTACTTCGCGACCGTGGTGCAGTTGGGAGAGGTCTCCAAAGGCGGCTATCTGCAGCTGTTCTGGGAGTTCCAGAGCCCCACTGACTTCCTGTACAGCTTCATCAAGGCGGTGGCGATGGCGACGTTCATCGTGCTCGTCTGCATCTACTACGGCTACAACGTGTCGGGTGGTCCCGTCGGCGTGGGCAAGGCGACGGCTCAGTCGATGGTCGCCAACATCATCGGCATTCACCTGATCGGGCTCGTGGGCACCCAGCTGTTCTGGGGCGGAAAACCCAACTCGCCCATCGGCGGCTAGGTCGGAGTCGCAGGCGGGTATGGCACGGGAACGCGTAACACGGATGGTCACGCTCGGCGCGGCAGCGGTCGCTGTCGTGGTGATCGTCCTCGTCCTGTTCACGGGTGGCTCGACCTACGTGGTCAACGCCCAGTTCCAGGATGCCGGCCAGCTGGTCTCCGGCGACCTGGTGACCGTTGCCGGTCACAAGGTCGGCTCCGTCGGTGCGATCTCCATCACCAACAACGGTCTGGCCAACGTCAAGCTGGACATCTCGAGCAAGTCCATCGACCCGCTCTCCTCGAACACCACGGCGACCATCGGCCAGCTCAGCCTCACCGGTATCACCAACCGCTTTGTCAGCCTCGGCCCAGGGGCCGGCGGCTCGAGCATCCCGAACGGGGGGACGATCCCCGTCGAACAGACCAAGGGCATCGTCGATCTCGACACCGTGCTCGACGCGCTGACCCCGTCGGTGCGCAAGTCGCTCCAGCAGTTCCTCAAGACCGGCGCCTACTTCGTGTCCCAGCCGGGGGCCTCTCAGCTCAACAAGCTGTCGGAGTACCTCAACCCGGCCTTCAGCCAGGTCTCCAATCTCGGGGCGGAGATCGTCTCGGACAAGTACGCGCTCGACCGGCTCGTCGGCAACCTCGCCCATCTGACCAAGCCACTGGCGGCCGAGACACCCCAGATCCAGGGGGCGGTCACCAACACCGCGAACCTGCTGGGCGAGGTGGCGGCTCAGCGCGTGGCGCTGTCTGATGGCATCAACCGCGCCCCGGCCGTGCTCAAGCAGACGACGGCGACGTTCGCTCGCGTCGATACGACCCTCAACGATCTCGATCCCACGTTGGCGGCGCTCAAGCCGGTCGCGCCCAAGCTCGCCGCGCTGCTGCGCACCATCGCCCCGTTCGCCGCGAACCTGAAGCCGACGATCAGCGAGATCAAGGCGCTGCTGCCCGAGGCCGATTCAGCGCTCAAGGCCTTCGGTCCCGCGGCGGTCAAGGCCGAGCCGGCGCTCGCGTCGCTGACCAAGGCCCTGAACGGCATCACGCCGATCCTCACCGGCCTGCGTCCCTACGTCCCGGATTTCGTGGCCGGTTTCTTCAACGGTGTCGGCGGATCGACCGGCGCTGCCTACGACGCCAACGGCCACTACCTCCAGGTGCGCCTGGCGCTGGGCGGTTCGGGCAGCCTCAACGGGATCCTCAGCCTGCTCGGGGCCACGGTCAGTGACGTCGGCGGCCTCACCGGCGCGACATTCACCAACACCAAGCCGTGTCCGGGTGGCGGCACCATCCCGTCCGCCGACGGATCGGCCCCGTGGAACGACCCCGACACCGACGCCAGCGTCGGCACGCTCTGTGTCGTCTCAGACAATCAGCAGGTCCGATGAGACGACTGCTGAAATGCGGGCTCGTGCTGATGGTGGCTGGTGCCATCGCACTCGTCGTCGGCACCGTGGCCCAGGGCTCGGACTCATATCAGTTCGACGTGATCTTCGACGACGCCCGCGGCCTGGTCAGCGGCCAGCAGGTCAAGATCGCCGGCGCCGTGGCGGGCACGATCAGCGATGTGGTCGTGACCGCAAAGGATCAGGCGCGGGTGGAGGCGACGATCAAGGGTCCATTCCAGTTCCACACCAACGCCAGCTGCACGATTCGCCCCGACGGTCTGATCGCCGAGAACTACCTCGACTGTGACCCCGGCAGTGCCGCCAAGCCGCTGCTCAAGGCCGAACACGGTGAGGCTCCCACCGTGCCGGTGAACCAGACCTCAGAGCCCGTCAGCCTCCAGGACCTGTTCAACATCTTCAACCTGCCGACCCGTGAGCGCTTCCAGGTGCTGATCGACGAGCTCGGCGTCGCCACGGCCGGCAACGGCGAGCAGATCAACTCGATCCTGCGCCGAGCCAACCCGACCCTGCAGGCCGCTCAACGCCTGATCGACGTGCTCGACACCCAGACGTCCCAGATCAGCACGGCGATCAGCGCCACCAATACGATCGCCCGGGAGGGCGCGACGCACACCGGCGCGGTGCGGGCCTTCATCAACCAGGCGTCGGGACTGACGCAGTTGACGGCCAATCACAGCAGCTCACTCGAGCAGGCGATCAACAAGCTGCCCGCCTTCCTGTCGGCCGCCACCCCCGCGCTCAAGCAGCTCAACACGGTGGCCACCACCGGCACGCCGCTCCTCAAGGACCTGCGGACCGCGGCCCCGTCCCTGAACCAGGTGAGCCGGGACATCGTGCCCTTCACCAAGATCGCCACCCCGGCGCTGGCCAGCCTGTCCAAGGCGGTCTCCACCGTGGACCCCGAGGCCAAGGCCGTCACCCCGGTGATCGCCACCATCGCCAACTACCTCAAGGCGTCCAAGAGCAGCACGGCGAGCTTCTCCAAGCTGGTGGTCAACCTGCTCCAGCACGGCTTCTCCGAGGACTTCCTGTCGGTGCTCTACTACACCGCCACCGCCCTCGGCAAGGAGGACACCAGCTCACACATGCTCTCGAGCCTGCTCTTGTTCCCGGGCAACGGCCTGTGTGCGTCCTACGCGACGACGCCGAGCACCAACCCCGACTGCAACGCCCACTTCGACCAGGCGTCCTACACGCCGGACCGGGCCAAGCGCCAGAAGCGCCAGTCCGCCGGGACGAGGACCACGACCACGACGACTACGACGACCACACAGACGACGACGACGCCGGCGGCGACGTCGAGTCAGCCCGCGAGCAGCCCGACCCCGACGAGCACCAGCTCGGCCCCGGCGACCAGCACCTCGCCCAGCGGCCTCGCCAGCGGCGTCTCCTCCCTCCTCAACGGGGTCGGCAGCACGGTCAACGGCATCACCTCCGGGGTGACCGGTGCCGCGAGCGGCACCGGCAGCAGCAGCGGATCGGGTGCGTCCGCGACGACCACCACCACCTCGGCCCAGACCACGACCAGCGGCTCGCTCCAGAGCCTGCTCAATTACCTGCTCAAGTAATGCGATCGCCGCGCGCCACCTTCCGCTCCCTGTTCGACAACCCGGTGCTCACCGGGACGGTGACCATCCTGGTGGTGCTCGTCGCGGTCTATCTCAGCTACATCGCCGAGAACGGTCTGCCGTTCATCCCGACCTATAACGTCAACGTCCAGGTGGCCGACGGCGGAGAGCTGAACAAGAACGCCGACGTGCGGATCGGCGGCGCCCGGGTCGGCCAGGTCCTCAAGATCACCCCGGAACCGGCGAACAAGCTCTATCCCCACCCCTTCGCCCAGCTCGAGCTGGCGCTCGACAAGAACCTCCAGCCGCTGCCGGCGAGCACCAAGTACCAGGTGCGCCTGGCCTCGGTGCTCGGCGGCCAGTACGTCGAACTGCTGCCCGGTACGGCTCGCAAGGGCATGGCCTCGGTCGCCGACGGAGGCACCCTCAGGCTGACCGACGCCAGCGCGACCAATCACAACATCCCCTACGTGGACATCTCCCAGGCCTTCGACGTCTTCGGACCCAAGACCCAGGCGGGAATCCGCTCCGTGACCGAGGGCCTCGGCAACGCCTTCGCCGGGCGCGGGGCCCAGCTCAATGACGCCACCGTGGCGACCGCCAAACTGCTGGGCCCGCTCCAGAAGGTGCTCAACCTGTTCTCGGCGCCCAGCACGCGGCTGACGACGCTGATCGATGGTCTGGCCAGCACCACCGCGGCGCTGGCCCCCGAGGCCTCGACGCTGGTCGACCTGCTGCGACAGGGCGCCACCACGGCGCGCGCGCTCAACGTCAAGGCGCTCGGCACCACCCTGGATCAGCTGCCCAAGACCGAGACCATCGGCACCCGGGTGCTCAACCGATCGACCCCGGTGCTGGCCGAGCTGGCCTCGATCACCCAGGACCTCAAACCGGCCGCCCGCTACATCCCTACTGCCGCGTCGCGCCTCGACACCGTGCTCCGCTCCGCTCCCACCACCCTGAGACTGCTGACCCCGGTGTCGGCCAAGCTCGAGCTCGCGTTCGGGGCGGCCAACACACTGGCCAAGGATCCTGCGTCGACGGAGGCCTTCAACGTGCTCGGCGTCAACGACCTGGGGAGCACCGGCTCCTCGGCCTTCCTCGGCCTCGGGGCGATCCTCAACACGGTCTCCGCCGCGCAGTTCGCCTGCAACATCGCCCCGCTGTGGGTTCGCAACTTCGCCTCGTCCATCAGCGAGGGCAACGCCGACGGCAACTGGCTGAGGATCGCCACGATCATCGACCCCCAGCAGCTGGTCCAGTCCGCCAGCGGCACCCCCGCCGCCGACCTGCACATCAACACCAACCCCCAGGAGGGCGACGGCCAGTGCCAGGCGGGCAACGAGGTCTACACCGGCACCCAGGCGATCAACAACCCCGGGACGACCTCGTCCAAGGTCGATAACACCACGCCGCCGACCGGTGTCCTGGACGAGGCGGTCAAGGCGGGGCTGCTGCCATGAGTCCCTCACCGCTGAAGAAGCTGCGCCGCCGGCGCAGTGGCCGCCGCCGCGGGACCCCAGCCCTGGTGATCGCCGCCGTGGTGATCATCGTGCCGCTGTTCGTCATCTACTACGCCTTCACCCACAAGATCCCGTTCCTCACCAACAGCTACACCGACTACGCGATCGTCTCGAACTCGGTCAACGTCCGCTCGGGCTCGCCGGTCCGGGTCGCCGGCATCAACGTGGGCACGGTCAGCGGGGTCAGCGCCGACGGTGACGCGACCAAGATCGCCTTCAACATCAGTCCCCAGGCCCGGCCGATCCACACGGACGCCACGGTGGTCATCCGGGACCGCCTGTTCCTCGAGGGCAGCTACTACCTCGAGCTCGAGCCCGGTAGCCCCTCAGCGCCCATGGCCCCCGAGGGATTCACCATCAAGGAGTCCAACACCTCAGACCCGGTGCAGTTCTTCCAGCTGCTGGCGACCTTCGACAGCGCCGCCCGGGCCAGCTTGGCGCACCTGCTCAAGACCACTAACGTCGCCTTCTCGCCCTCTGCGGGCCAGCCCGAGTCCGACAGCGGCGCCGGCGCCCTCAAGCAGGCCGTCCCCGAGCTGACCCCCGACCTCAAGGACTTCGCGCTGATCAGCCAGTCGCTGACGGGGACCCACGCCGGGGATGTCGAGACGTTCCTCAGCTCGACCGCCGACGTCACCGGCGAGCTGGCGGACC
Source organism: Burkholderia sp. PAMC 26561 (assembly GCA_964657595.1). Lineage (GTDB taxonomy): Bacteria > Actinomycetota > Thermoleophilia > Solirubrobacterales > Solirubrobacteraceae > Palsa-465. The sequence continues at coordinate 21,875 of CAZZVR010000017.1, read as the reverse complement.
ACCGCAGTCAGCTCGCCGACATGCTCACCAAGCTCGACGTGGTCGCCGGCACGCTGTCCGGGGAGGACGGCGCGCTCGCCGCGACGATCAACGGGGTCGACCAGACCCTCAAGAGCACCCCCCGAGCGCTGGTGGCCCTCAACCGCTCCCTCGTGCCGACGGACAAGCTCGCCGCCGCGCTGACCCCGACGCTCAAGGTGAGCCGCCAGCTGGTCACCGCCCTGAACACCCAGCTGCGCGCGGTCAACAGCGTGATCAGCCCGGGCCGGCGCACTCAGCTCATCAGCTCGCTGCACACGCTGCTGGTGGGGATCCCGACGGTCCTGGCCAAGACCGCGAAGTTCTTCCCGGCCACCAAGCCGGCCGCCGACTGCCTGGCTGACCGCGTCGTGCCGCTGCTCAACGAGACGGTCAAGGACGGGAGCCTGTCGACCGGCGATCCGGTCTGGAAGGACATCGTGCACATGCTGCCGAACCTGGCGGCCGCGTCGGGCAACTTCGACTCCAACGGGCCCTACCTGCGAGCGTTGCTCGGTGTGGGGAACAACAGCCTGCCCAGCAGCGTTCTCGGTTCGATCCCGGGTGTGGGCCCATTGGTCGGGACCATCGCCAGCACGCTGACCGGCTCGGGGTCATCGTCGGCCAGCACCTCGAGTGCGAGCGTCAGCACGGCCCCCACGTGGGACGGCGACCTGACCGCGTCAGACTTCCGTCCCGACGTGCTCTGCTCCACCCAGACCCTGCCGACCAACCTGGTCTCCAACCCCTCCCAGGCCGACCAATGAGCAGCCGCACCGCCATCCAGGTCAAGCGCTATGGCCGCTCCTTCCTCGTCGTCCTGGCGTTGATGGTCGTCGGCATCGGTGCGGGCTCCTACATCCTCATCCAGCAGCGCCTGCCCAACCCCTTCGCGCACTTCTACAAGATCAACGCGGCGTTTCCGACCGCGGCTGCGGTGGTGCCCGGACTGGGGGAGCCCGTCGATGTGGCCGGGGTGCACGTGGGGGAGATCCTCGGTGTGCAGCTGCACGCCGGCCAGGGTGTGGTGCAGATGGAGATCGACCCGTCCAAGGGCGTCAAGCAGCTGTACAAGAACGCCTACGCGGTGCTGACCCCCACCACGCCGCTCGACGACATGTACATCGACATCAACCCCGGCACCAAGTCCGCCGGGGTGCTGCCCAGCGGCAGCACGATCGCGGTGTCCCAGACGACCTCACCGACCGACTCGGACGAACTGCTCGACGAGCTCGACAACGACACCCGTGACTGGTTCACCAGCTTGATCACCGCCCTCAACACCGGCACGAGCGGCCGCGGCCAGGACATCAAGGCGCTGCTCAAGACGTTCGGTCCGACCGCTCAGCAGACCCGGACCATCGCGGACCTGCTGACGCGCCGGCGCACCGAGCTGGCCGACCTCGTCCACAACGTGGGGCAGCTGTCCAAGGGCATCAGCGTCGACGACAAGCAGCTCGGCACGCTGGTCGACACCTCCGACACCACCGTCCAGGCGCTCGCCAACCAGGACACGCAGCTGAGCCGGTCACTCACCGAGCTGCCGACGACGTTGCGCCAGACCCGCCAGACGCTGTCGAGCCTGACCGGCTTTGCCAACCAGCTGACTCCGACCTCCAAGGCGCTGGTGCCGGTGGCCCGGCGCCTCCCCATCACGTTGAAGGACGCCCGGACCCTGGCGCGGGCCGCCGCGCTGCTGCCGGTCAACAAGATCAAGGCCTTCGAGAGCGCCTTCGGGACGCCGCTGGCCAGCGACCTGGCCAGCCTCACCAAGGGTCTGAACGAGGACACCCCCAACCTGACCCAGTCCTTCAAGGGCATCGAGTACATCACCAACGAGCTGGCCTACAACCCCGGCAACGGCAACCCGGGCTTCCTCTACTGGCTCGCGTGGTTCGGGCACAACGTCGACTCCTTCGTGGGCAACAGCGACGCCAACGGCCCGGACTGGCGGCTGCTGGCCGAGACGACCTGCTCGAGCATCAGCGACGCCTCCGCGACGACGCAATCGCTGCTCAATGTGGTTCTCTCCCAGCTGGGATGCACATGAGGCAACCGTGGTAACCCAGGCACCCCCCTTCAAGTCCGTGGCCATCGCGGTCGGCTTCGCGCTGTCCTGCGTCGGGCTGATCATCTTCGTATGGGTGCAGTTCGGTGGCAGCGTGCCGCTGGCCGCTCAGGGCTATCGCGTGAAAGCGGTGTTCAACGAGACCGGTCTGCTCGTGCCCAACGCGGACGTGCGCATCGCCGGGGTGAACGTCGGCAAGGTGGTCTCGGTCAGCTCGGAGGGCACCAAGAGCCTGGTGACGATGGACCTCGACGCGAAGTACGCCCCGATCCCCGCCGACACCCGGGCCATTCTGCGGGAGAAGACGCTGCTCGGTGAGGGCTACGTCGGACTCTCGACGGGCAACGGCGCCGGCAGCGGCGCGGCGCGCAAGCTGCCCGACGGCGGCACGATCGCCAATGACCACGTGGCCTCGACCCAGCAGCTCGACCAGGTCCTCAACGCCTTCACCCCACCGGTGCAGCGCAACTTCCAGAAGTTCCTCGAGGGCACCGGCCAGGCGCTGTCGGGTCAGGGTGAGAACCTCAACAACGCGTTGGGCAACCTCGATCCCCTCACCACCGAGCTCGATGACCTCGCCGGGGTGCTCAATGCCCAGAGCGGCAACCTCAAGGCGATGATCCGTGACTCGGGCACGGTGCTGACGGCGGTGGGCCAGCGCGGCCAGGATCTGCAGAAGCTGATCACCCAGGGCGACAGCGTGTTCAAGGCCACCAGCGCGGTGAACGCCAACCTCACCAAGACGGTGAACGCGTTCCCCGGGTTCCTCACCCAGCTGCGCAGCACCCTGGTGAAGCTCAACACCACCTTGGGGATCGCCAAGCCGTCCCTCGACGCGCTCAAGCCGGTCACTCCGCTGCTGAGGCCCGCCCTGGCTGACCTGACCAGCCTGTCGCGTCCGCTGGTGTCGCTGCTGCGTGAGGCCCCCGGCGTGCTACGGGAGGCCAACCGGGTGCAGCCGGAGATCACCACGTTCACCAAGGACCTCATCCCCGCCGCCAACGCCCTGCTTCCGGCCGCCCGGCAGCTCGTGCCGGTGATCAACATCGTGGCTGACTACCGCTCCCAGATCGTCCTCGGCATGAGCGACCTCGCCGCCATCCTCAACGCCCAGACGTCCGCCAACACCACCTCGAACTCCCTCGGGGTGGCGACCGGGCAGGCCAAGTACCTGCGCCAGGTGCTGACCCTCGGCCCCGACAGCCTGTTCGGTGCGACCACCCGCAGCCCGGCGGAGCGCACGAACACCTACTTCTCCCCGGGTGCGCTCGCGTCCGTCGGTACCACGGGGGAGCCCGCGGCCAGTTGCGCGGGGGCAGGCTCGGGCAACGTCCCGTGTCAGCTGCAGTCCTCCTATGACTGGGGTCACGGCATCGGCACCAGCTACTACCCGCACGTCGTCGCGGCCCAGAAGTGATGCGCCGGCTGCTCGCGGTCGTCCTCGCGGTCATCGGCGTGGCGGTGCTCACGACCTCCGTCGCCTCGGCGGACTCCACCGGCGGGGTCATCACCAGCGCGAGCTTTCAGCCCGTCGCCCCGGCGAAGGCCGGGTCGGGTGACAGCACCAACGTCGCCCTGTCCTTCACCTATGCCAACGGGTCAGATACCGCCCAGAGCCTGAACATCACCTTCCCACCGGGCTTCCTGGCCGCTCCCGCCGCCGTGACGACTCTGTGCACGACAGTGCAGCTCGCCGCGTCGGCCTGTCCGGCGGCCAGTGAGATCGGCACCGGACAGGCCACGGTCGGCACCATCCTCGGATCCCAGACCGCCACGCTCGCCATCTACCTCATGCCCGCGCCCTCCTCGGCTTCGGTGGTCGGGGTGGGAGTTGCCCTGAGCGCCAACGTGCTGGGCGTTCCGATCAACACGACGACGACGGGCACCGGCGGATTCATCACCGGTGCCGGCGGCACGCCCCAGCTGCAGATCAGCCTGCCGGACCTGCCCGCGACGGTGCCGGTCCCGGTCGTCGGCTCGGTGGCCATCCAGCTCAACCAGCTGAACATGACGCTCAACGGCCAGTCTGCCTCCGGTCAGCAGTTCCTCTACCTCCCCACCAGCTGCGGGGCGGCAGCGGCCAGCTTCGCCACCACCACGGTCAACGGGGCGAGCGGCAGCGCCACCGCGAGCTTCACGCCGACGGGGTGCCCGCTCGCCTACAGCGGCGGGAGCGTGAGCGCAGCGGCCCAGGCGGTCGACGCCAGTAACGATGCCGCCTTCCAGACGATGTTGAGCTTCCCCACCGGTGGCGCCAATACCACCGGGGTGACCATCGGGATCCCCGCCACCGCCCTGAGGGCGAACCCGATCTACGCCGGACTCAACTGCCCGACCACCCCACCGTTCACCGGCTGCACTCAGATCGGCACCGTGTCGGCGACCACACCGCTGTTGAGCACGCCGCTGACCGGCACCGCCTATCTGACCGGATCGGTCGCGGGGTACGGCATCGGCCTGGCCTTCCCGCCCCCGTTCAACGCCATCTCCCTCAGCGGCGCCGTGACCTCGACTGGCGGCCTGACCAGCGTGACGTTCACCGGCATCCCGGACCTTCCCCTGACCAACCTCACGCTGTCCCTCACCGGCTCGAGCACCTCGGCCTTCATGACCAGCTGCGGTGCGGGCACCCAGACGCTGACGGCGGCCCTGAGCGGCGCGGGCGGCGCGGGCGGCGACAACCTGAGCACCGCGATCAACATCACGGGGTGTCCGGCCGTGGGCGCCAACGGGACCGGTTCTCAGGTCGCCACCTACGGCAAGGGGGCCAGCCCGGCGAACTTCACCCCGAAGACCAAGCCGGCCACGCCGACCCGGCCGCGGGTCAGCGCCGAGCGGCTCTCGGGGACCTCCACCGGCCGGCCCAGCCTGGGCTTCACCCTGCGCGGCGGATCGTTCGCGCTGAGGTCCTATGTCCTGACGCTGCCGCGGGGACTCTCCTTCGTCGGCCCGCGGCTGGCCAAACTGCTGCACAGCTCGGTCACGGTCAGCCGGCGCCTCAGCCACAACCGGCTGACCGTCACCCTGAAGCGCTCGGCCCGGACGCTCACGGTGCGCATCGGCGCCGGGGGCCTGGCGGAGTCCGGTGCGCTCAAGCGTGCCGTACGCGCACGCCGGACCCGGAAACTGTCCTTCGCCCTGACGGTGAACGCAACCGGGACCGCGATGACCCGCCTAACGTTCACCATCGCGCGCCTGTGAGGGGCCCGGCGGCGGGCCTGTGTGACCGCTGCGTCCATCAACAGCTGGTCCCCAACACGCGCGGGTCGGTGTTCTCGCTGTGCCGGCGCTCGCGGGACGAGCCCGAGCGCTTCTCCCGCTACCCGCAGCTTCCGGTGCGGGCCTGTCCGGGCTTCACTGAGCGGGCAGGGGATTGAGAATCAGCAGGCTCGAGCCGTCCTGCTGGGCTTCCACGGACTCGCTGTACAGGCTGCGGCTGGTGACCGTGTCGACCAGGCCGGCCTCCTCGGTCTTCTTCCAGGCGCTGAGCTGAGCCACGTCGGGCGGGTACTCCTGCAGGGTCGACGCGACGGGCTCGGTCAGCAGCGGCGCGAGCTCGGCGCGCTGGAACAGCACGGCCACGGTGACCTTCTTGGTGGCCTTGGTCGCGGTGTCACGTCCGGGCGGCAGCACGGCGACGACGTTCTCGGCTTTGGGCAGGTACTTGAAGGTGTACATGGCCAGTTCCAGGGCCTCGCGGCGCAGCAGCAGCATGCGCACGGTGGAGGATCGGCCCCCCACCGAGCAGTCCCCGGCACCCTGTCCGCACAGGTCATAGCCGACCGTCTCACCCGCCAGGGGGCGCAGTGACGCGGTGGAGACCGAGCTGGTCGCGGCGGTGTTGAGCGCGACGGTCAGGCCGCTGCCGGTGAACGTGCCGGTCGATGCATCGAGCTGGGTGGTGCTGATCGGCGTGATCACCGCCAGCTGCTGGGAGCTGCTCAGCCGGTAGAACGGGGCGATGTAGTCGGCGATCTGGGTGGCGCCGGCGTTACCGGACGCGGTCGGCTTCCAGCTCGACCATGACAGGGTGGCTCCGCTGTTGGCCGCGGAGGCGGAGGCGGACGAGCCGTTGTTGTCGTGGGCCACGAGCACGGCCGCGGCCACCGCCAGGGCCCCGAGCGCGAGACCGCTCAGGCCCGCCATGACGACCCGGAACTTGTCCGCGTGGGGGGAGCGGGGGAGGGTGTCCCCGGGGTCCCCGGTCTCACTGACCGGGGACGGCTCGGCGCTGCGCCGGTTCAGACCGCGGGCCATGTGGTGTCGTCGCTCAGGTCGATGTCGGGCTTGGTGAGTCCCACGCTGTCGAGGAGGCGCACCACGTCGTCGCCGTAGATCTCCTTCTCGTCCGACAGCCGGTCGGCGATCATCTCGATCTGCGTGCGGTTGGTCGCCATCAGGCTGTAGGCGAGCACGTAGGCCTGGCCGAGCAGGATGGCGGCGGCGCGGCGCTTATCCGGGCTGCCGAGGATCGAGCCCATCGTGTCGGGCATCAGCGAGGAGCCCGAAGAGGCGCGGTTCATGATCTGGTTGCCGATCTGCTCGAGCCGTTTGCCGACGAGTTCCTCGCGGTCCAGCGCATCGCTCTCGGCACGACCGTCGTCCGCGGTGGCGTTGGGGTTGCCGTGCCCGTTGGCGCCGCCGGAGGCCAGCCGGCCCGCGCTGAGCCGCGCGAAGGGACCGGCGGAGGCGCTGCGCTCCAGCGGCAGCTCGCGACGCTGCTCCCGCGGGCGGATGTCGAAGGCCACGGGGTCAGGGCCCATGCCCCAGAGCCCGACCATCGCCGCCGCGGTCATCGTCGCGCTCTGCAGATCGCCGGAGACCCCTTGGGAGTTCTCGCCGTAGAAGACGTGCTCGGCGGCCATCGCCCCCAGGGTCATGACCAGGCTGCCCATCACCCGGCCGCGGAAATGGGAGAAGCGCTCGTCCTTGTCCATGCCCTGGTAGTGGCCGAGGGAGCTGCCGCGCATCTTGATCGACAGGCGGGTGGAGAGGATCTCATCACCGAGGAACATGTGACCGGCGGCGGCGTGGCCGGCCTCGTGGAGGGCGACCGCCCGGGTCTCCTCCTCGATGTACTCGATGTTGGTGGCGGTACCGGACTCCACCGTGGTCATCGCGTCGAGGATGTCGCGGCGCGAGAACCGCGGCCGGCCCTCGGCCTGGGCGATGGTCAGCGCCATCGAGCAGGACTGCTCGATCATCGCCGGTGAGTAGCCGCTGGTGATGCGGGCGAGCTCGTCGCGGCCGTGGTCGGTGTCGAGGTCGGGCTCGTGGTCGACCTTGGTGATGTAGAGGTCGAAGATGTCCTTGCGATCCTCCTTGGTCGGCGTGCGGAACCAGATGTGGCGGCCCATGCGACCCGGGCGGGTGAGCGCCGGGTCGAGCGCGTCGATCGGCACGTTGCACGCGCCGATGAAGTAGATCTCCTCTCCGCGGGCGGCGGCGGGGGGCAGGCGCAGGGACAGACGTCCGAGCCTCTGGGGAATGACGAACATCGCGTCCAGGAACGTGTTGAGGCGGTTGGTCCACCATTTCTTGAAGGCTGGCGGCTCGTTCATGCCGTCCATCACCACGAGCAGGGCGTTGAGGGCGTTGCTGCCGCCTCCGAACATGCCCCCGGGGATCGTCGCGTTGACCCGGGCGGCGAGCCGCGCGGTGAGTCCGGTGTTGGGGGGCTCGCCGGTCGCCCGCTGGGCGAACAGCTGGTCGCGCCACTGGCGGGTCTCGATGACCAGGTCGCCGGTGGGGGTCAGGGAGCCGTTGGGCCCGTAGAAGTTGAAGTCGGTGATCGAACTGGGCAGCGCCGGGGTGCCGGCGCCGGGGGTGTTGCCGAGCGCCTGGCGGCGCATCCCGACGGCGTCGATCTCGTCGATGAACACGATGCACTGGCCGCCCCATTTGCGGGCCAGCTTGCGGGCCCGGCGGGCGAGTATCCACACGGTGAGACTGTCCATGCCGATGAACATGCCGGCGAAGCCCGAGCCCGGGATGGTCACGAACGGACAGTTGAACGACGTGGCGATCGCCTTGGAGATCATCGTCTTGCCGGTGCCCGGGGCACCGAGGAACAGCAGGCCGCGCTCGCGCTTGCCCCCGGCCTGCTCGAACTCCTCACCCGACTGCCACAACGTGATGACGCGCGAGATCTCCTCCTTCGCCTCCGCCTGGCCACGTACGTCGCCGAGCTTCACGCCCCAGCTGGCGTCCCCGGGCTCATAGCTCTTGATCGAGCGGCCGGCCATGAGCAGGAACGGGCCGAGGAAGATCCCGACGTTGACCAGCAGCAGCAGCGGGATCTCGGCGAGGAGCTGGATGAACTCGAGGACGATCTGGGGCAGATCCGATGACGGGATGACCGCGCTCAGCTCGCGTCCGGGATGCCAGAACTGGCCGTGCACGTTGCCCACCGAGGCCATCACGCTGCAGAAGGCCAGATAGATGAGGTAGAGCAGGAACAGGACCACCGCGAGGGTGGGGATCCGCCGCCACCAGGTGCGCCAGAACCAGTAGCGCCGGCGGGCGATGATGTCCTCGCGCTGGAGTCCGGCGTCGCCGCCGAGCAGGCTGGGGGAGGGGATGACCCGGCGGGCGATCACCTCGACCAGGCCACGGAACAGGATCACCGCCAGGACGGTGAGGAGCACCGACGCGGGCAGGCTGATGTGGTTCGAGTCGTAGAGGACGAGGAAGAACGCCGGCGAGGTGAGCACCGCGACGACGGTCGCCCAGCGCGTCAGGCGCCGCCACTCTTGGGCGAGCGCAGCCGACTGCTGAGGGCGCCGGATGGCGCTGTTCTGCTCCGCATAGGACATGCCCCGGCCGCAGATTACAGAGCGTCGGCCAAAACCTGAACGGGCCGACTCAACTTCTGACGATTCGTTTAGGAAGGCCGGGGGCCGATGACGTCGGCGCTCAGTTCACACGACCGGCGCGTCGCCGGTGGCGACCACCGTCGGCTCATCCGCCGAGCGCTGGCTCTGGAGGTTGATCTGGGCCCCGGCCGGCGGGGAGACCGGTCCGTCCAGCAGCGGGTCGTGGGTGTCGACCATCCAGGTGTGCAGGCGTCCGCGCAGATCCGCGAGGACGTCGGCGTAGAGCTCGTTACCGACGAGGTTGCGACCCTCACCGGGATTGAAGAACAGGTCGTGCAGCGACTCGCGCGCCACCGTGCGGTTGGCCCAGCCTCGCTGCAGGTAGGCCTCCTTGGAGGGCGAGTCATCGCAGTTGGCGAGCACCGGGTAGGGGAAGTCGTCAAAGCGGCGGATGTACTTGTAGCGCTCGGTACGGATCGCTCGCTGGGGTTCGTAGGCGACGTGGTAGGTCAGCTCGGAGAAGATCTCGGAGCGGCGGTTGGCCGGTTCACGACCCGCGACCAGGCTGGCCAGGGAGCGGCCCGCCGCCCACTCGGGAACGGGAATCCCGGCGATCTCACACACCGTGGGAAACACGTCGATGTGGGAGACGAGCTCGTCGTAGGCGCGACCGCCGGTGAAGCCCGGTCCGCGCATGATCAGGTAGACGCCGATGCCGCGGTCCAGCAGTGACGCCTTGGCGGTGGGGAAGGCGAGCCCGTGGTCGGTGGTGCAGATGACCAGGGTGTTCTCGTCCAGTCCGGTCTCGTTCAACGCGTTGAGGACCGCCCCGACGCCGTGGTCGAGCGAGCGGGCCGAGGCCTTGTAGGCGGCGATGTCCTCACGGATCTCCGGCGTGTCGGGCAGGAACGGCGGCGCCAGGGAGTAGACGCGGTCGCGGACGCTGGAGGGGGCGAAGAAGTTGCGGTGGGTCTCGAAGAAGCCGACCGACAGGAAGAACGGTTCGCGGATCGGGCGGGTCAGGGCCCCGATGGCCGCCGGGGCCACCGCCGCCACCTCATTGGTGGGGATGTCGTGGACCACGTCGTAGCCGAGGATGTGGGGATCGGCGGAGATGTGCTGCTCGCCGATGAGCTCGGAGTGGTAGCCCGCCGACTTGAGCACCCGCACCAGCTGGTGGTCGTAGTCGCTCAACGCGAACCCGCGATGGGCCAGACCCATCATGCCGTTGTTGTGGCAGTACTCGCCGGTCAGCAGCGCCGCACGGGAGCCCGAGCAGGACGGGGCGGCGGCGAAGGCGTTGCGGAACATGATCCCCTGGTCGGCCAGCCACTGGATGTTCGGGGTGGGGATGGCATGCCCGTAGGGCTGGATGTAGCGGCCCGTGTCATGGGAGTGGATGTAGAGGATGTTCGGGGGCATCTACGACGCAGGCGGGTCGGCGCGGGAATGGTAGGCCGCCGCCCACGCGTCGTTGAGGCTATCCGCCTGGCGGGACATCCCCTCGGCCGGCTTCCAGTCGGCCGGGGTCGTCACGCCCAGCGCATCGAGCACCCGTGTCACCGTTCCCACCTGGTCGCGCTCGAGATCGTCCTCGTAGGAGATGACCAGCGGCTCGATCTCGTGGGTGTTGAAGAAGCGTTGCCAGCCCCGGTCATCGGCGCTGAGGGCGTAGACGAGATGGTCGATCCCGTCGAAGCTGTAGCGCAGATCACCGGCCCCGGGACGGGCCCGGAGGGCCTGCTCGGCCGGCTCCCCCGCGGCGGCCCGCTCAGCCCGCCACGCCCGGGTCTGCAGCGCGCGCCACAGGCTGATGGCCTGGCGGACCTTGTCGTCGCGGCGGTGCCAGACATACAGGGGCCGGTCGAGCATGGCGTCGAGCAGCTCGGCGCCGTCCAGTTCGCGGTACTCATCCAGCGTGCGCGCTAACTTCTCGACCTCGATGAGCTGGCGGAACATCAGCTTGGTCGCGAACACCCCGTTGGGGGTGGTGCCGTCGGCGAAGGTCCGCGCGAGGTGCTCGCGGTAGGAGTCCATCCCCCGCAGGTCCGAGTACGGCGGCGCCTCCGACGGAGTCAGGTCATCGCGGATGCCCGCGCCCGTCCGCGGCAGTCCGGCCAGGTAATCCCCCGGGTGCGGTGGCACGCCGGTGGCGGCGACGGCCTCGAAGAACTCCTTGGGGCGCCCCGCCACGCCGGTGCTCTCCAGCAGCTCGCACAGCAGCGTGCTGCCGCTGCGCTGGGTGGAGCAGACGATGTAGGCGCGGTCAAATCCCTGGGCATCCGGCATGGGCGCAGAAGCTAGCGCTACGGGCTCCCGGGCGGGTGCGACTCAGCGTGACCGGCGCCGAGCGTTCGCGTCGCGCACCTTGCGCCGGCGCCGCTTGCCGGTCAGCTGCCACGGACCGGGGGTGAGGTCGAGGGCCATGTTGACCACCCAGATGATCAGCGCGGCGGCCACGTAGGTCCAGAACCCGTGGATGTGGAAGCCGTGGACGATGTCCTTGGTCAACACCAGCATGAGCATCGACACGAAGAACCACACGACCCCGAAGCTGAGGATCGCCAGGGGCAGGGTGACGAAGCGCAGGAACGGCTTGAGGAACGTGTTGAGCAGTCCGTAGACGACGGCGGCCAGCAGGAGCGAGCCGACGTTCTTCGCCGACGCGTCATGCAGCGCCGCCACGACCGCCCACAACAGGATGGCGTTGGTGAGCCAGCCGATGCCCAGGCGGACCGGCAGCGACGGCTGGGTGAAGCGGCGGAAGCGGTCGACCCGGCGGCCGGACTCATCGATGACGCTCATTGAGGCAAGCCTACGCTGGTTGACCGGTGGGCTCGAGCGCAGCCCCGATCAGCGCGAGCGCACCATCGGCCGCGCGGCGGATCTGGCCCGGGTCGCGGTGGACCTGGGTGAGCAGCAGGCCGCCCTGGAGCAGGGCGAGGGTCTGGCCAGCCAGCGTGTCGGGGTCGGCCTCGGGCGCGAGTTCTCCCCGCTGAGCCATCTCGGCCAGCCCGCGGCGCAGCGACTGCTCCCAGCGCGTCAGCCCGTCGGCCAGCGCCCGGCGCACCGAGTCATCGGTCTCCGCCAGCTGGCCGGCCAGGGTGCCGATCGGGCAGCCGCCGCGGGCCTGGCGCTGGACCTGCAGGTCGACCACCCCGTCGAGGTAGGCGCGAATGCCGTCGAGGGAGTCAAAGGCGGCCAGCGCGTCGGCCTGGCCGTCCATCACATGGTCGGTGGTGCGTTGGGCCACGGCGCGCATCAGGTCATCGCGGTCGGCGAAATACAGATACAGCTGACTCTTGGAGACCCCGGCACCAATGCGCACGTCCTCCAGCGAGGTTCCGGCCACGCCGTCGGCCGCGATCAGGTCGGTGGCCACCTCGAGGATGCGCTCACGGGTGGCGCGGCCGCGGGCGGTGCGGGGTTCGACGGACATCTCGACACTGAGTCTAGTCCAACATGGACCGATTGGTCCAGGTTCGTGCTAGCGTGAGGCCTCGAACTGGACCGAGCGGTCCAAGTACAGCGAACCAGGCGAATCAGGAGACACAGTCATGAGCTTCGAGAACAAGACGGTCCTCATCACCGGCAGCACCTCCGGCATCGGCCTGGCCGCCGCCCGGCAGTTCGCCGCCGGCGGGGCCGAGGTCATCATCAGCGGACGCGACGCCGATCGCGGCGCCGGTGCGGTGGCGGAGATCGAGGCGTCCGGGGGCCGGGCGCGTTTCATCGCCGCCGATCTCGCCGAGCCCGGCGCGGCGCGCCGGCTCGCCCAGGCCGCCGGGTCAGTCGACGTGCTGGTCAACAACGCGGGCGTCTTCCCCGACGGCCCCAGCCACGAGGTGAGCGACACGGTGGTCAGGGAGGTGCTCGACGTCAACGTGCTGGCGCCCTTCGCGCTTGCGGCCGAGCTGGTGCCGGGGATGCTCGAGCGCGGCGGGGGCGCGATCGTGAACATCTCGACCATGGTGGCGAGCTTCGGCATGCCGGGCCTGTCGATCTACGGCGCTTCCAAGGCGGCGTTGGAGTCCCTCACCAAATTCTGGGCCGCGGAGTACAGCGGCTCGGGTGTGCGCGTCAACGCGGTCGCCCCCGGCCCGGTGGCCACGCCCGGCACCGCGGCGATGCCGCCGGAGGCCATCGCCTTCATCGAGTCGACGGTGCCCCAGAGGCGCTCGGCCGACCCCGAGGAGATCGCCAACACCATCGTGTTCCTCGCCTCCGACGCGGCCAGCTTCGTCACCGGCGCCACGCTGGCCGTCGACGGAGGCCGCACGGCGGTATAGGCGGCCCGCCGGGCGCGACAGCGGGGGTGCCGAGCCCACAGCCGGCACCCCCGCGCAAACGTCTACGCTGCTGGCTGTGGGCACGTTCTCGACACGGTTCCGGTCGCTCTGGCTGCTCGGGATCGGGCTGCCCGTGCTGGCCGGAGTCGCTGCCTTCCTGGTGGAGAACGCGGTCAAGCCGGGGCGAGCCTGCACGACGGGCAACCCGTCCCACGGCCTGCGCTACTTCGTGATCTTCCTCGCCCTCGCGGTGCTGCCCAGCGTGATCGTCGGGCTGGTCGCGTGGCGCAGCCGACGCAGCGGCGAGGAGACCGTCGGTCCCTTCGTCGCCACGTTGTGCCTCGATGTCGTCCTCGTGTTTGGCGGGTTGCTCATCGCCTGGGGCGGACATGGCTGCATCACCTGACACCTCGCCAGAGCGCAACATCGCTGTGGTAGAACCCGTTACCGGAGTTATGGAATCACGTGACCTTCGGCTCGGGGGGAAACTGGCCGCACTGTGGGTGTCGCTGGCGCTCGCCTCGGCCGCTGTGCTCAGCCTCGCGGCCGGCGCGCAGGCGACCGTCGTGGCCCACCGGACCAGCAGCTGCAGCATCTCCAAGGTGTGGCACAAGCTGGGTCCGACCTACGTGGAGAAGCTCAGCGTGTCGGGCACGAGCTGTGGCACCGGGGAGAGCGTCGTCACCGCCTACAACGCATGCCGGATCAGGTCTGGCGGAGTCAAGGGTCACTGCCGGGCGAAGGTCGACGGTCTGAACTGCCAGGAGCAGCGCTACGCCAGTCCGGATCAGTTCATCGCTGCGGTCACCTGCACCAAAGCCCGCGAGACGGTCGATTTCACCTACAGCGAGGACGTCTGACGCGTTCAGCGCCCTTGGCGGTGGTGGTCGCGCTGACGCTGCTCGGCGCGCTCGGGACGCCGGCGGCCCGCGCCGCCACCCCAGACGGTCAGCGCGTCAGCGTCGGCCTGTTCGGCGACTCGGTGACCGAGGGCATCGTCATCCCGAACTTCCAGCACGTCGGTCTGGCGGCTGACCTGGCCCGGGATGAGACCCACTACGGCTTCACGGCGGGGGGGCAGGGTCTGGTCGCCGTGAACCAGTATCAGTGGCGCTTCAGCTCCTACGGGATCCTGGGCCTGTCAGCCACGCCGCCGGCCGGCTGGGCGCTGGTCGGCTCCCAGAGCGGCCAGATCGTGACCCCGGGCACCGACGGTCCCAGCGGGTACAGCGCGGTGACGGTCTCGGCCTCCGCCACGGCCAGCACCACGGTGGCCGATCCGGACATCGAGGTGCTGTACACGACCTCGATCCTGCCCTGCAGCTTCAGCGTCTCCAGCGGTACCCGGAGCTGGACGATCAGCACCTTCGCTCCCGGCTCGATCGCGCCGATGGCCGCCCAGTACCCGATCAGCCTTGGCCCTGGAGCCCATCAGCTCGTCGTGCACGGCTCCAGCTGCGGGTTGGTGTTCGCCGGGGTGGTGGCTCAGGATCCGGTAGCGCCGGGGACGACCCAGATCCAGGTCGACAACGACGGCCACTCCGCGCGGGCGCCCTCGACCGACCTGGCCCCCCGCGTGGAGCAGGCGATCCTGGAGCAGGGCTACCGGGTCACCGTCCTGCTCTACGGGTACATCGGCGAGCTGGCCATCAGTCCCGGCGTGGCGGCGCGGACCTACGCGAGCGCGCTGCTGACGCGGGCGCGGCTGGCGCGCCTGGACGGGGGCAGCTGTCTCATCGTCCATCCCACACCGATGCAGGGCGCCACCGCCGCGCGGATCGCCCTGGTCACCTCAGTCGAGCGATCGGTGGCGCGAGAGGCGGGCTGCACCTACACCACCGCGATCGAGCACCTGTGGCAGGCCGACACGTCGATCGCCCAAGGCCTGACCGTGCTGGACGGCATCCACCCGACCGCCCGGGGATATACCCTGATGGCGCGGGCCCTGGCTCCGATCATCGCCAGGCTCGCACGCACCCCGAACCCCGCGTAGATCCGCCCGAGAGCGGGTACTAAGGACCCGACATGAGCCGACGCCACCCCGAATCCGAGCCGGAGCAGCCGGTCACCGCCGCGGCGGATCCCGACAGCACCCACCCGCGTATCGAGCCGACCGGAACCGCGGTCGCCCCGAGTCAGCCCGCTGACAGCGAGCCTGCCGCCACGCCGCCCCCGTCGGCGTCCCACGCGAAGCCGAGCCCGGCGCCACGCCAGACCCTCGCCGGTCGCGTCTGGGTGTTCCTCGCGGTGGCCGCCATCCTGCTCGTGCTGGTGATCATCTTCATCGCCGAGAACACCAAGAGCATCACCATCTCCTTCCTGGGTGCCCACGGTCACATCTCCGAGGCACTGGCCCTGCTCCTTGCCGTGGTCGTCGGCATCGTCATCTGCCTGCTCGTCGGGAGCGCGCGCATCCTCCAGCTGTCCCTCGAGGTGCGCCGCCAGAAGAAGACCGTCCAGAAGCTGAGCTGACCGGGGGGCGGGATCCGGCATGGCTTCAGTCGCAGAGCGGACGCCGAGCAGCTCGGCCCCCGCATCCGACGGTGGGCTGACCCGGGACATCTGGATCACCGCCGGCGTCGTCATCCTCGGCGCCGTGATGTCGATCCTCGACACGACGGTGGTCAACGTCGCCGTCGATCATCTCGCGGTGGTGTTCAACTCGCCGCTGACCACCATCCAGTGGATCGTCACCGGCTACACGCTGTCGCTGGCCGCGGTCATCCCGGTCACCGGTTGGGCGGCTGATCGGTTCGGCACCAAGCGCATCTACATGTCCTCATTGGTCCTCTTCGTGATCGGCTCGGCGGCCTCCGGGCTGGCCTGGAGTGCCGGCTCGCTCATCCTCTTCCGCGTCCTCCAGGGCATCGGCGGCGGCATGATCATGCCCGCGGTGATGACCATCCTCACCAAGAAGGCCGGCCCCCACCGCATGGGACGCGTCATGGGCGTACTGGGCGTCCCCATGCTGCTGGCGCCAATCCTCGGCCCGATCCTCGGCGGCTGGCTGGTCGACGACGTGTCCTGGCGGTGGATCTTCTTCATCAACCTGCCGATCGGCTTCATCGCCTTCTTCCTGGCCCTGCGCGTGCTCGAGCCCGACCGGCCCCAGCCCGCCCACCGCCTCGACTGGCTCGGGATGCTCCTGCTCTCCCCGGGCCTGGCGGTGTTCATCTTCGGCCTTGCCGAGTCGTCGTCCTATGGCTTCGGATCACTGCGCTCCTGGGGGCCGACCGTCCTGGGTCTCGGGCTCATCGCCGGCTTCTTCGCCCACTCCTGGCGTACCGCGGCCCCGCTGATCGACATTCGGCTCTTTGTGCGCTCACGCGCCGGTGCGGCCGCCGGGGTGTTCCTGCTCTTCGCCATCTCGATCTTCGGCTCGATGCTCATCGTGCCCCTCTACTACCAGGCCGCTCGGGGTGAGTCGGCGCTCAACGCCGGGCTGCTGATGGCCCCCGGCGGGCTCGCCGCGATGATCACCATGCCGATCGCCGGGCGCCTGACGGACCGCTATGGGCCGACGCTGATGCCGGTCACCGGACTGCCGCTGGTGGCGATCGGGATGATCCCGTTCCTCTTCGCCGGCGCGCACACCTCCTATCTCCTGCTGATGGCCGGCCAGGCCGTCCAGGGCCTCGGCATGGGCGTCGCGATGATGCCGACGATGACCGCCGCGATGCAGTCGGTCCCGCCCAGCGCGATCGCCCGCACCAGCACCGCGATGAACATCATCCGCCAGGGCGGCGCGTCGGTGGGCACCGCGATCCTGTCGGTGATCCTGGCCAGCTATCTCGCCCACGACCTGACCGGAGCCTTGGGCACCCGCGCACCCAGCTCCGGCGGGGGTCTCGGCTCACTCCAGCACCTGCCCGCCTCTGCCCACGCCACGGTGGCGACCCCGATCGCCCACGCCTTTGGCGACACGTTCATCTGGGCGCTCGTCCTCGTCCTCGTCGCCCTCATCCCGGCGGCGGCGCTGGCCGTGATGGGGCGCCGCACCCCGGCCTCTGAGCCCGGGGCGACGTCGGATGTAGCGCTGTTGATGGAGTAGCGGCGTGGGCCTGCCCTGTGGGGGCCGGCCCACCGTACACTGTGGGTGTGGGTTCCTCGGGTGCAGGGGCCGGTGATGACCCCGTAAGGGAGTTGTGGCGGGCCGCCGGAGACGTAGGGCGCGATCTGTTGGCGGTCGACTGGGACCGGACGCCTCTGGGCGACCCGGCGACCTGGCCGAGCTCACTGCGGACGATCGTCGGCGCCCTGATCGCCTCGCGCTTCTCCATGTGGATGCTGTGGGGTCCGGAGATGACCTTCTTCTGCAATGACGCCTACCGGCGCGACACATTGGGCAAGAAGTATCCCTGGGCCCTGGGACGCCCCTCCAGTGAGGTGTGGGCCGAGATCTGGTCTGACGTCGAGCCTCGCATCCGGGCGGTGCTGGACACCGGAGAGTCGACCTGGGACGAGGCGCTGCTGCTGATCGTCGAGCGCAACGGCTATGAGGAGGAGAGCTACCACACCTTCTCCTACAGTCCGCTGACCGATGACCGCGGCGCCGTCGCCGGCATGCTGTGCGTGGTCAGTGAGGAGACCGAGCGGGTCATCGGTGACCGGCGGATGGCCACCCTGCGCGACATCGGGGCGGTCTCCACGGCGATCCGGGACGAGCGGAGCTTCCTCGAGGAGGTCACCGCCCAGCTGGATCACAACCGCCGCTCGATCCCCTTCAGTGCCGTGTACCTGTTCGAGCCCGGCGGAGACGCGGTGCGCGTCGCGACGACGGGCTTCGCCGCCGCGAACCCGGCCGCCCCGGAGCGGATCGCGGGGGCGGAGCTCGACGCGATCTGGCCGGTGGCCCGGCTGGCCACCGGTGAGGTGACCGAGGTGGTCCTCGACGACCTCGACCGGCGCTTCACAGATCTGCCGGCGGAACCCTGGCCGGCACCGCCGTCCCACGCGGTGCTGGCCGCCCTGCAGGATCCCGGCGGCGCGCTGCCCTTCGGTTTCCTCATCACCGGCGCCAACCGCTACCGCCCGGCTGACGAGGACTTCCGCTCCTTCGCCGCCCTGATCGCCCAGCGCATGGCCGTCGGCGTGGCCAACGCCCGGGCGTATGCCGCCGAGCGGGACCGCGCTGAGCAGCTGGCCGCCCTCGACCGGGCCAAGACGGCCTTCCTCTCCAACGTCAGCCACGAGCTGCGGACGCCGCTGACCCTGATGCTCGGGCCCCTCCGGGACGCGCTGGAGAACACCCAGGCGATGGGGCAGGAGGAGGTCGAGCTGGCGCACCGCAACGGACTGCGTCTGCTCAAGCTGGTCAACGGACTGCTCGACTTCTCGCGGCTGGAGGCCGGGCGCCTGCGCGCCGAGTTCCGCCCCGTGGACATCGTCGGGCTCACCGGGGAGCTGGTCGGCACCTTCCGGGACGCCTGCCGGCGCGGTGGGCTCGAGTTGACGGTGGAGGCCCAGGCGCTGAACGGGCAGGTCTACGTCGATCCCAACCTGTGGGAACGGATCCTCCTCAACCTGATGTCCAACGCGTTCAAGTTCACGCTCGAGGGTGGGATCGTCGTCACCACGGGCAGTGTCGACGGCGCCTTCTTCGTATCGGTGCGCGATACCGGACCCGGCATCCCGCCGCACGAGCTCACGCGGGTGTTCGAGCGCTTCCACCGCGTCAGGACCGAGGCGGCGCGCAGTCAGGAGGGCTCGGGCATCGGCCTGGCCCTGGTCCAAGAGCTCGTCGAGCTGCACGGCGGCCAGATCGTCGTCGACAGCGTCCTGGGCCAGGGCTCTGAGTTCACCGTCACGCTGCCCTTCGGACGCCAGCACCTCCCGCCCGATCAGGTCAGCTCCGAACCCACCGGCGCGGTGGCGGGCATCTCGGATCTGTTCGCCGAGGAGGCGCTCAGCTGGGTGGGCGGGGATGGCCGGGGCGACTCCGTCGACGTGGGTGACGACACCGCATTGGTGCCCCCGCCGCCGCTGGAGGCGGCGCCCGGCGGAGCCCAGCGCGCACGGGTGCTCATCGCCGACGACAACCCGGACCTGCGCCAGTACCTGGCGCGGCTGTTTTCGCCCTTCTGGGATGTTGAGATGGTGGCCAACGGCAACGACGCCCTGGTGCGCGTCCAGGCATCGCCGCCTGACCTGCTGGTCACCGACGTGATGATGCCCGGACTGGACGGGTTCGAGCTGCTCGCAGCGGTGCGCCTGGCGCCCGAGACACGCGAGCTGCCGGTCATCATGCTGTCGGCCCGAGCCGGGGAGGAGGCCTCGATCGAGGGGCTGGGGGCCGGCGCAGACGATTACCTCCCCAAGCCGTTCTCCGGCCGCGAGCTGTTGGCTCGCGCCCGCGCCCACCTGCAGCTCTCACGCGTACGCAGCCAGGCCTCAGCGGAGATCGCCGCCGAGCGCCAGCGCCTGGAGCAGACCCTGCGCCAGCTCCCCGCCGGGGTCATCCTGGCCGACGCCGAATCCGGTCGGGTGGTGATGGCCAACGCCGAGGTCGAGCAGATGCTCACCTCATCCGTGCTCGGCGCCACCCTCGAGAGCCCGCTCATCCATCCGGCGTTTGACCGCGACCACGCGCCGCTGAGTACCGACCGGGCACCGCTGGCGCGGGCGATCCGGGACGGCGAGGTGGTGGTCGACGAGCAGTTGCTGCACCGGGGACCCGACGGACGGGAGGTGACCCTGCTGGCCAACGCGGCGCCGATCTATGACGGCGCGGGGGAGATCGTGGCCGGGGTCGTCGTCTTCCAGGACATCACCGCGCGCGTGCGGACCGAGCGCCTGCTCGCCTCCCAGAGTGAGATCCAGGCGATGATCGCCCGCGGTGCCCCGCTGCGCGAATCGCTGGAGGCGATCACCACCGCCACCCAGCGGCTGTCAGATCGCGGCGGCCGCGCATCGATCCTGCTCATCAGTGCCGACGGGGCGCACCTCGAATCCGGGGTCGCGCCCGACCTGCCGGCCGCCTACAACCGGGAGATCGACGGTCTCGAGATCGGTCCGATGATGGGCTCCTGCGGCACCGCGGCCCACCGGCGCGAGACGGTGATCGTGACCGACATCGACGACGATCCGCTGTGGGCGCCCTACCGCGAGCTGGCGGCCCGCCACGGCCTGCGCGCCTGCTGGTCCACGCCGATCTTCGCCACCAACGGCGAGCTGGTCGGCACCTTCGCCGTCTATCACTCCGAACCGGTCACGCCCTCGCCTGAGGAGGATCGGATCATCGAGCTGCTGTCGCGCACCGCGGCGTTGGCGATCGAGCGGGACCGCGACGCCCGCGCCCGTGAGCGTGAGGTGAGCGCGCGCATGCGCCAGCTCAACGAGCTCCAGTCCAGTCTGCTGCCGCCCGAGCTGCCCGCCGCCCCGGGACTCGAGGTGGCCGTCGCCTTCCACCCCGGCGACCGCACCCTCGAGGTGGGAGGGGACTTCTATGACGTGTTCGGACTCGGCGAGGACACGTGGGGGATCGTCATCGGCGACGTGATGGGCCACGGTGCGCTCGCGGCCGCAGTGACCGCGCTGACGCGCCACACCACGCGGGCGGTGGCCCGGCTCACCGGGGACCCCGCGGTGGTCCTCACGGACGTCAGCGAGGCGCTGCGCAAGTCCGGCTACCAGCGCTTCTGCACCGCCGTGTACGGCTGCATGGAGCGGTCCGGGGACGGCTTCGACGTGCGTCTGGCGGTGGGGGGACATCCGCCGCCGATCATCCGCCGGGCTGACGGGAGGATCGAGATCCTCTCCGAGCACGGACCGCTGCTGGGGGTGATTCCCAACCCGGCCTTCCCGACGCTGACGGGACGGCTCGAGGCGGGGGACACACTGGTGCTCTACACCGACGGGCTGGTCGAGCGCAATCCCCGCATCTCCGGCGAGGGCGACCTGGGGCGGTTGATCGGCTCCCTGCGCGCCGGCGACGCCCAGGCCCAGCTGGCCGAGCTGGAGGCGGTGGCGCTGGGAGCCCGCGGGGCGGAGAAGACCGACGACGACATCGCTGTACTGATGGTGCGCGCGGCCCTCAGTCAGACCTCGGGCGACGCGTCTGAGTCCCCGCGGCTGGTGGCGAACTGACGCTCAGCCGTCGAGCTCGTTCGACAGCGTCCAGTGATGGCCACCGTCGACGGAGACGTACTGGTAGGTGCCGCTGACGGCGCCGGTCTGAGCGTTGACGGCCTGCACGTAGGCCGCCAGGCCACGCGCCCCGGCCACGACCGCCGTCACGTTCCCCTCGGGGAACACCTGGTACCAGGTGTCGCCGCCGTTGGCGGTCACGTCGATCGCCCCGCTGCCGTAGGCGTAGTCGACCTTGGTGCCCTTGATGCCGACTGACGTGACGTCGGCGGGCGCGTTGGCGGCGGCGACGTGCAGGGCCGGACCCTCGACCTTCCAGGTCCTCCCGCCGTCGGTGCTGAGCACCGGGTAGTCGGCGGAGTCGCGGGTGGCGAGGGCGAAACCGTGGCTGGCTCCGGTGAACACCCGGTCGCTGAAGATCGTCGTGGACTTCAGCACGGTGCCGCGGGCCAGCGTCCCGCTGCGCGCCCGGATCACCTGGCCGGTCATCGTGCGGGGCAGGCCGCTGGCGCTGGGCCGGGACTGGGCGCCGGCGGCCGGCTCCACCCCGGTGAGCGCCAGCAGGACCAGGCCGACTGTGGGGGCGGCGATGGCCCGGGT
>CAZZVR010000016.1:28094-30632 GCA_964657595.1 Burkholderia sp. PAMC 26561 | reverse complement strand
CGGACGCTCACGCAGCCGGCGCTCACGCAGCGGAGGCCCGGGCCTCGTGCAGGGTGGCGTGACCGCCGCGGGAGGGCCGGGTCTCCCACAGCGGTCATGACCCCCTAGTACCTGCTCAGACCGAGCAGGTCCAGCTTGCCGAGACGCTGATGGTCTTGCCCTTCAACGCGGGGTCCCGCTTCCCGCTCAGCGTCTTGGAGTATGTGAAGCTTCCACCGTCGCTGGTCAGGGTCACCGGGACCTTGGCGTAGCGGTGACCGCTGAAGCCGGCATGGTTGTGGTGGGTGACCACGACGCTGCCGGTGTAGCTGCCCGCGCCCGTGTAGTCCTTCACGCTCAGTCGCACCGCGCTGCCGCGGCGGCCGTGCGACTTTCCGGCGACCACGACGTAGCGGCCCTTGAGGACCTTGCAGCTCACGGGAACGGTGGTGGTGTGGGTCTTGCCCTTGGCGCCGGTAATCGACACGGTGCCGGTACCGGCGTCGGCGGCCACACGGTGAGCCGTGGTGACCGTGCTGGCGCCGGCGCTCGCAGCGAGCACCGCCGCGCCGCCGCCGCCGGCGGCGAGGGCGAGACAGGCCGCGACGACGGCAGGTCTGGGTGAGAGAGACATGTCTGCTGAACCTCCGATGGGGGAAAGGGCGGCCCCATTGGGGCCACACGTCAGAGGTTGAGGGCCGTGACTAAGCGGCCACTATCCGGGGCGTTCGCTCGAAATCTGATGCCGTGAGGTGTCAGGCGAGGCCGTCAGGCCCGGGCCCGCATCACCGCACGCCGCGAGCGGAAGCTGAGCAGCGCGGCGACCGACAGCGCCGAGCCGACACTGAGGATCGAGGCGAAGGACCCAACCGACGCGATCGAGCCGGCCGACCCGACGGAGGCGACCGACAGGAACGAGCGGTCGGCGCCGATGCACAGCACCGAGTCGCGCGAGCCGATGGCGAGGACGGAGTTCTCAGACCACAGGGACCAGCGCGTCAGGCGCGGGGGCATCGTCGGCACCTCGAGGCTCTCCGTTGGCACCGTGAAGCTACGGTCGGCCCGGGTTGAGCGGGGGCTCTGGTTCGACATCCTCCCCCTCCTCGCTGTAGGCGATGTGCAGGCCCACGTGATACCGGGGCCGGCTCGGCTCGGCCGCTCGACGCTCGTCGAGGCCCAACGCATCGGCGCCGGGTGGGGTCACGCCCGTCCCCGGGTCCGGGAGGCTGCGCCCGTCGGCGTCGAGTGCCTCGCGGCCGGTGCCCCAACCGATCTCACGCCGGTAGCTGCCCAGCAGCTCATGTTCGACCAGCCAGGATTCATCGCGGTAGCGCGAGCCCTCGGGTGCCGGCGTGGCCTCCGGAGCCACGAACAGCGCGTCGACGGGACACCACGCCTCGCACATGAAGCAGGTCTGGCAGTCCGCTTGGCGCGCGATGACGGGCAGACGATCCTCCCCGTGGGCGAAGACGTTGGTCGGGCATACGCGGATACACACGTCGCACTTGATGCAGCGTGCCTCAGAGACCAGCTCGATCATCTCAGCGAGGTCAGCGCCGTGTCCGGTGCCACCGGGTCAAGGCGGTTCCAGACGGTGTCCAGGCCGCCGACCCGGCGGCGGCGCTGCTGGGTGGGGTCCAGCTCGGGATGATCGGTGCGCTTGGCCATGCCGCGGGTCTCGGTGCGCTCGCGCGCGGCGTTGTACATCCAGCGGGCCGTCGCGACCATCGCCGCGGCCTCACGGGCGCGCAGGAGCGCGTCGGCCGCGGCGACGCCGCGGGGCGGGTAGCCGTCGCCGCCGCGCAGGCCCGCCTCCACCTGGCCCCACAGAGCGTCGAGGGTCTCCAGTGACGCGTTCAGCGCCGGACCCGAGCGGAAGTAGTTCTTGTCATAGGGATGAACCTCGGCCTGGACGAGACCGATGATCTCCGCCGCATCGAGCTGCGGGTCAGGTTGACGGGTCGGCGCCAGGCCCGCGCCGCCGATCCCCACACCGTCTGAGGGGACGCCGGGCCGAGCGGTCCGGGTCGGAGAGGCGCCACGTCTGGCCAGGGCGTAACGCGCCGCGCCCGCGCCGGCGAAGGTGCCGGAGGACAGCGCCCAGGCTGCGTTGTGGCTCCCCCCACCGGTGAAGCCGCCACAGATCAGCTCGCGCGTGGCCGCATCGCCGGCCGCGAACAGCCCCGGGACACTGGTCGCGCAATCGTGATCGGTGAGGGCCAGGCCGCCGGTGCCCCGCACGGTGCCCTCGAGTCGCAGCGTGATGGGGAAGGCCTGGGTGAAGGGGTCGATCCCCGCGCGGTCAAAGGGCAGGAAGAAGTTCGGCTGGGAGTCACGGAGGGGGCGCTCGAGCTCGCGCGGCGCCCGATCGAGCCGGGCGTACACCGGGCCCTCCAGCAGCGCCCGGGCGATCGGCGTGCGCCGCTGGCCACTGGCGCCCTCCAGCACCCCCGCCGGCGTGGAGAAGGTGGCGAACTTGTAGAACGCCGTCTTGGTGACCGTGGCGAAGGTCGGGGAGATGGCGTAGGCGTTGGAGAACTCCATGCCGGAGAACTCCGC
>CAZZVR010000016.1:0-27994 GCA_964657595.1 Burkholderia sp. PAMC 26561 | reverse complement strand
CACGCCGATGCGGACCTGTCGGCCGTCGGCGTCGACCGCGAAGGGGTAACCCCAGTCGGCCAGTCGGTTCATCTGCGCATAGGTCGTGTCGAGCACGCGATGCATCCAGCCGCGGTCGACCAGCCAGCCGCCCATCGCCTCCCGGGCCTGGATCGCCCGCTCACGCGCCTGCGCCTCAGGTTCCACGTACCAGACGCCGGTGCCGGCGCTGGCGGTCGCACCCGACGTGCCGCAGTGGCCCTTGTCGACGAGCACCACCGAGGCACCCGCCTCCGCTGCGGTGATCGCCGCCCAGCAGCCAGCGGGTCCGCCGCCGAGCACGAGCACGTCGGCCCGGGCGCTGACGCCGTCATCGCTGGCGCGCAGGTCGGGCCGCGCTGCGGTGATGGTTCTCGGATGAGACGTGGTGATCAGTGCGGTACCCCGACCTCCTTAGTTAGCAGGCCCATGGCCTGGCGCGTGGCGATGACCGATAAGGGCGGGGCATCGAATCCGATTCCCAATCGGCTTTGACTCACCTCATCATCCCCCCTAGGTTCATCGGGTTGCTTGAGAATGGAGTGCACGCCGTGACCACAGACTCGACCCAGACCCTTCCGGCACCTTCCCCCCGCGCGGCGGGCCGTCCGGCGCTGACGCTGGGCTTCAACCAGCGCGTGTCCTTCAACGACGGCCCCGGCGGTGCGGCGCGCGGACTGTCAGACGGCATCGCGCTGATCCAGGCCGCCGAGCGCCTCGGCTACCAGTCCTCCTGGGCCTATCAGCGCCACTTTGACAACTATCTCTCCTCTCCCCTGCCGTTCTTCGCGGCCGCGGGTCAGCACACCGAGCGAATCGCCCTGGGCAGCGCGGTCATCCCCATGCGCTATCAGGACCCGATCCTGCTCGCCGAGGCCGCGGGGACGACCGACCTGCTCGTCGACGGCCGCCTGCGCCTCGTGCTCTCCAGCGGCCGGCCCGGCTTTGAACCGATCTTCGAGCACGCCAAGGTCGACGCGCGGGAGGAGGGCCAGCACCGGCTGGAACGCTTCCTCGCCGCGATCGAGGGCCAGACGCTGCACACCGTCGGAGAGGACGACCCGACGCTGATCGTCGCCGGCAGCCAGCTCAAGGTCACCCCCCAGAGCGAGGGGCTGCGCGACCGGATCGCCTACGGCTCGGGCCATATCGCCTCCGCCGTCAAGGCGGCCTCCCAGCGCCTGGCCCTGATGACCGGCACGATCCTGCACTCCGTCGAGGCGGGCCTGAGCTTCTCGGAGTACCAGGCCAAGCTGATCCGCGCCTACCGTGACGCGTGGCCGGGCCCAGAGCCGGCGCCGCCGGTCGCGGTCGCCGCCTCGATCCTGCCGGCCACCACACCTGAGCTGGCCCGGACCTATGAGGCCTATGACCTCCAACGCCAGACCGACGGCCCGGCCGCGTCCAAGCCCAAGGGCGCTCTGACCCAGGACTTCTCCCGCCGCCCGCCCGACCTCGGGGCGTTCCTCCCCTCCCCCGTGTTCCGCGGGGACCCCGACAGCGTCATCGCGGCCCTGCTGGCCGATCCGGGTATCCAGGCGGCTGATGAGGTCGCCCTGTTCCTGCCGCCCGGCTTCGGACTGGCCGAGAACATCCGCATCCTCGAGGACATGGCCGCCCACGTCGCCCCGGCGCTGGGCTGGGTGCCGGCGCAATGACGGCCGCGTCCACCGGCGCGGCGGTCCCACAGACCGCCGAAGCCGCCACCACCGTGGCGAGGATCGCCTCCGCGCTCAGCCAGGTGGTGGGTGATCGCCATGTCGAACGCGCGGTGCGACTGACCGACGCCAGCGGGCTGTCGGGCGTCTCGCCCGTGCTCATCCATCCCGCCGACGCCGAGCAGGTGCGTGCGGCGGTGGCCTGGGCGTACGCCCGCGGGGTGGCGATCGTGCCGGTCGGGGGGGCCACCGGATACTCCGGCGGCATCGTGCCCGAGGGTGACGCCCCCCAGGTCGCGATCGCGCTCGACCGGCTCAACCACGTGCGCTCCTTCGACCCGCTGCTGTGGCGCATGGAGGTCGAGGCCGGGGTCACCACCGCCGCCGTGCACAAGCTGGCCCGGCGCAACGGACTGCTGTTCCCGCCGGACCCCGGCGCGCCGGAGTCCTCCCAGATCGGCGGCAACCTGGCCACCAACGCCGGAGGGCCCCACGCGTTCAAGTACGGCGTCACCGGGCGCTGGGTCACCGGCGTGGAGGCGGTGCTCGCCCCGGGCGAGCTCGTGCGCTTCGGTGGGCCGTTGCGCAAGGACGTGGCCGGCTATGACCTGCGCAGCCTGCTCATCGGCTCCGAGGGCACGCTGGGGATCATCACCGCCGCGTGGCTCAAGCTGACCCCGGCGCCGGAGATGGCGATCCCCGTCGTGGGGGTCTACGGCTCGATCGGCGAGGGGATCGACGCGATCGAGGCGGCATTGGCCTCCAACGTCGTCCCCGCGGCGATCGAGTTCATGCAGGGCAGCGCCCTGCGATACGCCCCGCCGCCGTTCATCGACGCCTCCGGGGCCGACTTCCTCGTCATCGCCGAGGCCGAGTCCGAAGCCGAACGCGACGCGCTGCTCGAGGCGCTCGGCTCGGGGGCGCGCGCCCATGACCCGGCCGAGATGTGGCGCTGGCGCGGCGGGGTCTCCCTCGTCGTGCGCGCCGTCAGGGGTGAGAAGCTGGCCGAGGACATCGCGGTGCCGCTCGACCGGCTCGGTGAGGCGATCGCGCGAACGCTGGAGATCGGTGAGCAGGTCGGGCTGGAGGCCACCTCCTGGGGCCACGCCGGGGACGCCAACGTGCACTCGACCTTCCTGTTCGACCCCGACGACCCCGAGCAGCGCCGGCGTGCCGATGCCGCCGGCGCGGCCCTGTTCGATCTGGCGCGCGAGCTGGGCGGCAGCGTCAGCGGTGAGCATGGCCTCGGCCTGCTCAAGCGTGGACAGCTGCTGGGTCAGTGGTCCGATGCGGCCGTCGGCGCGCATGAGGCGATCAAGCGCGCGCTGGACCCGGCCAACCTGCTCAACCCGGGCAAGAAGGTCGGCCGGCCCGATTCGAGCCTGGCCACGCCGGGCTGGTCCTGAGTGTCGACTCACGCTGCGGCGCTGTCGATCCGCGGCCTGCACAAGACCTACGCCAACGGGTTCACCGCCCTGCACACCCTCGACCTCGACGTTGAGCCAGGACGCTTCATCGGGCTGCTCGGTCCCAACGGCGCGGGCAAGAGCACCTTGATCGGCTCGGTCTGCAACCTGGTCATTCCGACCGGCGGGACCATCGAGATCTTCGGACACGACCGTGACACCCGTGAGGCGCGCAGCCTCGTGGGACTGGCCGAACAGGAGATCAACCTGGACCGCTTCCTCAGCGTCGAGCAGATCCTCATCTATCACGGCGGATATCACGGGATGGGCCGGCGCGAGGCGACCCAGCGGGCGCGGGAACTGCTCGACGTCTTCCACCTGCGTGACAAGGCCAGGCACAAGATCACCGAGCTGTCGGGCGGCATGCGCCGGCGGATCCTCTTCGCGCGGGCGCTGATGCACCGGCCCCGCCTGCTCATCCTCGACGAGCCGACGGCCGGGGTCGACATCGATCTGCGCGCCGAGCTGTGGACCTACATCCGTGGGCTGCACGCCGACGGGATGACCGTGGTGTTGACCACGCACTACCTCGAGGAGGCCGAGGAGCTGTGTGACGAGATCATCCTGCTGCGCGGGGGGCGCGTGCTGGCCCGCGACAGCGCGGATCGTCTGCGCGCCGACTTCGGGGCGAGCGACATCGCGGGCGTGTACGCCCAGGCGATGCTGACATGAGCGCCACCCCCGTCCGTTTCACCCCGGCCCGCTCCCCCTTCTCCTGGTTGCTCCAGCGCGAGGTCGTCCGCTACCTGCGCATCTGGCCCAATGCGGTCCTCGGACAGCTGAGCATGCCCCTGCTGCTGCTGTTCGTGTTCGGCTACGCCCTCAAGCGCGGCCTCACCGACGGGGTTCCCTACACCCGCTTCATCTTCCCCGGCCTGCTGGCCCAGTGTCTGATGACCGTCGGCTGGACCAACGGCACCATCTCGATCTTCGACGCTCGGCGCGACCGCTACCTCAACGACGTGCTGGCCAGCCCGCTGCGCTGGTGGGAGATCAACCTGGCCTGCGTGCTGGCGGCGGTCATCCGCCAGATCCTCACCGGGGGACTCGTGGCGGCGGTGGCCCTCCCGATCATCGGCGAGAGCGTGCACCGGCCGCTCATCCTCGTCGCCGGCCTGCTGGCGGTGTTCCTCACCACCGCGCAGATGGGTGTGGTCGCCGGCGTCTATGTCAACACGATGGATCAGAACGTCTCGCTGCAGCAGCTGCTGGTCCAGCCCCTCACCTTCCTCGGCGGGACCTTCTATGCGATCTCCACGCTGCCGACGGCCTGGCAGGTGCTCAGCCACCTCAACCCGGTCTTCTACATCGTCCAGGTCCTGCGCATCGGTTTCCTGGGCCATGCGGATCTGCCGGCCGGGACCGCCCTGGCCGTCCTGTGGGGCATGGGACTCGTGCTGACCGCCTGGTCGCTGTGGCTGTTCAAGACCGGCCGCAAGCTCAGAGCCTGAATGCACCAGAGGACTCCGTGAGCGCCACTGCCCGCCGGCGCGCCGACGTCACGTCGCGTGTTCGTGCCCGAAATCGGGGTCAGGTCGGGTCAGTCGGGGGGGTTCATACGCCCGGAGCGCGGGCAGCGGTCCGCCGTAGCGTTCAACGGCCACGAGCACGTGGGCGCCGCTGGAGGCCTGGGCGAGCGCTGAGGTACCGACGTCGCGGGTGAGCACGTTGACGTTGCCGCTGATGCAGTCGGCGACCTGAGGCGCCGAACCGTCGAACCAGGCGCCGGTGTGCATCTGGGCGACCCCGCGCATCAGCCCGGGCACCAAGACCACCCCGGCGAGCAGGCTCCCCTGCGGACTGCGCACCCGCACGACATCCCCCGCGTCTAGACCACGCGCGGCCGCGTCGGCGGGATGGAGGCGGATCGGCTCACGCCCGGCCACCTTGGTCGCCTGGCTGGCGGCGCCCATGTCCTGCTGGCTGTGTAAGCGGTGACTGGGCTGGTGACACAGCAGGTGGAGGTCGTACTCGGCGGCCAGCGGCGAGCCCCACCAGTAGGTCGGCTCCAGCCAGGCCGCGTGGGGCGGCACGTCGGGCTGGCCCCAGGCGGCGAACGCCTCGCAGTACAGCTCAATGCGCCCACTCGGCGTGTCGAGCGGGTTCGCGTCCGGGTCAGCGCGGAAGGCGCTGAACACGGCGTCCTCATAGGGCACCTGGGGCAGGTCGACCCCGCCGGCGGCCCAGAACTCATCGAAGGGCGGGGCCGGCGGTGCGCCCGGCGCGGCCCGCCAGTCCTCGTACAGCTGCTTCAGCCAGGCGCCGCTGTCACGCCCCTCGTCGAAGTCCCCGCCGACCCCGAGCCGGTGGGCGAGGTCCGCCAGGATGGCGAACTCCTCTCGCGCCTGTCCGGGAGGCTCGACCGCCTTGGCCGACACGCGCATGCGGCTGTCCCCGTTCCCCACGGCGATGTCGTCGCGCTCCAGGGTCATGGCGACCGGCAGCACGATGTCGGCGTGCTTGGCGGTGGCGGTCCAGTGGGTCTCGTCGACGATGAAGGTGTCGAGCGCCGCGAAGGCCCGGCGCAGGCGCGCCAGGTCCTGATGATGGTGGAAGGGGTTGCCCCCGGCCCAGTAGGCCAGGCGGATCTGCGGGTAGCAGTGGGTCGCGCAGTCGTAGGCGTACGCCTCCCCGGGTGCCAGCAGCATGTCGCTGATCCGGGCACAGGGAATGACGCGGTCGACCGGGTTCGCTCCCTGGGGGAACACGGGCCCGCGCAACGGTGCGCTGCCGTTGCCGTAGTCGCCCATCGACCCGTAGCCGTGGGCGAAGCCGCCACCCGGGAGTCCGATCTGGCCGAGGCACGCCGCCAGGGTCAGGGCGGCGAACACCGGCTGCTCGCCGTGCTCGCCCCGCTGCACCGCGTAGGCGACGTTGACCAGCGTCCGACCCTGGGCCATCTCATGGGCCAGCGCGCGAATCCGCGCGGCCGGCACCTGGGAGATCGACTCGGCCCACTCGGGGGACTT
This sequence comes from Burkholderia sp. PAMC 26561, assembly GCA_964657595.1. Lineage (GTDB taxonomy): Bacteria > Actinomycetota > Thermoleophilia > Solirubrobacterales > Solirubrobacteraceae > Palsa-465. Next base: position 21,883 of record CAZZVR010000016.1, on the reverse strand, counting down.
CGGGCTCCCGTCGGCGTCGCCGCGCACGTAGGCGCGCACCGCCTCGGCCCCCACCGCGTAGCGCTCGAGGAAGGCGTCGTCAGCCAGTCCGTCGCTCACCAGGACGTGGATCAGCGCCAGGATGACCGCGGTGTCGGTGCCGGGCATGAGCCCGATCCACTCAGCCTCGAGGTCGGTGAAGGCGTCGTCAGCCGCCGGGGAGAGCGACACCACCCGCGTGCTCGCCCCCGCTCTGCGCATCAGCTCCGACCCGGTGTGACGATCATGGCCCCCGGGCACCACCCAGGCGTTGGAGCGCCGCAGACCCCCGAAGCTGACCAGCAGGTCGGTGTGGCGGGCCACCTCGGGCCAGGCGACCGGCTTGACCCGCAGCTCCATCATCGTGCGGGGCCCGATCAGGTGCGGCAGGAGGACCAGGCTCGCCCCCCGGCTGTAGTCGTTGACCGACCCCGTGTAGCCGCCGATGCGGTTGAGGAAGCGGTGGATCTGGCTCTGGGCGTGGTGGAAGCGCCCGGCACTGGCCCAGCCGTAGGAGCCGCCGAAGATGGCCGCGTTGCCGTGATCGCCGCGGACCCGGTCCAGCTCGCCGGCCACGAGATCGAGCACCGTGTCCCAATCGAGCTCGACGTATTCATCGTCGGGATCCCCGCGCCGGGGGTCGGGCCCCGGGCCGTGCTCGAGCCAGCGCCGGCGCACCGATGGTGCGGTGACCCGCGAGCGCGCCCGCTGAGCGTCGGCGACGTTGGCGATCGCCGGCGCGGCGTCGGGGTCATCCGCGTGGGGGGAGACCTCGAGCAGCTCCCCGGCTGGGCTCACGTGGGCGACGTAGGTCCCCCAGTGGGAGCTGGACTCGATGAGCGCGACGGCGCCCTCGCGCGGCGGTTCAGGCGGAGGTGTCGACGACATCGTCCAGATCCACCGGGACATCGACCGTGGTCACCCGGGGAATCGCCGCGAGCAGCGCCTTGGTGTAGTCATCCTGGGGCCTGGAGAAGATCTGCTCGACGGTGCCGGCCTCGACTACCGATCCGTGGCGCAGCACGGTGACGGTGTCGGCGATCTGGCGCACCAGCGAGAGGTCGTGGGAGACGAAGACGTAGGTGAGATCGAACTCGTCCTGGAGCTTGACCAGCAGGTCCATGATCGCTGCCTGCACAGTGACATCGAGCGCCGAGGTCGGCTCATCCAGCACGAGCACGTCGGGGCGCATGACCAGCGCACGGGCGATGGCCACGCGCTGGCGCTGACCGCCGGACAGGTTCGCCGGCCGCCGCGACAGCATCGTCTCACCTAAACCGACCGCGCCGAGGGCCTCGATCACCCGCGCGCGGCGCTCGGACTTGTCGCCGACGTCATAGCGATCGAGCGGCTCGCCGACGATCCGCTCAAGGCGCCAGGTCGGATCCAGTGAGGTGAACGGGTTCTGGTAGACGAGCTGGAGGTGGCGCCGGGCGGTGCGCCACTGCTTGGGCGACTGGCCGCTCACGACGTCGGTCCCGACGACGATCTCGCCGGAGTCAGGCTGCTCGAGCCCCAGCAGCATGCGCACGGTGGTGGTCTTGCCCGAGCCGGACTCACCGACCAGGGCGTGGGTCTGGCCCTTCTTGACCGAGATCGATACGCCGTCGACCGCCGTGGTCACGCCGTCGCGGGTGTGGAAGGTCTTGGTCACCGAGCGCAGCTCGACCTGGTTGGGCGCGTTCCGCTCGACGTGGTCGAGGTGGGCGGCGCGGGCCAGGCGGTAGCGGTTGGGGTTGATCGCCGGGACGTCGGCCTGGAGCTCGCGGGCGTAGTCGGACCTGGGCGCGGCGAACACCTCGCGGGAGCCACCGCGCTCCTGCACCACGCCGTCTTTGAGGACCACGAGGCTGTCGGCCCGTTCGGCCGCCAGCGCCAGGTCGTGGGTGATGAACAGCAGGCTGACGCCGAGGTCGCGCTGGAAGCCGGTGAGCAGGTCGAGCACGACCTTCTGGATCGTCACGTCGAGACCGGACGTGGGCTCGTCGGCCACCAGCAGGGTCGGGCGCGGCAGCACCGCCAGGCCGATGAGCACGCGTTGGAGCATGCCGCCGGAGAGCTGATGGGGATAGGCGTGATAGACGCGCTCGGGGTCCGGAAGGCCGACCTCGGCGAAGGCCTCGAGGATCCGCTGTCGCTCCTCCCCGCGGCTCTTCAGCTTGAGCAGTGCCGCGGTCTCATGGGCCTGGACACCGATCGCCCGGACCGGATTGAGGGCGTTGGCGGGATCCTGGGGCACGTAACCGATCTGGGTGCCCCGCAGCGGACGGAAGGCGCGATCGGAGATGCGGGTCACGTCCCGGTCGTCGAAGACGACGCTGCCGGCGGTGATCCGGGCCGTGGAAGGCAGGAGGCGCAGGACGGTCCGGGCCAAGGTGGTCTTGCCCGAGCCCGACTCGCCAATGATGGCCAGGCTCTCCCCCCGCGCCAGGTCGAAGGTGACGTCGTGGATCACCTCCTGCTCACCGTAGGCCACCGACAGGCCCTGGACGCCGAGCAGCGGGCCGCCTCGGTCCTCCCGGCCAGAGCCGGGGTGCGCGGAACCCCGCGCCTCAGTTAGTGATTCGGGTTGCGTAGCCATCTGCTGATCCTGTTGATTGAGAGCACGGTGACGACGACCACGGCCGCCGGGCAGTACACGAGCCAGGGCGCGATCTGGTAGTTCGCGCCGTCGGAGATGAGCAGGCCCCAGTCCGCCGCGGGGGGCGGTGAGCCGTAGCCGAGGAACGCCAGGGCGGCGATCACCAGGATCGCGTTGCCGAGCTGCAGCACGGCGAGGGCCAGCACCGAGCGATAGGCATTGGGCAGCACGTGGCGGAACAGGACAAAGAGCTGTGATCCGCCCTGGAGGTAGGACGATTCGACGAACACCGCCTGCCGCACGCGCAGCGTCTCGGCGCGCATGATGCGAGCGAAGATGGCAATCGAGGTGATGCCCGTGGCGATGGCCGCGTTCCGGGTCTCGAAGCCGATGCCGACGACGATCACCACGGCGAGCAGGAAGCCGGGGATGGCGAGGAGCGTGTCGACCCCGCGGCCGATCACCGCGTCGGTCAGCTTGCCGAAGAAGCCCGCGATCATGCCCAGCGCGCCACCGATGAGCAACCCGATGCCGACCGCGAGAAAGGCGGTGAGCACGGCGGATCGTGAGCCGTAGATGACCCGGGTCAGCTCGTCGCGGCCGAGCTCGTCGGTGCCGAACCAGTGGGCTCCGCTCGGGCTGCGCAGCTTGTCGAGGGGCACCGCCGCGACCGGGCTCTGGGAAGTGAACAGCGATGGCACGATCACCCACAGCGCGACGAGGATGACCACCACGAAGGCCAGGGTGACCGTCGGCGGGGTCGCGGTGAACCACCTGCGCGTGGAGCTGAGGCTGACCCTGCGCTGGGGCAGGACGACGAAACTCATCAGCGCGACCCCAACCGGTTGCCGGCCTGGAAGCCGCGCCCCAACCCGCGGACGAGGCCGGGTGCGGAGCGCGGGCCGACGAGTTCGACGCGAGGATCGAGCAGCGGAGAGAGCAGGTCGGCGATGAGGTTGGCGACCACGAACACGGCGGCGGCGAGGGCCACGACCGCCTGGAGCACCGGCGTGTCGCCGGTGGTCACCGACTGGTACATCAGCGTGCCCACGCCGGTCCGGCCGAACACCTCCTCGGTGATGAGCGCTCCGCCCATCAGTTCGCCGACGATGATCGCGGCCATCGTCACCGCGGGCAGGCTCGAGGGCTTGACCAGGTGACGGAGGAAGATCCTGGCCTCCGACAGCCCCCGGGACCGCGCGACGAGCACGTACTCCTGGGAGGACTCGTTGTCGAGGTTGGCGATGAGCACCTCACACAACGGAGCGGAGATGGGGATGGCCAGCGCGAAGGCGGCGCACAGGGTCGCGACGAAGCTGTCGGGTGACAGCACGTCGAAGGCGTGCCAGCGGAAGGAGATGACCTGGATGAGCAGCAGGCCGATGACGAAGTTGGGCACCGACAGGAAGAAGGAGGGCACCGAGCGGGCGAGTTCACGCACCCAGCGCAGCGGGAAGCGCTGGGACGCGTAGGCGAGTGCGATGGCGAAGATCAGCGAGATGGCGAGGGCGAGGCCGGCTAGTTTCAGGGTGTAGGGCAGCGCCGTCCAGATGAGATGGGAGACGGGCAGGTGATTCTGCAGCGAGGTGCCGAACTGACCGCGGAAGAATCGGGACCCGTTGAGCCAGAGCTGGTGCAGCAGCGATCCGTTGACGCCGTAGTAGGTCTCCAGCTTGCCGACCTGGGCCGGGTCGAGCCCGGTCTGGGGGTTGCTCAGCGTCGACTTGATCGGGTTGTTGCCGAGGACGAACAGCGCGACGAAGGTGATGACGTAGGCGAGCACGACGACGAGCACCGCCTGAAGGAGGCGGCGCCCGGCGTAGAGCAGATACGGCTGGGCCCCAGATCGGCCCCGGCGGCGACTCGACGGGGCCGGAGCCCCGCCGAGGACGACCGCATCGGCTGGCGTGATCGAGCTCACGACAGCCAGGCGGTGTAGAGGTTGGCGTAGGCCAGACCGTTGTAGGTCACACCCTCGAGGTTCTTGGCCAGGACGTAGACGCGCTGGACCTGCTCGGTCGTGGGGATGAAGTACCCCTGCTGGAGGACGTACTTCTGCACCTTGGCCTCCGCCGCGGTGCGTGCCGAGTCCGACGCGGCGCTCTCGAGATCCTGAGACAGCGCGTCGAGCGTCTTGTCGCTCGTCCCGAGACTGAACCAGTTCTGGCCGCCGTTGAGGCTGGTGAGGACGCCTCCGACCGTCGAGAAGTCGACGAAGCTGCGCGACACCGGAACCAGCGGCTTGTACGGCGGTTCGGCGACGCTGGTGAAGTTGGCCAGCGGGACGACGTCCAGCGGGGCTTTGATCCCGACCGCCTTGAGCTCCTGGGAGATGAGCTGGTCCTCCTGGGTGGTGGCCGGCACGTACGGGTTCGGGTACAGGTCGAAGGTGAGATCCTGACCGGCCTTCTGCAGGTAGCCGTCCGAGCCCTTGGTGTAGCCCGCCTGAGCCAGCAGCTTCTTCGACTCCGCCGGGTCGTAGTTGATGAGCGATGACTCATCCGCCGCCCCAGGCACGTTGCTCTGGATGAACGACGTGGCCGCCTGGGTGAACCCGGTCGGGTAGACCGTGCTGACGATCTCTGACCGATTGATCGCATGCTCGATCGCCTGGCGGACCTGGAGGTTGTTCGTCGGGGCGACGGTGGCGTTGACCTGGAAGCCGTCGGTGAAGCCGAGGTACTTGGGCGAGGTGACCTGGAGGCCCTGGCCCTCGATCTGGCTGATGTCGGCCACGTTGGGGTTGAAGTCGACCTGGGCGTCGCCGGCCTCGACCGCCTGCTCACGGGTGGAGGAGTCCGCGACGACCTTGTAGGTGATGGAGTTCAGGTACGCCGGCCCGGTGTGGCCGAGCGCCTGAGGACCCCAGTTGTAGTCCTTGCGCTTGACCAGCGTGTAGGAGACGCCCTGCTTGTAGGACTTGACGGTGAAGGGGCCGCTGCCGTACTCGGTGAGCAGGTTCGCCTGCTGGTTGACGCTCTGGCTCAGGGTCTTGGGCGAGAGCAAGATGCAGCCGTGGTATCCGAGGGTCGGGATGAACCCGAGGGTCGGTTTGGAGAAGTCGACCTCGACCGTCGAGTCGTTGACCGCCTTGGACCCGACGTAGTTGAGCGACGGGAACAGACCGACCTGGGCGATGCCGCGCTTGGAGTCGCCGTGGGCCCAGATGTTGATGTTGTCGATGACCGCCTGGGCGTCCATCTTCTCGCCGTCCGAGAAGGTGATCCCCGGCTTGATGTGCAGGATGAACTTCTTCGCGCCGTCCTCGCTGTTCCAGGAGGAGAGGACCCACGGGCTGACGTTGCCCTTGTTGTCGACGTAGACGAGCTTGTCGGTGATCTCGCCCCAGAGGTTGCCCTCGTAGGAGGAGATGCTGCTCAGCGAGGAGACCCAGCCCACGGGGAACTCCTGGATGAGGAAAGTGACGTTCCCACCCTCCTTCGGGGTGCCGGCCGACGCGGAGCTCACCGATCCGGTGGATCCGGAGGAGCTGCCCGAGCCCGCCGCGGCGCCGCCGCAGGCGGAGACCAGCATGCTGACCGCGGCCAACAGGGCGGCGGCGAGGAGCGCGTGGCGCAATCGTGTCCGTCTGACCATCAACGTGGGTTCTTTCTGTTCAAGGTTGGGAGAGGAGGGCGGTTGGGATTGTCCATAATCTCAACCATCTTTATCCAGTTTGTGGCAGCACGCCGGGCGCGTCCAACAAAATTCCCCGATCAGTGCCGATCGGGGCCGCTTATCGCTCGATCGACGCCGTCGAAGGATCCCCGCGCCGGGCCGGTCACACGCCGAGCGCCTGTTTGCCCAGAAAGATCAGGGCCATGTCGTCCTGGGGCGGATGGATCCGGCAGCACAGCACGTCGCGCAGATGCCGCTCGATCGGGTTGTGCTTGGTCAGCGCCGGGTTGCCGATCGCCGCCACGGCGGTCTGGACCGCGCTGACCGCGTTGCGGGTGGCGATGAGCTTGACGAAGGGTGTCTGTCCGAAGGCGGCCTTCTCCCCTGCGTCGGCCCGGCGGGCCACGCTGTAGAGCACCTCCTCGGCGCCGAACAGCAGGGCGTCGATCTCACCGGCGATCGACTGGATCCGCTCCGTGGTGGCGATTGGCTTGCCGAGCGCGGCGGGCACCCGCTCGTGGGCGAACTGGTTGAAGAACTCCTGGGCCGCCCGGGCCACCCCGACATACAGGGAGGTCACGGCCACGCCGATGGCCACGAGGTTGCCCTGGCGGCGGTTGCCGCCCCCGGTCAGGCTGCCGGGGACCATCGGCTCGCCGGTGAAGTTCTCCAGCGGCACCTCGATGTCGTGATAGACGACGTCATGGGTGCTGGTGGCCCGCATGCCGAGGTGATCCCAGGTCTTGATGATCTCGATTCCCGGGTCGTCCCCGGGGACGATGACGTGACCCTGGAGGGGCTCCTCGTCCTCGGTGGCCGCCCACACCAGGTGGTAGGCCAGGCCCTCAGAGCCGGTGCCGTAGGCCTTGTGCCCACTGACGATCCAGCCGTTCTCGGACCGGCGCACCTTGGTCTTGGGCAGACCGCCGCGCGCGGGGGCGCCGAGCTCCGGCTCGGCACGGATGGCGTTCATGAGCACCGGCGCCTGGGCGGAGTCGGCGACGATCCTCGCGTAGAGCTCCTCGGGGAACACCCCGGTGCCGGCGTGGATGAGGTGCTGGGCGATGGTCATCGCCGCGATGAGCGCCACGGACGCGTCACCCCGACCGAGCGCCTGCATGATCCGCGCGGTGTCGGTGATGGTCGGCTCCAGCGCGCCCCCCAGTTCGGGGGAGATGCCATAGGTGAGCAGGCCGGCGTCATGGACGATCTGGATCGAGTCCCAGGGGAAGTCGCCGGAGCGGTCATAGCGCTCGGCGTTCCGCGCCAGGGCGGCGGTCACCCGCGCCAGTGCCGCATCACTGAGATCGGGGACGGGCAGCTTGACGGTGTCCTCGCGGATGGCAGTCATGCCAGCACCACCTCGGGCTTGGAGTCGGGATTGAGGATGGGGGCGTTGCCGGTCGCCGCGCGGTGGGCCAGCTCCTGCTTGGCCAGCGGCAGGACGTAGCGGCCGTAATCGACCATGTCGTTGAACACGTCCCAGCCGCGGATCGACAGCAGGTCACAGCCGACCTCGGCGTAGTCGACCAGCGCGGCGGCCACGGTCTCGTAGGAGCCGACCAGGGCGGTGGTCGACCCCGCCCCCTTCAGTTCCTTGGCCAGCGGCGTCCACAGGCAGCGGTCGTGGACGTCGCCGCGCTCGGCCACCGCGCGCAGGCGTTGGGCGCCGACGTTCTGGGGGTCCTCCCCGCCGAAGCGCTTGAGCATCTGGCCTCCGGCCCCGGCCATCGCCTTCTGCGTCTGGGCGAGGATCGTGTGCGCCTTCTCCCAAGCCAGCGCGTCGGTCGGCGCCACGATCGGGCGGAACGAGTTCCAGATGCGCGGGCGCGGGCGCCCGTTGGCGTCGGCGTACCGGTTCACCGCGGCGATCTGCTCGGCGGTCTCCTTCAACGGCTCCCCCCACAGCCCGAAGATGTCACCGAGGCGGCCGCCGATCTCATAGGCCTGGTCGGAGGAGCCGCCGATCGACACCGGGATCGGGCCGTGCACCGGCTTGATGTCGGTGGCGAAGTCCTCGAACTTGTAGTACTTGCCCTCGAAGGAGATCGGGCCGTCCTCGTACCAGACCTTGCGGAGGATCTGCACGAACTCATCCGAGCGCTCGTAGCGCTCGGTCTTGTTCAGGTAGTCGCCCTCCCGGCGCTGCTCGATGTCGGCGCCGCCGGAGATGATGTGGATGCCGACCCGTCCGCCGGAGATGCGCTCGAGCCCGGCGAACGCCTTGGCCACCTGGGTGGGGAACTGAAAGCCCGGGCGGTGGGCGATCATCGGCTTGACGTGTTCGGAGTGGTTGGCCACGAACTGCCCGAGCTGGAGCGAGTCCGGCGACGGTGAGCCGTAGGCGCACAGCGTCCAGTCGAAGCCGGCGTCGTCGAGAGCGTGGACGAAGCGACGCGTGTAGTCGGGATCGAAGCCGGTGAAGCCCTGTCCGACCTTGCGGTGGTCGTCGGAGATGTGGGTGGCGCTGATGAACTCAACGGGCATGGGTGAGGCTCCTGGAATCGGGGTTGAGCACGGGTGCGGTGCCGGTCGCCTCACGGTGGGCGAGCTCCTGGCGCACGAGTGGCAGCACATGACGGGCGTAGTCCTGGGCGTCGTTCCAGACGTCCCAGCCGCGGATCGACAGCAGGTCACAGCCGATCTCGGTGTAGTCGATCAGGGCTGCGGCGACGGTCTCATAGGAGCCGACCAGCGCGGTGGTCGAGCCCATCCCCTGGAACTCGGCGGCCAGCGGCGTCCACAGACAGCGGTCGTGCAGCTCGCCGCGCTGGGCCAGCTCGCGCAGGCGCACCGAGCCGACGTTGGTCGGGGTGTGGGCGAGGAACCTCGCCCCTGCCCCACTCGGGCTCGCCTGGGTCTTGGCCGCCCGGGCGCCCGCGAGGACCTGGTGGGCCTTCTCCCAGGCCAGCTCATCCGTCGCCGCGACGATGGGGCGGAACGAGTTCCAGATGCGTGGCCGGGGACGCCCGGCCGCGTCGGCCACGGCGTTGACCGCGGCGATCTGCTCGGCGGTCTCGGCCAGCGGCTCGCCCCACAGCCCGAAGATGTCGCCCGTCCGCCCGCCGACCTCGTAGGCCTGCTGGGAGGAGCCGCCGACCGAGATGGGCACCGTACCGCGCAGCGGCTTGACGTCGGTGGCGAAGTCCTCGAACGCGTAGAACTCGCCCTGGTGGCTGATCGGACCATCCTCGGTCCAGACGCGGCGCAGGATGTTGACGAACTCCTCCGAGCGGCGGTAGCGCTGCTCCTTGGTGGTGTAGTCGCCCTCGCGGCGCTGCTCCTCATCCGAGCCGCCGGAGATGATGTGGATCATCACCCGGCTGTCGGAGATGCGGTCCAGACCGGCGATGCCCTTGGCGAACTGGGTGGGAAAGGTGAAACCGGGCCGGTGGGCCACGACCGGCGCGATGCGCTCGGTGTTCTCGGCGACGAACTGGGCGATCTGGAGCGAATCCGGCGCGCCGGAGAAGTAGGCCACGAGCGTCCAGTCAAAGCCCCCGTCGTCGAGCATCCGCGCGAACTTCCTCGTGTACTCGGGATCGAAGCCCGCCAGGTTGTGACCGTGGGCGCTGGGTGCGGGCGTGATGTGGGTGGCACTGATGAACTCAACCGGCATAGCTGGCACTCCTCGTCGTTGCGGCGTCGCCCTCTGGGGCGGCTCCGGTGGCCGCCGGGCGGACCGGATCATTCGACCACGCCGACCACGATCCGGGGTACAGCGCCGCGTCGACGCCGAGCGCGGCGAGGGCGGCGATCTCGTGCGCGGCGGTGACCCCGGATCCGCAGTAGACGCCGACCGGCGTCTCGCCGTCGGCGCCGAGGGCGGCGAAGCGCTCGCTCAGCGCGGCGTCGGGAAGGAAGTGACCGTCGGGTCCGAGGTTGTCGGTGGTCGGCGCGCTGAGCGCCCCGGGGATGTGCCCGGCGCGTGGGTCGACCGGCTCGACCTCGCCGCGGTAGCGCTCCCCCGCGCGAGCGTCGAGCAGCACGCCGCCATCACCGGGCAGCTCGGCCGCGGCATCGATGTCGAGGGTGGGCAGGTGACCGGCTGACAGGGTGACGTCGCCGACGGGCACGGGTCCCCCAGACCCGTGCTCCAACGGCCGTGCGTCGGCGGTCCAGGCGCCGAGGCCGCCGTCGAGGATGCGCACGCTCTCCACCCCGGCCCAGCGCAGCAGCCACCATGCGCGCGCGGCCGAGGTGCCGCCGTTGTCGTCATAGACCACCACGGGCTGGCCCTGGCGCACGCCCCAGCGCCGCGCGTTCAGCTGCAGCGCCTCGAGGCTGGGCAGCGGGTGGCGCCCGTCGGTGGGGGCGCCGTGGCCGGCCAGCTCGGTGTCGAGGTCGACATACACCGCGCCGGGGAGGTGGGCGTCCGCGTAGTGCAGGCGCCCGTCGGGATCGCCCAGCTTCCAGCGCACGTCCAGCAGCGCCGGCCCGGACGTGCCGGCGAGCTCGGCCGCCAAGGCGTCCGCCGCGACGAGCACCGCGGCACGTGGCCCCGGGGCGCCCGTGCCGCCGGTGCGCGCCAGCTGGGGGAAGGTGGCCGTCAGGTCGGCGTCGTCGAGGGAGCGCGGCTGGAGCCCCGCCTCAGCCGCGGCATGGATGCGGGCGGTGACGGCCGCGTTGGCCGGGGCGTCGATCCCCTGCAGACGGGCCTGGAGCACCACTTCGCCGTTGATGTAGTCGGTCTCCAGCGACCCGGCGCGCTTCAGGCTCTGCCAGGTCGAGGTTCCTCCGTAGGCATACCCGGGGACGTCGGCGACCTGGGCGACCCGCAGGACACCGCCGGGGCCGACGGCGCTGGACAGGTCGGCCACCGCGCCGACCCCGTTGAGGACCGACCGGGCCTCCTCGCGCAGCAGCCCCGCGGCCGCGTCACGCAGATCACTCGGCGGATACAGCGCGTCGAGCACGAAGGTGCAGGAGGCCAGCAGCTTGCCCCGTTTCCAGGCCGAGATGTCGTCGACGGCGGTGGCGGCCACGTTGGCGCGCCGCAGCGTCCGGGCCAGCTCCTGCGCGAACTCGCTGGGGGCGTCGGGATAGGCACCCAGCCAGCCGATGCCGACCGACGGGGTCCCGGCGGCCACCACCACGCCGGGCTCGACGAAGTGCGCGGGCATCCCGAGCACGCTGGCGATCACCGTGGCGAAGAAGCGCAGCGCGATCCGCTCGGTCTCCAGCCCGTTCTGGGTGGTGAGGAGGGCCAGGCTCTCCCCCGCGGTCGAGGCCGAGCCGTCAGCCAGGGTCACCGGCCGGGGGGCCCACTCAGCGAGCGCCTCGGCCGCGTCCTGGGTCTTGGTGGCCAGGATGAGGACGTCGTCGTGACGCAGCTCCAGCTCCTCGGGAGAACCGTGCACCGGCACGTCGAGCGTGCGGGTGCCGTCGGGTCGCGCGTAGGTGATGCCGTCGCCGCGGGCGGCGGCGAGCTGGGCACCGCGGGCGACGAGCGCCACGCCGTTGCCGGCGCGCTTGAGCTCGGCGGCGAAGGTGACGCCGATCGCACCGGCGCCGATCACCACGTATCTAGGCAACGTCGACCCCGGCGAGCTCGATCCGGGCCAGCGGCGCCAGACCGGCGGGGTCGTCGCGCAGGCGCTCGAGCCACAGCACCGTGGTGGCCGCGACGGTGCGGTGGGTCTTGTCGTTGAGCACGTCATGGGGCGCTCCGGCGATGCTCACCAGTTCGGCCTCGGGGACGCCCACATAGGCCTCACGCGCCTCCTCGAGCGGGCTGATCGGGTCCTCCTGTCCGTGCAGTCCGAGGATCGGCGTACCGATGCGGTCGAGCGCGGCCCGCTCGGACCAGCCCTCGGGCAGGGGCTCATACAGGGCGCCGGCGCGGACGAGCTCGCCGTCGCTGATGCGGCCACGGTGGGTCGGGCAGGTGCTGCGCGCGTCGAGCTCGTCGGTCCAGTCACCGGGCGCGCCGGCGGGTGCATCGGGGACCGGCAGGCCCGCCAGGATGAGGCCCCCGATGTGGGTGGCTTCGCCGCTGGCTGTGAGTCCAGCGGCGAACAGAGCGCCGGTGTCAGAGCCGACGAGGACGGCCGGCTCGGGCCGCCCAGGAGCGCTCAGCACGCTGGCGATCTGCGCGCGGGTGACCTGCGCGTCCACCGTGGGATCGTCGACCACGTGCACCGGGTAGGCGTCGCTGGCCAGGCGGCTGCCCAGACGCGTGTAGACGGCGGGGGCCTCTCCCCGTCCGGGGATGACGATGATCGTGGCTCGCGGGGCGGGCCCGTCGGGCCCGGCGAAGCTGAGCGGTGCGTTGATGTCGGTTCCGTGCGTGCTCATGGCGTTGGGTTCAGCTCCCGCGCTGCAATAACGATAATTCCGATCACTTCACTGCTGTTTAGACCAGCGGCCCAACGTGGTCAAACGATGATTGGCCATCAGTTTCGATCAGGGCTGCTGATCAGTGACCCCGCGTGGCATCGGGCTCCGGGCACCTGAGAGGGGGCTCCGAGCCATTAGGGTCTTCTTCGATCGATAAGGTGTGGTTTACGCATGCGCAAGATCTTGGACATAGCTCCGCTGCGGAGCCTCGTAGCCATCGCCGACACCGGCGGGTTCCATCGCGCCGCCTCCGTGCTCGACCTGACCCAGTCCGCGGTGAGCCAGCACGTGCGGCGCCTCGAGGCGGTGATCGGCCAGCCGCTGGTCGAGCCGAACGGACGCAGCACGCGCTTCACCGCCGCCGGCGAGGTGCTCCTGGCTGAGGCGCGCCAGATCCTCGAAGCCCATGACCAGGCGCTGCGGCGCCTGTCGGTGCTCGAGCGCTCCCAGCTGGTGATCGGCACCACCGAACATGCCGCCGACCGCATCCTGGAGCCGATCATGGCCACGCTGGAGGCGAACTTCCCCGACCTCCAGGCCCAGTTCCGCTTCGACCGCACCCAGAAGCTCAACCGCGCCATCGACATGGGCAAGATCGACCTCGCCGTGTTCGTCGCCGAGGCGAGTGAGGAGGAGGATTCAGAGCCCGTCGGGGAGTTGCCGCTGCGCTGGTGCGCCGCACCGCACTTCACCCCACCGGCTGAGGGCGATCCCTGGCCGCTGGTGGCGATCCAGGCTCCGTGCGCGATCCGCAGCGCCGCCCTGCGCACCTTCGCGGAGAACGGGCTCACCTCCACCGTGGTCGGTGAGGCCGCCTACCTCGCGGGTGTGGTCAATGCCGCCCGTGCCGGGGTCGGCGTGGTTCTGCTGGCACTCAGCGGCCCGCCGCCGGAGGGACTCGTCGAGGTGAGCGACCTCCCCCCCGCTCCCCCGATCCACCTCGCCGCCCGGGTGCGGCGCGGTGCCGAGGGCCCGGCCACCGACACCGTGCTCGAGGTACTGGCCGAGACCCTCGCCCAGAGCGAGGACGTCCCGCTGGTCCTGCGCGCCGCCGCCTAGGCGCCGGCGTCGGCGCCCGCCGCCGCGAGCTTGGCGCCCAGCGCCGGCAGCAGCGCATCCCCCAGGCGGGCGATCTCGCTGCGGTAGGGCGTGTCGGAGATGATGAAGTGGGTGACGCCCAGCGCGGCGTAGGCGGCCAGCGCGTCCGTCACCTCCTGGGCGGACCCGACCAGCCAGGTGGTCGCGGCGCCTCCCCCGCCGTAACGGCCCGGGGCGGTGTAGAGGCAGGTGTCGAGCACCTCACCCTCGGCCTCGAGGTCGAGCAGCCGCTGCTGGCCGACGGCGAAGCTCTCGCGTCGCTCATCCCGGGGACGATCAGCCGCCATGGCGGCGACCTTGGCCCGCGCGGCGGCCCACGCCTGTGCGCTGGTGTCGCGCACCACGGTGGTGATCCGCAGCCCGAACTCCAGCGGCGCATGCTCGCGGCCGAGCGCCTCGCTGAGGGCGCGCAGGCGCTCGATGCGATCAGCGACCCCGGCCAGGGGCTCGCCCCAGAACAGCTGCACGTCGGCCTGGGTGGCGGCGACGCGCTGGGCGGCCTCGGAGGCGCCCCCGAAGTAGAGCGGCGGATGCTCGCCGGCGCGGGGCGCCAACGCGAGGCTGGCGTCGGTGACCGCGTAGTGGCGGCCTGAGCAGGAGACGCGTTCGCCGGCCCACAGCCGGCGAACCAGCCCGATGAACTCGGCGGTCCGTGCATAGCGCTCGACGGAGTCGGTCAGGTCATCGCCGTAGGCGGCCCCGTGGTCGGCTCCCGAGACGATGTTGATGAGCAGCCGCCCCGGGCTGAGCTGATCCAGCGTGGCCGCCGCGGCCGCGAACTGCGCCGGCTGGGCGTACCCGGGACGCACCGCGACGAGCGGCTTGAAGCGTGCGGTCCGCGCCGCCAGCGCGGTGGCCACCGTGAAGGTCTCGGGCCGCCCCCAGCCGGTGCCCAGCAGCGCCCCCTCCCAGCCGTGGCGCTCTCCGAGCTGGGCCAGCTCGGTCGAGTAGTCCAGCGAGCCCCAGCCCTCGACGGTGTCATCCCCCCGGTGCCCGGGCTCGACGGTGTTGGGGATGTAGAAGAGGAACCGCGCGCTCATCCCGGCCGCACCCCAGTGAGCGTCGCGAGTCTCAGAGTCCCAGCTTGGCCGCCAGCGCGGTGGCGCCCGGCACCTGCTCCTCGGTGAGCTGGGGCAGCAGCCAGGCCCAGCCGGGCTGGGCGTCGATCGCCTCCTGCACCAGTGCCGCACCGCGGTCGAGGTCGCCCGCGCGGGCGATGCTGGCGCCGGCCCAGAACTTCAGCTCGTGGCTGTCGGGCAGCAGCGCCAGGGCCTCCTGGAGGTGGTTCCCGGCCGCCGCGTCATCACCGGCGACGAGCGCATCATCGGCCTCGGAGGCGAGCGCATAGGCCTCCTGAACGCTCAGCAGGCGCGCCATCTCGATCAGCGGATCGGGATGGTCCTCGACCCGCAGCTCCACCGTCTTCTGCCAGGCCTCGCCCTCGGCGGGCACGACGAGCAGCGCCGCGGACTGGCGTCCGCGGGCATCACCGCCGAGCTCCTCGGCCGCGGCCATGGCCGCCAGCAGCCGCCGCGCCATGGTCCGGCCGTCGGCGAAGGCGGTCTCATAGGCGCCCATCATCGCCTCCCAGATCTCCGGGGTGACCATGATGTTGGCCTGACAGGAGACCTCACCGCCGGTGACATGCCCGGCGTGGACGATGCAGCTGGTGCCGGTGTGAGCCGCCACGTTGCCCTTGGCGTCGACCATCGCCACCTGGCGGGACTCGCGGCCCTCATCCGCGGCCAGCAGCTGATCCAGCGCCTGGCGGGCGGTCTTGCCCTGGGCCATCAGATCGAGGCCCCGCGGTCCGTAGGTGATGTCGACCATCGCCTGGGTGGCCACCGCCCCCACGCCGGGCCGCGCCCATGGCACGACCGGCCCGACGCTGAAGTAGTGGGACTGGACGGCGACCCCAAATGCACCGGTACGCGGGTCACGGGCGACGATCGAGTAAGTCATGGCTGTGACGCTAGCTCAGCCTCCGCCCCGAGGGTCCGCTACCGCCGAATCGGTGTCGGTCTCCGCTCAGCCGCCGACCGCGGCGGTCCCGGCTGTCTCGGGGTCGATCACCAGCACGATGCGGCCGTGGCTGTGGCGCTGCTCCAGCAGCGCGTAGGCGTCGGTGACCTGGTCCAGCGCGAACGTCGCGGCGATGGGGAAGTCGAGCTTGCCGGCCACGATCAGGGCGGCCACGTGGGCCAGCACCTCGGGGCGGGAGCCCTCGGCGCTGCCCTTGGCCTGGGCTCCGACCTCACCCGCGCGCTGGAAGGAGATGATCGTCTCGATCCGCTCCGGCGCGATGCCGAGCGCGAGTGCGAGGTCGATGTACTCCGGCCCGTAGAGATCGATGAACGCGTCGATCCCGTCGGGCGCCGCGGCCTCGAGATCGGCCTTGAGGTCGTCCCCGTAGGCGACCGGGGTGACGCCGACCGAGGTCAGCCAGTCATGGTTGGACGCCGACGCGATGCCGAGCACCCTGACCCCCCGGTTCGTGAGCAGCTGCACCACGGTGCTGCCGACACCGCCAGCGGCGCCGGAGACCGCGATCGTCTCACCGGCCTGGGGGTCGACCGCCTCCACCGCCGGAGTGCCGGTGGCTGCCGGCATGTAGAGCGACCCGGCCGCGAGCCAGTCCAGCGCGTCCGGCTTGGCCGTGAGCTGGTCAGTGGGGACCGACACGTACTCGGCCTGGCTGGAGCGCTCCTCGGACCAGCCGATCACCGCGTCGCCGACGCTGAAGCCGGTCACCTCGGCCCCGATCGCATCGACGATCCCGGCGAAGTCGCTCCCCTCCCCGGACGGGAAGGTCGCGGGGAACCTGTCCGCGAGCCCACCCCGGCGGATCATCGCCTCCCCCGGATTGATCCCCGCGGCCACGACCTTGACCCGCACGCGATCGGCCGCGGGCTCGGGGGTGTCCACGTCGGCGATGTAGAGGACGTCGCGGTCCCCGTAGTGGTCGAATCGGACTGCGCGCATGGGCGTCGCCTTTCCGGTTGATTGTGGGCTCAATCTCAGCACAGCCCTGCCCAGTGAGCCGCGGCGGCAAACGCCGCGTAGAGTGCGGGGAACCGGAGTGACGTACGACTTGAGGTCTCTGGCGTTTCGGTCGATACCACCTCTATGGACCGAGGGATCACTGACATGCCAACCGTTGAGCGCGACTCGGACGAGTGGAACGACCTGCGCGACTTCGCGCGGCGGCGCCGCCTGTTCGCCGTCACCAAGCTGGGAGCTCTCGACCGGATCGGGGATCCGGCGTTGACGAGCCTGGTCCGGCTCGCCCAGTCGGTCACGGGAGCCTCCGCCGCCGCCGTGCACATTTTCGACGAGAAGTACCAGCGCCGCATCGCCGCCGCCGGTGCCCCGATGACCGACCATCCGGCCGAGGACGCCATGTGCCGGGTGGTCATCGAGAGCGGGACCCGGAGGATCACCCAGGACGCCACCCAGGAGCCCGAGTTCGACTTCTCCTCCTTCGTGCACGGCCCCGATCCGGTGCGCTTCTACGCCAGCCTGCCCCTCAAGGTGGCCGGCGACGCCACGGTGGGCACGCTGTGCGCCTTCGACACCGAGGTGCTGTCGCTGAATGAGGAGCAGGTGGCCAACCTCGAGGACATCGCGATCCTCGTGCGCGCCCACCTGGAGCTCATGCAGATCGCCGATGACCTCAGCCGCGAGGCGACCCGGGACGGTCTGACCGGAGTGCGCACGCGCGTGATCTTCGACGGAATGGTCGGGCGAGCCCTGGCTGACCGCCGGCGCGACGGCGGCGCCGTGATGGTCGCGCTCATCGACGTCGACGACTTCAAGAGCATCAACGACACCCACGGCCACGGCGTCGGTGACGAGGCCCTGCGGTGGGTCGGTGGGCGTCTGCTCGAGCTGGTCGGCCCCGGGGGGTCGGTCGGTCGCCTGGGCGGCGACGAGTTCGCCGTGGTCGCCCGCGTCTCAGACGCTGAGGCCGAGACGCTGCTCGACGCTATCCGGCACGCCACCGACGGCTTCGATCCACGCTTCCGCATCAGCGTCGGGTCGACCTTCGCCGACGATGACGACGACGTCTCCTCCCTGCTGCGCCGCGCGGATCAGCGCATGTACGTCCAGAAGGCATCGCGCGGCGTGCCCAACCGCCGTCACCTCACCGGCTGAACCGGCCGGACGCGTGTCAGACAGCGGGGACTGAGGGCATGGACCGGCCGACGATCGAGCGCCAGCCCGATGACTGGACGAATCTGGCGGACTTCGCCCGCCGGCGCCGTCTGCTCGCCGTCACCCGGCTGGGGGCGCTGGACCGGATCGGGGACCCGGCCCTCACCAGCCTGGCCCGCCTCGCCCAGTCGGTGACGGGGGCCGCCTCGGCGGCCGTGCACATCTTCGACGAGACGTACCAGCGCCGCATCGCCGCCGCCGGGCTGCCGATGGTCGATGTTCCCGCCGAGGACACGTTCTGTCAGACCGTCGTCGCAGACGGCACGCGCATCATCACCAGCAACGTCCACGCCGAGCCGAGGCTCTCCTACGCCTCCCGCATCGTCGATGCCCGGCCGGTGCATTTCTACGCTGGGCTGCCGTTGAAGGTGTCGGGTGACACGACAATCGGGACCCTGTGCGCCTTCGACACCCGGACGCTTGAGATGACCCCCCAGCAGATCATGGACCTCGAAGACATCGCAGTGCTCGTGCGGTCCCATCTCGAGCTCATGCAGATCGCCGGCGACCTGAGCCGCGAGGCCACCGAGGACGGCCTGACCGGGGTGCGGACGCGTGTGACCTTCGACGGCGACGTCGGCCGGGCGCTGGCTGACCGCCGGCGTGATGGTGGCGACGTGCTGGTCGCCCTGATCGATGTCGATGACTTCAAGCGCATCAACGACACCCACGGTCACGGTGTCGGTGATGAGGCGCTGCGCTGGATCGGCCGCCGCCTGAACGAGCTGGTGGACGCGCGCGGCTCGGTCGGTCGTCTGGGGGGTGACGAGTTCGCCGTGCTGGCGTGCGTCACCGAGGCCGACGCCGAGGCATTGCTGACCGCCATCCGGCACGCCAGCGATGCCTTCGAGCCCGGTTTCCGCATCAGCGTCGGGTCGACCTTCGCAGACGATGACGACGACGTCTCCTCCCTGCTGCGCCGCGCGGATCAGCGCATGTACGTTCAGAAGGCATCCCGCGGCGGGCCCAACCGCCGTCACCTCACCGGCTGAAGCGGCCCCGGAGCGCCGGGGCACTCTTCCGAAAATCTTGCGTTGATCACACGGCGTTCCCGCGCGGGACGCCGAAGCTACTCCGGGCGCGAACACCGCGTCGCTGGTCAATCACACCCCGGAGTCAGACCGATATGCCCATCCCCGCAGGCGACGTGCGTACAGCGCTGCGCCGAGCCAGCACACTGCCGATCGCCCGCTTCATGGGCATCGGCGTGCTCTCGACGCTCGCCTACGCGCTGCTCTTCCTGATCCTCGCCGGCCCGTTCGGCGCGGTGACGGCGAACCTGCTGGCGCTGATCATCACCGCGGTGGCCAACACCGCCGCGAACCGTCGCCTGACCTTCGGCGTGCGTGGGCGGACCGACCTGGTCCGCCATCACCTCGGCGGGCTGGTGATGTTCGCCATCTCCCTCGGCATGACCGACGGCGCGCTCGCGCTCCTCCACTCCCTCGACCCCCACCCCGCTCGTCTGCTGGAGCTCGGCTGCCTGTTGGTGGCCAGCTTCTGCGCCACGGCCACCCGCTACGTCGGGATGTCCGCCTGGCTGTTCAGCCCCCGGCGCGCTCAGCCCCAGACCCAATCTGTGCCCTCGCTCCCTACTCAAGGACGTTGAATGTCCAGCATCACACTTGATCGACCCGCAGGACCGAGCTCCCTTGGCTATGGCCGTGTGCGCGCACTGGTGCGCGGCCGTGACGAGGATCCCTCCTGGGCCCGCCCGCTGCTGATTGCCCTGCTGGCAGCGACGACGGTGGCCTACGTGATCAACCTGACCGCCTCGGGCAACTCCAACTCCTTCTACGCGGCCGCCGTCCAGGCGGGCACCAAGAGCTGGAAGGCGTTCTTCTTCGGCTCGCTCGACTCATCCAACTTCATCACCGTCGACAAGCCACCGGCGTCGTTGTGGGTCATGGACCTCTCGGGCCGGATCTTCGGCTTCTCCAGCGCCAGCATGCTCGTGCCCCAGGTTCTCGAGGGCGTGCTGTCCGTCGGTCTGCTCGCGGCGGCGGTCAAGCGCTGGTTCGGCGCCGGCACCGGCCTGATAGCCGGTGCCCTGCTGGCGATCACCCCGGTGACGGCACTCATGTTCCGCTTCAACAACCCCGACGCACTGCTCGTCTGCCTGATGGTGGCCGCTGCCTACTGCCTGGTGCGGGCGCTCGAGGGTGCCTCCACACGCTGGCTGCTCGGGGTGGGCGCGCTGCTCGGCTTCGCCTTCCTGGCCAAGATGCTGCAGGCCTTCCTCGTGCTGCCCGGCTTCGCGCTCGTCTACATGATCGCCGCCCCGACGCCGGTGCGCCACCGAGTGATCCAACTGCTGGAGGCCGGTGCGGTGATGGTCGCCAGTCTCGGCTGGTGGGTGGCGATCGTCGCTCTCTGGCCGGCCTCCTCCCGGCCGATGATCGATGGCTCATCCGACAACAGCATCCTCAACCTGATCTGGGAGTACAACGGGCTCGGCCGGCTGTCGGGCAGCAGCAGTCCCGGGGGCGGTGGCGGCGGCGGCGGCGGCGGCGGTGCCAACTTCAGTGGCTCCAGCGGCGTGTTCCGTCTGTTCAACGACCTCATGGGCGGCCAGGCGTCCTGGATGATCCCCGCCGCGCTGCTGGTCATGGTGGGCGGTCTGATCTGGCGTGGACGCAAGCCGCGCACCGACCGGATCCGGGCAGCGCTCATTCTGTGGGGCAGCTGGCTGGTGGTGTCCGCCGCCGTCTTCAGCTTCTCCAAGGGCACGATCCACACCTACTACACCGTCGCCCTCGTGCCGGGGATCGCCGCGCTGGCCGCCATCGGTGCGGGACTGCTGTGGCAGCGGCGCTCAACGCTGGTCGCCCGGGCGATGCTGGCGGCGCTCGTCGCCGTCACCGCGGGCTGGTCGCTCATCCTGCTCGGCCGTGACTCGAGCTGGGAATCCTGGCTGACTCCGGCGATCATCGTGCTCGGGGTGCTGGCCATCGCCGGGCTGCTCGCTCCGGCGTCGCTGCGGCGCCGGTTGACGGTCGCCACGGCGGTGTTCGCCGCCGCCGCCTGTGTGGCGGCACCGGTCGCCTACACGGCCCAGACGATCTCCACCGCACACACCGGCTCGACGCCGACCGCGGGTCCGAGCACGGGGACCAGCGCGTTCGGGGGCGGCTTCGCCGGGCGCCTGCAGGGCGGGTCCGGATCAACCACGGCCTCCGCGATCGCCAAACGGATCCGCGCGCTCGGTGGCAAGGCCCCGAGCGGCGGCATCGGCGGCGGCATGGGCGGCGGCGTCGGCAACGTCACGGTCTCCAGCGCGCTGGCCAAGCTGCTGAAGAGCAGCACCGGCTACCGCTGGGCGGCAGCGACCTCCGGCTCCCAGAGCGCCGCCGGCATGGAGCTGGCCTCCGACGGAGCCCCGGTCATGGCGATCGGCGGCTTCACCGGCACCGGCGGCAACATCACGCTGGCTCAGTTCGAGAAGTACGTCAAGGCCGGTGACATCCACTACTACATCGGCAGCACGGGTGGCTTCGGCGGCGCGGCGGGCACCGGGGCGACGAGTACCCGCTCGAGCACCTCGGCATCCGGTCTGAGCTCGCTGTTCGGGGACTCGAGCACGTCGAGTACCTCCACCAGCGGCTCGGGCCTCCCCAGCGGCCTCAAACTCCCCAGCGGCTTCAGCCGCGGCGGTCCGGGGAACTTCGGAACCAGCTCCAAGATCCTCACCTGGGTCAAGGCCCACTACCACTCCAAGACCGTCGGCGGTGAGACCGTCTACGACCTCAGCGACCCGCTGAGCTGACCTCGGCGGCGCCGTTGGCGCACACGCCAAGCGAGAGGCCCGTGGACCCACAGTCCACGGGCCTCTTCAGAAGTTGAGGCTGACGGCCGAGCGGAACACCGGGGGCTGGCCGGTCGCCTCGAGCACGGCCAGCCACAGGTCGCCCTCGGGGTCGACGATGTTGCGACCGGCGGTCACCAGCTCCATCGGCAGGTGCACGAAGCGACCATGCCAGCGCCCGGCGATCATCTCGGTGCGACCCGACAGGG
>CAZZVR010000015.1:0-30664 GCA_964657595.1 Burkholderia sp. PAMC 26561 | reverse complement strand
CGAACTCCTTCTCGATGATCTTGCGCGTGAGGATGAACCAGGTGTAGTCATAGCCCGACTTGCCGATGTGCTCGAGCGTGGCCAGGGTGTCGAAGCCCGGCAGCAGCGGCTCAGGCAGGCGGTCACCGGCGGCGTCGAGCCACAGGGAGGAGGGCGCGGGGAGGATCCGGATGCCGTGCTCGCCCCAGATCGGGTTCCAGTTGTGGATCCCCTCGACGTAGTGCCACATGCGGTCACGGCCGATCCAGCCCGCCCCGGCCCGCTCGGCGATCTCGAGCATGCGGCCGTCGACGTGCTCGGGCACCCCGGCGATCATCGTGCGCGGCGGGGTGCCCATGCGCTGGGGCCAGTACTTGCGGACCAGCTCGAAGTTGTGGCCGATGCCGCCGCTGGTGATGATCACCGCCGGCGCGTGGGCGCTGAACTCCCCCACCACGGTGCGGGAGCTGGCCACCCCGCGCGCCACCGACGAGGGCTTCAGCACGCTGCCACTGACCCCCTGGACCGCGCCGGCGGAGACGATCAGCTCGTCGACCCGATGGCGGAAGGCGAAGGTGACCAGGCCGGCGTCGGCGGCGGCGCGCACGCGGTTCTCGAACGGTTCCACGACACCCGGCCCGGTACCCCAGGTGAGATGGAAGCGCGGCACCGAGTTGCCGTGACCGCTGGCGTCGCCGGAGCCCCGCTCGGCCCAACCGACACTGGGGACCACGCGCAGCCCCTTCTCATAGAGCCAGGCGCGCTTCTCCCCGGCGGCGAACTCGACGTAGGCGCGCGCGACCCGGCGCGGCCAGGCGTCCTCGGGGCGGTCAAAGGCCGCCGAGCCCTGCCAGTCGGACCAGGCCAGCTCGAAGGAGTCCTTGATGCGGACACGGCGCTGTTCGGGCGAGTCGACGAAGAACAGCCCACCCAGGGACCAGAAGGCCTGGCCACCGAGCGAGGCCTCCGGCTCCTGATCGAGCAGGAGCACCGACTTGCCCGCCTCGGCCAGCTCGGCGGTGGCGACCAGACCGGCCAGCCCGCCGCCTACGACGATGACATCCGCACTCAGCACCGCCGGCGACTTCTCCATCTTAGAGGAGGCTATTGACTCTCGGTGTCGCGCGCCGCAGCGCGCAGCTCACGCCGACGGATCTTGACGACGTACTCGTCGTCGCTCCAGCGCTCCTCGGCCCACGGGTCACCGCGGTGGTGGTAGCCGTTCTCCTCCCAGAAGCCAAGACGGTCCTCGTCGAGGATCTCCAGCCGCTTGAGCCACTTGGCCGACTTCCACAGGTAGAGGTGGGGTACGAGCAGCCGCACCGGGCCGCCATGCTCGACGCTGAGCGGCGCCCCCTCGGCGTGATGGACGATGAGCGCGGGATGCTCGAGCACATCGGAGAGGGGCAGGTTGGTGGTGTAGCCGTCATAGCCATGGACGAGCAGGTGTGAAGCCGCAGCCTGGGGCGCGGCCATCTCGATGAGACGGCGCACGTCGACACCGACGAAGCTCATGGCGAACTGTGACCAGCGGGTGACGCAGTGGATGTCGGTGTTCTCCCACGTGGCCTGCTCGAGGCCGAGCAGCTCGGAGTAGCCCAGCGCGAAGGGCTCGTCGACGACGCCGTTGATGGTCAGCTTCCACTCGGCCAGCGGAATCGTCGGCTGGCGGCCGAGGTCGAGCACCGGCCACTTGGTGGTCGGCGACTGGCCAGGAGGCAGGCGCTGAGGATCGATGCCGAGCGACTCGGCGCGCTTGCGGCCGCGGTCTCCGAAGAGCTTCGACGTCATGGGCATCACGTCATTGTGAACGACCCGACTTGACGGGTTTTCCTAATGCTGTTAGGTTATGACCTATAGGTAGTAGTTCAAGCGCGACGCAGGGAAACGGAGACTCACATGAAGGCCACCACGATCACCCCCAACCTCATCCAGCTGACCAAGTACGGCCTGATCAACGCCTACCTGGTGCGTGAGGACGACGGCTTCACCCTCATCGACACCACGATGGGCGCCGCCGATGACCTCATCGCCGCGGCGACAGCGGCAGGTGGTGAGATCACGCGGATCGCGCTGACCCACGGACACAGCGACCACGTCGGCTCCGTCGACGGCCTCCGCGCCAAGCTGGGAGCCGCGTTGCCGGTGCTGATCACCGAGACCGACGCGCGCGTCCTGGCCGGTGAGGACGTCGACTTCGGCGCGAACGGCACCAAGCGCGGCGGCTGGCCCAAGCTGGAGACGACGCTCGAGCCGACGCTGGCACCGGGCGGGCGGGTGGGCAGCCTCGAGGTGGTCGCCGCACCCGGCCACACGCCCGGTCACGTGGCGTTCCGCGACACGCGCGACAACAGCCTGATCGCCGGTGACGCGTTCAGCACCGTCGGCGGGGTCAGCGTGCCCAACCGCGTCAACCTGCGCTTCCCCCTGCCCTACGCCGCCACCTGCAACCGCCCGCTCGCCCTGGACAGCGCCCGGACTCTGGCGGCCTTGACACCGAGCGTGCTGGCGGTCGGGCACGGGCGCGCGGTCAAGGACCCGACGGCGGCGATCAACGCGGCGATCGCCAAGTCCGCCCGCGCCTGATGCCACGGACGGGACTCGACAGCCGTCAGGTCGTCGAGGCCGCGGCGGAGCTGGTCGACGCCGAGGGGATGGAGGCGCTGTCCCTCAGTGCGCTGGCTCAACGTCTCGGCGTCAAGTCGCCCTCGCTGTATGTCCACATCGACAGCCTGGAGGATCTGCGCCGGCGGCTGGCCACCCTGGCGGCCGAGCAACTCGGGGAGCGGCTGGCCCCGGCGGCGGCCGGACTCAGCCGGGCAGACGCGCTGATCGCCTTCGGTCACGCCTACCGCACCTGGGCGCTGGACCACCCCGGGCTCTACCGGACCATCGAATCGGCCGGTCAGGGTGGCGAGCCGGCGGTCGCACGGGTGCTCGAGCTGATGTTGGCGGTTCTGCGCGGCTATGGCCTGGAGGGCGACGCCGCCGTCCACGCCGCTCGGAGCCTGCGGGCCGCGGTGCACGGATTCGTCCACCTCGAGGCGGCGGTTGGCTTCGGCATTCCGGTGGATCCGGAGGTGTCCTTTGACTGGATGCTCGCCATGCTCGACCGCGGGTTGGCCGGAGCCGAGGCGCAGGCCTAACCGACGGCGGCGATCAGGGCGACGACGTCCTCCTCCACGGTCCAGGCGCCGCAGGCGGCGCGCAGGAGACCGTGGCTGGGGATCGCGCGGACGAGGATGCCCTGCTCGCTCAGCCGGGAGACCTCGGCCTCGAGCTCTCCCCGCGGTTGCCAGGACACGAGCGTGGAGGGCCCACGGGGAGCGACGGTCACGCCTCGGTCGGTGAGCCCGTCGGCCAGGGTCGCAGCCATGAAGCCGGCCCGGGCGTGCACCCAGTCCCAGCCGGCGGACTCGAGCACGCCCAGTGATGCGACGGCCCACGCGGAGCGCACGGCGGGCGGAAAGCCCGTGTCGAGCCGGGCGGCGCTCGGTGCCAGCTCCGAGCCGAGGGGATCGTCGTGGTCGGCCACGCTGGCGAAGGAGGGCCATGGTGGTTCGAGGTCGTCGAGACGGTCGGGGCGCACGTAGAGAGCGCCGCTGCCCTCGGGGCCACACAGCCACTTCTGACCCGAGCCGGCGTAGAAGTCGACGCCCAGGCCCGGCAGGTCGAGCGCGATGGCGCCGAACGCCTGGGCGGCGTCGAGCAGGACCGGCACGCCGCTGGCGACCAGAGCGGGCACGTCGGCCACCTCGCCCCCGACCCAGGAGACATGGGAGCAGGCGACCAGCT
This sequence comes from Burkholderia sp. PAMC 26561, assembly GCA_964657595.1. Taxonomy (GTDB): domain Bacteria; phylum Actinomycetota; class Thermoleophilia; order Solirubrobacterales; family Solirubrobacteraceae; genus Palsa-465. Next base: position 26,890 of record CAZZVR010000015.1, on the reverse strand, counting down.
TGGTGTCGGAGCCCACCGCGTCGGCGAGGCCGGCAAAGGGCGCCACGGTGACGCGGACCCCGTCGCGCTCGCGCAGGCGGCGCAGCGGCGCCAGCAGCCCGGGATGCTCCTGATCGGAGGTGACGATCTCATCCCCGGGCGCGAAGCGGAGGCCCGACAGGACGGTGTTGATGCCCGAGGTGGTCGACTCGGTCAGCGCCACGGTCTCCACCGGGGCGCCGAGCACGCGGGCGTAGCCGGCGCGGGCCCGGGCGGCGAGATCGAGCAGCGACTCGATGTAGGGCCTGCCGATCCGGCCCTCGTAGAGGTCGGAGTCGAGCTGGGCCGCGACGGCCGCGATCGCCGCGCTCGGCACCGGACCCTCGGTACCGGCGTTCAGGTAGCGGTAGCGCTCGAACACCGGGAACTGGGTACGGAAGTCGGCCCAGTCGCCGGACGGCTCGGCCGATCCGGTAGCTGGCCCCACAGGCCCGCTACCGGGGCTCAACGCTCACGCAGCTCCCGCTTGAGCACCTTGCCGGTCTGGTTCCGCGGCAGCTCGTCGACGAACACGATCTCGCGAGGCACCTTGTAGTTGGCCAGGTTCTCCTTGACGTAGGCGCGCAGCGCGTCGCTGTCGATCTCCTGGCCCGGCTGCTTGACCACGAAGGCCTTGAGGCGCTGGCCGAACTCGTCGTCCTCGACGCCGATGCAGGCGACCTCGGAGACCGCGGGGTGGCCCTCGAGCAGCTCCTCGACCTCCGCCGGGAAGACGTTCTCGCCGCCGGAGACGATCATGTCGTCGTCGCGGCCGTCGATGAACAGCCGGTGGGCGGCGTCGAAGTGGCCGACGTCGCCGGAGGACATCAGGCCGCCGAGGATCTCCTTGTGACCCCCGCCGGTGTAGCCCTCGAACTGGATGGTGTTGGAGACGAACACCCGGCCGGTCTTGGTGAGCGGGACGCTGGCGCCGTTCTCGTCGAGGATCTTCACGGTCGCGCCGTGGACGACCTTGCCGACGGTGCCGGGCGCCTCCTTGAGGTCCGCCGGGGTGGCGATCGTCGCGTACGCGACCTCGGTCGAGCCGTAGAGGTTGTAGAGCACCGGGCCGAGGCGCTTGAGCGTGCGCAGGGCCAGGTCGGGGCCGAGCGCGGAGCCGGACACGAAGATGATCTTCAGTTGCGACAGGTCGCGGCTGGCGAACTCCTCCTCGGCCAGGGCCATGACGCGCTGGAGCATGACCGGCACCATGACCACCACGTTGGCCCGGTTCTGCTCCATGCTGTCGAGGCACTCCTTGGGATCGAAGCGCCGCGTGAGCACGAGGGTGCCGCCGAGGGAGACGCCGAGGATCATCTGGGAGAAGCCGAGCGCGTGGAAGATCGGCGCGCAGATCTGGTGGACCATGCCCGCGCGGTAGGGCACCTTCGACAGCGGGCCACCGATCGGCGACAGGGAGAAGGGGACGTGGCGACCGGCGCCCTTGGGCGTGCCGGTGGTGCCGGAGGTGAGGATGACCAGACGCGGGGGCCGAGCGGGCTTGGGCGGCGGGGCCGGCTTGGAGGAGGCGATCTGGGCCTCGAGCGTGTCGTCGGCGTTGGCGCGGGTCTCGACCCAGGCGCGGACGCGGCCGAGGCGGGGAGTGAAGTCCCCGATCGCCTTGGCGTACTCCTCGTCATAGACGAGCAGGTCGACGCCCTCGCGCTCGGACACCTCGCGGATCTGGGGGCCGGAGAAGCCGGTGTTCATCAGGATGACCTTGCCGCCGAGCTTGGCCCCGGCGAACAGTGCCTCGAGCAGGCCGCGGTGGTTGCGGGCCAGCAGGGCCACGCCGTCACCGGCTGAGAAGCCCTCGTCGCGCCAGGCCGAGGCCAGCGCGTTGACGCGATCGTCGAGCTCGCGCCAGGTGAGCTCGCCCTGCTCGTCGATGAGCGCCAGGTCGTCGGGGTGACGCAGCGCGGCGATCTCGGTGAGACAGCCGAGCACCCCGTAGCGCTCGATCGCCCGACCCATGCGGAACAGGCGGTTGGGCGGCTCGGGGCCGAGGACGCCGGCGCGGAACGCGACAGCTGCGTAGTAGGCCTCGTCAGCCAGGCGCTTGGCGATGGCGGTCGCCTTGGAGGCGCCGGTGGATGTGGTGGCCATAGGTTCGCCAAGGTATCGCCTTTGGCCCGTCGGTATCGTCAGTCACGGGTGCGGGCGCCATCGACACGGGGCGATCAGGCTGAGGCAGTCGTCTGGAGCGCATGCTCGGCGATGGTCGAGACGGCCCTGACGCTGCTGGACCAGGATCCCGACCTGGCGCGCTATGACCTCGCCACCGCCGCGGTGTGCGGCGAGGCCGACGTGATGGAGCGGATGATCGCCGCTGATCCGGCCCGGGCGAACCTGTTCTTCACCCCGCTGGGGCGCACGCCGCTGCACTATGCGACCTACTCGCGGCTGGGGCGGCTCGATCCCGCGCGTGGGGCACGGATCCGCGAGGTGGTGGCGGTGCTGCTCGAGGCGGGGGCCGACCCCAACCTCGTCTTCCAGCACGAGGGCTGGGTCCAGGCGCCGATCTACGGGGCGGCGGGGATCGCGGGCGACCCCGAGATGACCCGGATGCTGCTCGACGCCGGGGCGGAGCCGAACGACGCGGGCCCCGGGCACAGCGTCGGCGAGGCGCTCTACCACGCCAGCGAGCTGGCCGACCCGGCGTGTGCGGAGCTGCTCATCGCCGCGGGGACCGATCCCCACGTCGTCGAGCACTGCCTCGGCCGGGCCCTGGACTTCGATAACCCCGAGATGGTCGAGATGTTCTGCCGCCACGGGGTGGATCCACGACCCCAGGACCTGCACAAGGCCGTCTGGTGTCGCCGCGGCGCCCGCACGGTGGCGAACCTGATCGGCGCCGGGGTGCCACTCGACGTGCGCGACCGCCACGGCCTCACCGCGCTGGAGCTCGCGCGCCGCTGGGGGGACGGCGACGTGGTCGCGCTGCTCGCCGATGCCGGCGCGGAGGTGGCCCCCGAGGCGCCGCGCAGCTCCGAGGCCGAGCTGGCGCTGCTCGACGCGATGGTCATCGCCGCCGTGACGCGCGGGGCGCTGGAGGATGTCAGGCACCTGCTCGACGCCGGCGCGCGGGTCGACGGTGACCCCGAGACCGGCGAGACCCCGATGGGCCAGGCGTGCTGGCGCGGACGGGTGGCGGTGGTGGCCGAACTGCTCGCCCGCGGGGCACGCACCAGGTGGTCTGACGGCAGCGCGATCGGGGCCACCCGCCACGGCGCGGCGCACTGCAACGACCCCGAGGGGGGCCCAACGATGGCCACCCAGGAGGAGATCGACCTGGGTCCCTACCACGAGATCGAGGCGCTGCTGCAGCGCGCCGACGAGGTGGGTGGGTGAGCCCGGCCGCCCCGGCCTCGAGCGTCAACGGGGCGAGCCCCGGCGGCGGCGATGGCCCGAAGATCGCCGTGGTGCTGCCAGGTGGTGGCGCCCGTGGGGCCTATGAGGTCGGAGCCCTGTCGGAGCTACTGCCGGTGCTGGAGGCCCGCGGGGAGCGGGTGTCGATCTGGTGTGGCACCAGCGTCGGGGCGATCAACGCGGCGGCCTTCGCCTCCCGCGCGCACATGACCGCCTCAGAGCAGACCGAGATCGCCCGGGCCCTGTGGCTGGGGATGCGCAAGCGCGACGTGATCTCGCCGATCGTCGGCCGGGGCGGGCTGCGCACCCTGGCCCGGGCGATCGGCCACATCATCGGCGCGCCGGGCGTCGGCGTCGCCTCGCTGCTCGACCCGGCGCCGCTGGCCGGCAGCCTCGATCGCTGGATCGACTGGGCGCAGCTGGAGCAGAACGTCGAAGACCGGCTGATCAAGGCGTGCGTGATCGCAACCTCGCTGACCGGTGGCGAGCCGGTCGCCTTCGTCGCATCCGCCGACGGCCCGCCGCGCCTCTATGACGATGACGTGCGCTACGTCGGGGCGCGCCTCAACGGCGAGCACGTACGCGCCTCCGCGGCGATCCCGGTCCTGTTCCCGGCCGTCGAGGTGACCACGCCCCGGCGGGCGGCGGGGTACTACGCCGACGGCGGCACCCGGCTCAACAGCCCGATCAAACCCGCTTTGAATCTTGGAGCGGACCGGGTGATCGTGATCGGGCTGGAGCCGTTCTCGGCCGGGATCGGCCGCCCGGCCTCCCCGCGCGGGCCGTCGATCGCCGACGTCGCCGCGAACATGCTCGACGGGATGCTCGTCGACCAGGTTGCCCAGGACGTGCGGCGCCTGGCGCTGATCAACTCGTTCTTCGTCGAGGACGCCGCCACGGGGACGCTGCACTCACCGCGCTCCTACCGGCTCTCCCGTGGGCACGAGCCCTACCGGCCGATCTCCTACGCCCTGGTCTCCCCTCGTCGCAACGGAGAGATCGGACGCATCGCCCAGCAGATCTTCCAGCGCCGCTACGGCGGGTTCGGGAGTCTGCGCGACCTCGATTTCACCGTGGTGTCGCGGATGCTCGGCTCGTCCTCCCAGGCCCGCGGGGAGCTGCTCAGCTTCCTGCTCTTCGATCAGGTGTTCACCACCGAGCTGATCGAGCTGGGACGCCGTGACGCCCAGCGCTGGCTGCGGCGCCATCCCCGCTTCTGGTGCCGGGACGCCAGCCACGACCTCAGCTTCGGACAGGTGGATCGCGGCGTGCTCAAGGAACAGGACGCGCTGGAGGAGTTCCGCCAGCGCCGGCGCTGAACGGTCCGCTACTTGAGGAGGCCGGTGGTCTCGACCCCGGCGGAGTCGACCACGACGCACACGCCGCTGGTGCAGGCGACCGCGTTGAACTGACTGGCCGTCTTGGGGCGGATCGCCGTGGGGCCGCTCCACAGGCCGCGGGCCGCGGCGTTGGAGGTGTAGGCGTTGTCCGCCCCGTCGAGGGCGACGCAGGTGCCGCGCGTGCAGCCGACGGTGTCCAGCAACGTGGTGGCGATGGCCGGTGGGTTGGTCACCACGTTGAACACGGTGCTCCAGGTGCCCGTCGGGGTCCGCGTGGCGCTCTCGAACCCGGGTGACGTGTTGCCGAAGCCGACGCCGATGCAGAGCGTCGTGCCGACGCAGTCCACGGACTGATAGACGCCGCCGGTCAGGGCCGTGGCGGCCTTCCAGCTCGTGGAGACGGACGGGTCGACGGACACGTAGCGCTCGGTCCCGACGGCCACGCACAGGGTGGTGCTGGGACAGTCGACGCTGGTGGCCGGACCCTCGAGCCCGACCGATTTCCAGGCCGCCTTGCCGCCGGTCGGATCCGTCGAGTAGAGGACGTTGGAGCTGGAGGCGTTGTCGAGCGCCACGCACAGGCTGGCCGAGGGGCAGGAGATCGACACCAGGCCGGCGTAGCCGCCGCCCACGGCGGCGGTCGCGTCGATCCGCATCGGGTGGCTCCAGTGCTTGGCGCCGAGCGTCGGGGTGGTCGAATAGATGAACCCGCCGGACTGGTCCACGGCGCCGCAGAAGGTCGTGGTCGGACAGGAGACACCGGTGATCGGCCCGTCGCTGTCGACCTTGGCCGCCGCGGTCCAGGTGCTCTTGCTGGGCTTGACGGAGGTGAGGATGTCCCCAGATTCGTCCCCGGCCACGCACAGCTGCAGGTTGGGGCAGGAGATCGCACTGAGTCCACCGTTCTTGGACGGCTCGATCCGGACCGCCTTGTTCCAGTGCAGGGTCGGGGTCGCCGCGCTGGCCACGGTCGGGGCGACCAGCAGCAGGAGCAGCCCGAGCAGGGCCAGGATGATCTGGGGGCGACGAGACAAGACGGCTAGTTCTACCAACTGGGTGGCGCTGCACTCTGCAGGTTCCGGTGCAGCGTATGGGTCCAGAAACGGCCCCACCGGGTGCGAGTTTCGGTTTTCGCCTCAGGCGTCGAGGGCCGCCGCGGCGCTGTCGACGGCGTCGACGAGCTCATCCAGCGCCAGTCCGATCCCATCCCCGAGGTCGGTCGCGGTCTGGCGGTAGAGGTCGCGCAGAGCCGGCAGGGGCGCCGGGGTCTCCCCGTCGGGGACGAGGCGCAGGGCCAGGCTGTCGAGCGCCCGCGCGAGCCCGTCGGCGAGTGGGGAGATCTCGGGGTGAGGCGCGGGCGGCCCCTCAGAGGCCAGCCGCAGTGCGTGGATCCCGTAGGTGACCCGGCGCAGCGCGGCCAGGGCGGCGCCGGCGTCCTCGACACCGAGATGATCGGGGCTGACGCGCTCGGGCTCGCCGCGGGCGACCGACAACGCCGTGTCGGCGTCGGAGTAGGCGACCCGCACATGCCGGGCCAGCGGCATGAGCGCCGCGCCGGCCGCCGCGGATCCCGACAGCACGCCCGACAGGACGGCGGCGAGGTAGTCGCGCTGGGCGGAGACGAGCACCCGCAGGCCGCTGGGCAGCGCGTCGGTCGACCACGTCGGCCACAGCACGAACACCGCCAGGGCGATGGAGCCGCCGATCACGGTGTCGAGGCCGCGATCCAGGGCGATCGTCGTGGAATCCGGCGCCTGGCCATGGAGGAGGAACACGATGAGCGCGGTCAGCCCGGCCACGCCAAGGGCGAAGGAGGCGCTGAACACCGTGTAGGTGAACACCGCCACGATCCCGATGGTGGCGACGATCCCCCAGCCGGTCGGGTCGATCGCCACGGCGATCAGCGTGGCCAGCACGGCGCCGGCGACGGTGCCGAGCACACGCTCGGCACCGCGAGTGAAGGTCTGGCCGAAGTTGGGTCTCAGCACCGTGGCCGCCGCCACCACCGCCCAGTAGCCACGCGGGATAGCCAGGCGTTGGGTGAGCAGCTCGGTGCCGGCCACCACGACCGCCAGGCGCACCGCGTGACGACCGGCGGGCTGGGAGAGGCTGGCCGAGTCGCGGATGTGCTGGAGGTCGGCGAGCACCGTCGCCGGCGCGTGGCCCAGGCCCAGACTCAGATGGGGCAGGCGCCAGGTGCGCCCGGCACCGTCCTGTACGACCGTGACGGTCTGGCGGGCCGCCGCCCGGACCTGGCCGCCGAGCGAGGCGAGACGCGCCTCGAGCAGCGGGGACTCGACCTGAGCGCGATCGTCACTCCAACGCTTGAGGGCGTCGCTGGCCCGGCTCAACGCGCCGGGGTCGGCGCCTCTGAGTGCCGCGGCGATGAGTTCGAGCACCTCGGAGAGGACGTCGAGGGCACCCTCCACCTCGCTGCGCACGCGTCCGAGCCGCGCGTCGCCCCGGTCGGCCGCGCGGCGGATCTGGTCGAGCAGGCCGCTGATGACCAGCAGCTCCAGGCGGACACGGCGGCCCTCGGCCACCAGGGTCACCAGTCCGGCCAGGTCCGGATCCCCAAACAGGGCGGGCACCGCCAGGGCCGCGTCAGCACCGTCGAAGGCCTCGGCCGACATCACACCCGACAGGGTCATCTGCCGCGAGATCGCCGCCAGCTGCTCATAGGCGCCGGCCAGGGCCTGGCGCTGGCGGCGCCAGGCCAGCGGTGAGGCGACCAGGGCGGCGAACAGGACCTGGGCCACGCCGCCGCCGAGCACCAGCGCGGCCAGGCGGACGCCCCCGAGCACCGACTCGGGGAAGCGGCCGAAGACGATGAAGGCGATGAGCGTCTGAGTGCCGACCACCGCGCCGCGGCGTCCCAGCGCGCTCGACACCCCGGCGAGCAGGCAGAACCCGAACAGCACGCCCAGGTGCAGCCAGTCCCAGCGGCCCGTCACCGTCCCGACCCAGGTGGAGATCGCCAGCATGAACGCGGCCGCCAGCATCGTCCCCAGCGGTGGGGTGCTCGGTCCGGGCCCACCCCGCCAGGCGACACCCACGAGCATCGCGCCGACCCCGAGCGTGACCGCCGCCACCGGCTGGTCGATGAGCGTGCCGAGCGCCATCATCGCCGCCACCGGGACGGCCGCGACGATGCCCGGGCGCAGCGCAAAGGCGGCCCGGTCGACGTCGAAGGCCCGGGGGATCGCGCTTAGGATGACTGACAGATGTCCGCGGATGCCCTGATCATCGGCGATGACGGCGTCACGCGTTGTCACTGGGGTGACCACCCGCCCGATTACCGCCGCTACCACGACACGGAGTGGGGATTTCCGGTCGCCGACGACATCGCGCTGTTCGAGAAGCTGTCCCTCGAGGGCTTCCAAGCCGGCCTGTCCTGGCTGACCATCCTGCGCAAGCGCGAGAACTTCCGGGCCGCCTTCTCCGGGTTCGACTTCTCCGTGGTGGCGGACTACGGGAATGATGACGTGACGCGTTTGCTGGGGGACGCCGGGATCGTGCGCCACCGCGGCAAGATCGAGGCGGTCATCAACAACGCCGGGCGGGCGGTCGAGCTGGTCGGCGCCGAGGGGTCACTGGCCGCGTTCCTGTGGCGCTTTGAGCCGGTCCCCCAGACCGGCGTAGTGACGCCTCAGTCTGAGTCGGCTGCCTCGCGTGCGATGTCTAAGGAGCTCAAGCGGCGCGGCTGGCGCTTCGTCGGGCCGACCACTCTGCACAGCCTGATGCAGGCGATGGGCCTGGTCAACGAACATCACCCGGGGTGTGCGCTGCACCCGCAGGTCGAGGCGGCGCGGGCGCGGTTCCTCAGGCCGGGGGGAACTCGCCCGCCAGGCTGATCAGGCGTTCGCGCACGATGTCGGGGCGCTCGTCGGTGATGAAGTGCCCGACGCCGGGGATGAGCTCCAGCGTGTAGTCGTCGGCCCGGGCGGTCTCGGCTGCGGCCAGGTCGGGGTGCACGGCGAAGTCCCTGGCGCCGAACACCGCGCGAGTGGGTACCTGGGAGCGGCGACGTTCGGGATGCTTGCGCACCGCCGGCAGCTCCCGGGTGAGGAACGTGCGGTAGGTGTCGCGGCCCGCGGCGGCGACCACCGGGTCCCGGAAGCGGTCGGAGAACCAGCGCAGGTCGGCGTCACTGACACCCGTGCGCCGTGGCACGTGCTGATAGCGCAGGGCCAGGTAGACGAGGTCGGAGTGGCGCTGGATGGGCAGGCCGGCGAAGGCGATGAACGGCATGTAGGTGGCCGAGCGCCAGGCGTGGGGCGCAAAGGTGGCGGCGGTGACCCATGGGTGGGCGATGTTGAGGACCAGGTAGCCGCTGATGCGCTCGGGTGCGCGCAGCGCCAGCAGGTGGCCGACATAGCCGCCCCAGTCGTGGCCGACGAGCAGCACGCGCGCCACTCCGAGAGCGTCGAGCAGCGCCAGCAGATCGGAGACGACCTCCTCCTTTTGCCAGGCGTGGGGGGCTGGACCGGACCAGCCGTAACCGGGCAGGTCCAGCGCGATGATCCGCATCCCGGCCGGCGGATCGGCCAGCAGGTCGCGGTACTCGTAGTGGTGCTGGGGCCAGCCGTGGAGGGCGAGGACGGGGAGGCCGTCGGCCGGGCCGGCCTCGGTGACGTGGAAGTCGACGCCACGGGCGATCACGCGGCTGCGGCGCGCGCCGGTGATCTCGGGCGGGTCAGCCGGAGCGGGGCGTGACATGCGCGGAGCCTACCGCGCCCGGTATACGTTGGCCCAAGATGAACCTCGATCGCCGGGAACTGAGCGCTGTCTTCATCGGCGGGGCCGCGGGAGCGCTCGCCCGGGTGGGACTCACCCAGGCGTTCCCCGCGCCGGTCGGGGGCTGGCCGTGGGCGGTCCTCGCGATCAACCTGGTCGGTGCGGGCCTGCTCGGCGGGTTGACCCGCCGGAGTGAGCGGGGCACCCCCCACCGGCTGATGCGCCCCCTGCTCGGGCCGGGCTTCTGCGGGGCGTTCACGACCTTCTCGACCATGCAGCTGGAGCTGTTGGACATGCTGCGCACGGGTCACGGGTGGCTGGCGCTGGCCTACGCCGCCGCCTCGGTGCTCGGAGGCCTCGCGGCGGTCGAGCTGGGGATGGCGGCGTGAGTGGGCTGACCTGGATCGGGGTGGCGCTGATCGGCGGAGTGGCCGCCGTCGCCCGGGTGAGCGTCGACGCGTTCAGCGCCACGTACCTGACCCGGCGCCTGGGTGGCCTGGGTCCCCGGCTGGTCGCCGGGATCTTCGTGGTGAACCTCACGGGGTCGTTCCTGCTCGGGCTCGTCGACGGGCTCGCGGTGAGCGGGGACGCGTCGATCCTCATCGCCACCGCGGCGATCGGCACCTACACGACGTTCTCCACCTGGATGCTCCAGAGTCGGTCACTGGCCCGGGACGGGGCACGCCGGGCGGCGGTGCTCAACATCGTCCTCAGTCTCCTGGCCGGGTTCGCCGCCGTGGCGCTCGGCCGGCTGATCGGAACCGGGCTGTGAAGCTGAGCGCGGCCAGCGCCCGGCGCATCGCGCTGGCCGCCCAGGGTTTCGGCACCGGCACGCGGCCGGCCCAGCGCGCCCCGGGCCTCGCCCAGATCACTGCGATGGTCCGGCGCCTGGGGCTGCTGCAGCTCGACTCGGTCAACGTCTTCTCCCGCGCCCACTACATGCCGCTCTACTCACGCCTCGGCCCCTATGACCGCAGCGTGCTGGACCGCATCTCCGGACATGACGCCGGGCGTCTGGATCGCCGGCTGGTCGAATACTGGGCGCACGAGGCGTCGCTGATCCCGGTGGCGTACCACCCGCTGCTGCGCTGGCGGATGGCCAGCGTCACCGAGGCCTGGGGGTCGATGCAGCGCATCGACCGCGAGCAGCCTGAGCTGGTGGCCGACACGCTGGCGCTGGTGGCCGCCCAGGGCCCGATCCGCTCACGCGACACGGGGGTCCCCCGCAACGCGGCGGAGCCGGGACAGATGTGGAACTGGCATGACGGCAAGGTGGCGCTCGAGTACCTGTTCTACGTCGGCCGGGTCGGCGCGGCGCGGCGGATCAACTTCGAGCGCCACTACGACCTGATCGAGCGGATCCTGCCCGCCGAGGTGCTCGCCACCGACACCCCGCCGCGGGCCGAGGCCGAACGCGAGCTGGTGCGGATCGCCGCCCGCGCGCTCGGGGTGGCCGCCGAGCCGGACCTGGGCGACTACTTCCGCCTGCGCCGCGAGAGCTCCAAAGCCCGGGTGGCCGAGCTGGTCGCCGCCGGCGAGCTGCTCGAGGTGGAGGTCGCCGGCTGGCAGGTTCCGGCCTACCTGTGGCACGCGGCACGCCGGCCCCGGTCGGTGCCCGCCCGCGCGCTGCTGTCGCCCTTTGACTCGCTGATCTTCTTCCGGCCCCGCACCGAGCGGCTGTTCCAGTTCCGCTACCGGATCGAGATCTACACCCCCGAGCCCAAGCGCGTCTACGGCTACTACGTGCTGCCGTTCCTGCTCGACGAGGCGCTGGTGGCCCGGGTCGACCTCAAGGCCGACCGCGCCGCGGGGGTGCTGTTGGTCCAGGGCGCCTTCGCTGAGGCGGGCATCGACTCAGCTCACGTGGTGTCGGAGCTGGCGGCCGAGCTGGAGCTATGCGCCGGATGGCTCGGACTGGCCAACGGGGTGGCCGTCGGCGAGCGGGGCGACCTCGCCCCGGCGCTCAGGCGCGCCCTGTGAAGCTTGCCGGTTGCGCCGGTGGCGGTCTCATCTCTCCGGTCGCGGAGGCGTCCAGGCGGGCGGGACGAGGTCGGCGAGCCCACCCGGGCGGGGGAGGTGGATCCAGCCCTCGCGGACGGCCTCGGCGGCCAGCTCCGGCGGGGGTGGGTCACTGAGGCCCAACTGGACCACGCGGGTGATCAGCGCGGCGATGAGGGCGTCGAAGGAGTCGTCGTAGGCGACGCAGTCCGCCTGCTGGGCGGCCGACAGCGCCAGCCACGGCGCCTGTTGGAGGAGCATGGCGAGCAGATCGCCGCGGGCGCCCCGGCCCGCCGGGCCCTTGTAGCTGAGGCGGCGCGTGCCCTCCGGGCGCAGTCCGAACCGGGTCACGCCGACGTCGGGGTAGACCTCACACACCCGCCCGGTGCGTCCGCTGCGGTCCACCGGCGTGCCGGTGGCCTCGGCGTAGCGACGCAGCAACCGCTGGGCCCGCATCGCCGGGTAGGCGATGCGGTCGGTGCTGACACTCAGGGGCACCTTGCCGGTCTGGGCATGAATCCAGCGGTCCGCCTGGCGGCGCACCAGTGCCACGGGCTCCACCTCATCCGCCAGCGGCCAGGCGTCGGGGTCGGCCACCGCGGCCACGAACGCGGTCGGCCAGCCCAGAGGTGCGTCGATGCCGATCTCAGACGGTGCCGGGCCCGCCCCGCCGTGACCGAGCATGAGCGCCAGGAGGCGGTCATCGTCGAGGGGACCGTTCGCGTCCCGGGCACGCTGGAGGTAGCGCACCTCGATCCGCTCGGGGTGGAAGCCGAGCACGCAGGCCGCTGTCGTCTCGGGCTGGGAGGCCAGGTCGATCCCGAGCGTGAACGTGGCGGTGCGAGGATCGGCGGGGTCAGAGGGGTCGGCGGGGTCGGTGGTGGCCATGGCGGGTGGGTCAGTCCGTCACGGGTCAGTCGGCGCGGCGCCAGCGCGTCTCAGCCGTGTAGTGCTTGGCGGGACCGGTCACGTGCCAGTGCTCGAGCAGCGCGTCGGGTCCGAGCACCTCGAAGGCCATCGCGTAGGTGTCGGCGCGACAGGGGTGACTGACCTGCGTCCGGCCCGAGCTGAGATCCAGGTCGAGGAAGGGGCGGCCGTCGGGGAAGTCGAGCCGGACCGTGCCGTCCTTCAGCCGGCACAGACTCAAGGTGCGCCGAGCCGGGCCGGTGTGGGCGGGGGTGCTGAGCTGCCCGGTTTCCGAATACTGGGCCCCGGCCGGGGTCGACTCGATCACGGCGGTCCCGCTGAAGTGGACCCGGGCGGCATCACGGTGATCCTCGATCGTCCGCTCGATCGACCAGTGCCCGAGCAGGAACGCCAGGGTGTCGGAGATGGCGACGGCCACCCCTACAGGCTAGGCGGGCGCTACTCGGACTGGCGCCCGAGCGTCGCGACGAAGCGGTCGATCGTCCGGCGCTGCTCGTCACTCAACGGCTGGTCGGCCTCGACGAGGAGGGTCATGGGACCCCGCTCTCGCGCCCACTGGCGCGTGGTCTGGCTGAAGCCGGGGGCGACCCAGATGAGCGGCAGGTTCTCCCCGTACTCGATCACGGTCGCGTCCTGGGTCACGGTGTCAGCTTCACCGCGGATGACCTGGATGACGGGCTGGCCGAGATCGTGGGCCACACCGGACACCTCCGCGGTCGCCGCCCCGGCCAGGAGCGCCACCTCCCCCTCACGCAGCATCTCCGAAGCCCAGCCGGCGGGGCCGCCGAGCAGTGCGGAGGGGGCGGAGACGAAGCGGAAGGCGGGATCGGACATGCGAGCGCCAGCGTAGCCGGGGTCGGGCCGCCGCGTGGTGAGAGTCCGCCCCCACATGCCGGAGCGTGTGGTTTCCGTGTACGCTCAAGCGGATCTTGGAGCCGCATTTTCAGGTTGAGGTGAGCCGTGAAGGCCCCAGGGCGGTGCTTGCGCTCAAGGGGGAGCTGGACGTCTCCTCCAGCGCGGCGTTGGAGGAGGAACTCCAGCGCGTCAATGGTGCGTCAGTCATCGTGCTCGACCTGACCGACCTGGAGTTCATCGACTCCACCGGCCTCGGGGTGCTGGTGAAGACCCACCAGCGCTTGCGCGAGGAGGGCGACCAGCTCGCCATCGTCGAGGGCAGCGGTCAGGTCAAGCGCCTGCTGGAGCTGACCGGTCTGGATCGGCAGCTGACGTTGATCGCCAGCGTCGAGGAGCTGCTCGCCGACTGATCAGTTGACCGGTTCGCGGCTGCTGTCGAGCAGCTCGATCTGGAGCATCGAGTCCGCGTCGACGTTGACGTGGTCCACCACCGCGGTCAACCGCTCCCGCGCGAAACCGGGATTGTGGGTCTTCAGCGGCCCGGTGGTCATCGACAGATGACGCACGCTGGACGCGATGGCCACGGTCACCTCGTCGCTGGCCGCCGACTCGATGTACTCGGCGATCGCGTCATTGGCGCTACGCAGGTCAGTCAGCTTGGAGACCGAGAAGTGTGAAGCCGCCGCCAGTGACTGCACCAGCCGACCGAGTACGAAGCGCAGGACCGTGGGGGGCGCGAAGGAGACGAGGATCTCGTTCGCGGCGCGGTCGACCACGTGCTTGGCACGGAAGTGGTGGGTGCTGAGACCGCCGCCGCTCTCCTCGGCCCAGTCAGACTCCGGGTTGGCGAACCACATCCGCACCTCGGTGCCGCCGCCCTCGGGGTGCCGGAACTCCGAGCTGGTGGCGAGCGCGCTGATGACCGCCAGACCCAGGCCCATCCGATCCTCGCCGCTGGAGATGCGCGTGATGCCGCTGCCCCGGTCCAGGACCGCCACGCAGATGCCTGAGGGCGCGGCCTCGACCTCGACGACCAGAAGACCGCTGTCGCCGTCATAGGCGTGCAGGGCGGCGTTGTTGCACGCCTCACTCAGCGCGGTCTTGAGGTCTGAGGTGATCTCCTCACCCAGTTCGAGCGCCTCGGCGATCCCGGTGATCGCCGAGCGCACCAGCGCGACATTCTCCGGAAAGCTCTGGAGTTCGAGGCGGACCGTTACAGGTTGTTTGACCACACTCACTAAGTACCCGTCCGCGGCCCGCCGAATCACCACGCTCGCATAGGAGGTTCCCGCGTCTCCGAGTTCGCGGAGGATCGGGTTATGCTCCCAGGCGCATCATGGTATGGACAACCCGGATCCGCAGTCTTTACCGAATCCCGGGCGGACCCGACGCGCCCGCCAAGGCGCGCACCATCGCCGCCCAGGAGCTGGGTGAGGCCGAGTCCCCTGAGATCCTGGAGAACGCCAGCCTGCTGCTGTCGGAGATCACCGCGGAACGGCTCGAGCACGACCGCGCCAGCCATGGGGACCGGCGGCTGACCGATCCGCAGCTCACCATCGATGTGCGTCAGACGCCGGAGTCGAGTGGCTGGTCGGTGATCGATCGGGGGGAGCCGGCCCTGCCGGCCGGCTTGCGCTCCACGGCCCTGGATGAGCTGGCTGACGCCTGGGGTGTCACCCGCCGCGGCGGCTTGACGCGCACCTGGTTCCGGCTGCGGCGCCAACCCCGCTGAGCGGTCCGGTCATCGCCAAGAAAAAGCGCGACGGCCCCGGAGGACCGCCGCGCGGTGAAGGCGAGTGGGACTTCGAGGCGTCAGGCCTCGAGCTGCGGGCTGGCGTCACCCTCGCTCGAAGCGGCGGCCAGACGATCCAGGGAACTGCGCAGGATGCGCGATACCTGCATCTGGGAGACACCGATGTCCTTGGCGATCTCCGTCTGGGTGCGGTCCTCGATGAAACGCAGGGCCAACACCCGCTTCTCACGGTCGGTCAGCTGCTCGGCAGCACGGGCGATCGTGGCCCCGAGCTCGACGAGCTCGAAGCGCGTGTCGACCTGACCGAGGGAGTCGCCGAGACGGCTGGAATCCTCGTCACCCTCGGTGGGCGACTCGAACGACAGCGGCTTATGGGCGTGGGACGCGTCGAGTGCTTCGAGCACATCCTCGGTGTCCACCTCGAGGAACTGGGCGATCTCCGTGAAGGTGGCGGCGCGGCCGCTGCGAGCGGTCAGCTCGCGCTGAGCCTGCTCGACCTTGAGCGACAGCTCCTGCACACGGCGCGGAACGTGTACGACCCAGCCGCAGTCGCGGAAGTAGCGCTTCAGCTCACCCAGGATGGTGGGAACGGCGAAGGACTGGAACGTGATCCCGCGCGTCGTGTCGAAACGGTCGATCGCCTTGACCAGCCCGAGGCTGGCGACCTGCTTGAGGTCCTCGATCGGCTCGTGCGGGCCCCGGTAGCGGTAAGCGAGCTTGTTTGCCAGCGGCAGGAAGCGGCGGACCAGCGCCTCGCGTGCATTGGCATCACCCTGCTGCTGCCAGGCGATGAACAGGTGGTCGATCGAAGCGCGCTTCGCCGGAGCCGCGGCTCGTTCTACAGAGGTTCCACTAGTCATATTCTTGGTAATACCCCGCAGTCGAAGGTCTAAACCTATGATGACACGCCTCGTTTGGAGATGGAAGCCAGCGGGAATCGGTTCGTTCATGGACTTCCAGCTGCCGGACATCTCAGCAGACCGAAATTCCGCCATTCACGGAGAGAGCCGGGCCTTCGTTCTCCTGGAGACGGCGCGCCTGCGCTGTGAGTCGCTGATCAACCGCTTTGGGCCCTCTGAGCACCTCCTGGCCATCCATCACGAGGTCGGGATGGCCGGCTATGTCACCTGCGAGCACTTCGACGCCGAGCACCGCCGCCTGTGCCTCGCTCAGGCTAAGACACGCCTGTCCGAGGACTGTTCGGGCCGCGGCTATGCCCGGTCCCTCGACATCGGTCGCATGCTGGCGACGATGTTCTCCGAGACCATCGCCGCCTCTGACGCGCTGGCGAGTGAGCTGGCCGACCGCGACGTCGAGGAGGCCCACCGTGACCGCCTCCATCAGGTCCATGCTCACGTGATGGCTGCCTGTGAGCTGCTGGACGAGCGCCTGACCGTGCTCGAGCTCGAGGGCGCTGGCGTCGACGCACGCTGAGGGGCCGTCAGCGCGTCGGCGAGCATCATCGGGCTCCGAACCCGGCGGCGGTGGACGCAGCGATCGGGCAGATCAGTCGCTGGAACGCGCCGGCGGCTGCGTGATGGCCAGCGCGATCGCGCCGAGCGCGCCGGCACGGTCCCCGAGTCCTGGCGCGACCAGGTAGCGGTCCAGGCCGGCATTGAGCGCTTCCGCATCCAGATAGCCGGCGAGCACCGCGGCGACCCGTGTCCGCACCCGCTCGATCAGTCCCGGGTGCCTGAATACGCCACCGCCCACGATGAACCGCTCGGGCGAGACGACGGTGATGAGGTTGGCGATGCCGGTGGCCAGGTAGCCGGCCTCGAGCTCCCACCCCCGATGCCCGTCGCCGAGCTCGGCCGCCGGCTGCTGCCAGCGTGCCGCCATCGCCGAGCCCGAGGCGAGTCCCTCCCAGCAGTCACCGTGGTAGGGGCAGGCGCCCGGGAAGGGGTCTGTGTCGACTGGGTGCGGGATCCGCATGTGACCCGCCTCGGGGTGAAGCAGCCCGTGCATGGGCCGCCCGTCGATGACGAACCCGGCGCCGATGCCCGTCCCGACCGTGAGATAGGCGACGTTGTCACAGCCCATGCCCGCGCCCCAGCGCTGCTCGCCCAGCGCGGCGGCATCGACGTCGGTGTCCAGCACGATCGGAACGCCGGTGCGGCGTCGCAGCTCCGGCCCCAGGGCGGCGCCGGCCCAGCCGGGCTTGGGCGTCGGGCCGAGGACTCCCCAGGCGGGAGAGTCGACGTTCACCCCGACGGGCCCGAACGCGCCGACACCGATCGCCTGCGGGGTCTCGTGCGCGGCGAAGAAGGCGACGATCTCCGCGATCGTCGCCTCCGGCGAGCTGGTCGCAAACCGGGTCTGGGCCACGATCTCCTCGGGACCCCGACCGAGCAGGCAGACGACCCAGGTTCCGCCGGTCTCGACCCCGCCGTAGAGAGCGCTCACCCCGGGATCTGTACCAGGAATACGCGGGGCCGGTGCTCACGCCTGCCGCCGGCTCAACGTTCCGCGGGACATCCTCGAGCTTGACGTGGGGGTGGCTCCTGAGGCGCGAACCGTAGGGTCAGCATGCCGCGTTTTCCGCTCATGGGCACCGGCACCTCACGCCGGATATATGACGCCTCTCCCGGGCGACCGGCAACGGTCGAGGCCGCCTGGCGGTGACACCGGAGTTCTCGGTCTGCTGGAGCGGTGATGAACCGATCGGGTCTGAGCCGCAGGTCCAGGCCGGGCTCGTCGCCGACTTCTTCAACCCGCCGTTCACGACGTTCGTCACCGGCACGGTCCGTCGGATTCAGGTCACCTCGAGCGCGTACGTGTGGCGCGAGCGCGGCGTCCATGGCGGGTGGAATCCCGACGGTCCCTGGGAGCTTCGACCCGTCAACATCGCGCCGCTCAGCTTCGTCCACCACCACGCAGCTGGACCCGGTGCCCGCCGCGAGCACGGGCTGCTCAGTCGCCTCGAGCTGATCACCCCCCGATGCCGCTGTCAGGGGAGCAGGCAGATCAGCGGCGAACCAGCCAGCCACTACGCCCGACGGCACCTGCGCGAAGTCGGAGGCCACCACGCCCGCGGGATCGTCGACTACCTCTGCCCGGTCACCCACCTGGCCTGGCGTCTCGATCATCCCGAGATCCCGGGCGGCTGGCGGCCGGCCCGGCTCCGGACCCTCGACGACTTGGGTTCATCCCCCGCGCTCTGTGGCCTTCACTACGACGAGTCGCGAGGCCGATACGGCGCGGACGCCGGCGCCGGTCAGACCTTGCTGGTGTCTCGACGGTACGCCCAACCGGCGCACGTCACCAGGATCGCGGTCCACACCGCGATGGTGATCCACCCACGGGCGGGCCAGCCGCCGCCGGTCAGCGCGACGTGGCTCGCCTGGACGATCCACCACGACGGCAGCAGTTGCCCCAACGTGTGCAGAAATCCGCTGGTGATCGGGAAGTACGCGCCGCCGAGGAACGCGAGCAGGCTGATGGAGCCGCCGATGGTCGGGCCGGCTGAGTCGGTCGTGATCAGGTGCCCGAGGAAGATGCCGAGCGCCGCCAGCGGAATGAGGCCGATCAGGATCAGGCCGGTCATGTCGACCCAGCGACCGGCCGGAAGTCTGACGCCGAGCAGCGCGCCGGAGATATACAGCAGGGCGAGGGAGAGCAGCGCCGTCGCATAGGCGGTGAGGACCTTGGCGCGAAAGTAGGCGCGGACCGACAGTGGGCTGATCCTCAGCTGACGGGTCCAGCCAACCTGGCGCTCGCCGGCGATCCGGACGCCGCTGGTGAGCATCGCCAGCATGGTCCCGAATGACGCGAGGGAGACCATGTAGTAGACCGGGACGTGCAGCCCGGTGCCGGAGAGCAGCGCGTGGCGCTGGGGTGCGGCAATCGCCCAGAACAGCAGAACGGGCATGCCGAGCGAGATGACGTAGAAGCGCCGGTTGCGGAAGCTCCGGCGCATCTCGAAGCGGGCGTAAGCGAGACTGGTGCTCATGCTGTCGCCAGCCTCGACTCGTCGTCGGGTCCTCCGGTCAGCTCTAGGAACGCATCCTCGAGGCTGCCACCAGCGATCTCGATGTCCTTCGCGCTCGGATAGCGCGAGAGCAGCGCCCGGATGGTCAGATCCGAGTCAGAGCAGCTGAGGATCACCGACTCGCCGTGGCGCTCGGCGGAGGCGACGCCGGGAAGCTCCTGCAGCGCCGGCAGCTCAACCTCTCCGAGCGTGGCCCGCAGCGTCCGCCGGCCGACGCGGGCCTTGATCTCGGTCGTGGCCCCATCCGCGACGACGTGCCCATGAGCCATCAGCACCGCGCGATCGGCGTTGGCGTCGGCCTCCTCCAGATAGTGCGTCGCGAACAACACCGTCTTGCCGCGCGCGGCGAATGCCCGCATCGCCGTCCAGAACTCCCGGCGACCCTCGACGTCCATCGCCACCGTCGGCTCGTCGAGCACGAGCAGTTCCGGGTTGGCGACGATCGCGAGAGCAAAGCGCGCCCGCTGGGTCTCACCGCCTGACAGCTTCTGCGTCCGCCGCCCCGCCAGCGCCGTCAGCCCGGCGAGCTCGATGGCCTCCTCGACGTCCATCGGCTCCGGGTACAGCGAGGCGATCATCGCGACCAACTCCCGGACCGAGCTGTCCCGGATGAGCGCACCTGACTGAAGCATCGCGCCGACCAATCCCGCATCGACCGCATCGCGAGGCGGTCGACCAAACACCGACAGCGAGCCGGAATCCGGGTCGGTGAGACCCAGCAGCATGTCGATCGTCGTCGACTTGCCAGCGCCGTTAGGACCGAGCAGAGCCGCGGTTTCACCGGCATCGATCGATATGTCGATCCCGCGCACCGCGTGGACTGGGCCCTGAGGGCTGCGAAAGGACTTGCTCAGCCCGCGGATGCGGATTCCGTCACCGACGGTTGGCAACGCCTCTGATGGTTCTGGATCCCAGATACCGGTTGCGGAACGGTGGTCGCTCTCGCTCACAACTCAGACGGCTCGGCTCGTGCGGGGCAAGGGCCCGGAATTGCTTCCCACGCCGGTGATGTTCTCATGCGGTCAGGCAGAATGCGCCACTCCGCAGCCGACCGCTGGGCCATCGGTCTCAGAGCTTCAGGCTTGCGCCCAGGCGAGACCAGACGAACCAGATTTCGCCGACTGAACCGTTGGGCCCAGCGATCGCCATGCCACTGCGGTGAGGGTCAATGATCGAGTCCCTTCAGGAACCCGACGATCAGCCCGAGTGTCGCCGCTGGCTGCTCCAGGTGAGGCAGGTGCCCAGCGCCGGCAACGAGTTCGAAGCGTCCGAAGGCGAATGACTCCGCGTAGGCGCGTCCATAGCCAGGAGTAAAGATCTGGTCGCTGTCACCCCAGATTACGAGAACCGGGATCGTCACCGTAGAGAGGCGGTCCCGCAATTCCGGGTCGTTCATGCCTGTGAACACGGCACCCATCGTCTGCATGTTCGACCGCTGCATCGCGACCCGCTCGGGCGCAAAGGTGGAGGGGTCAACAAAGAACCGGTCCGGGTCATGCCAGGAATGCTCTGCGACTTCACGGGGCGTCAACGAGAAGAAGTCGGTGATCGGCTGGTCGGCCACGAAGATCCCGGCACCGTCCAGGATCACGGCGCCACCCATGACGCCTGCGGTGTCCCGGGCCGCCATCTCCGCGGTGATCCAACCACCCAGCGAGGAGCCAACGACGACGACATCGCTGAGACCAAGTGCTGTGAGGTGATCCAAGTACGCCTGGGCGTAATCGCCCGCGGTACGCAACCACTCCGCGCGGGGGGCTCCGTTCCAGCCGGGATGGGTCGGTGTGAGCACCCGGTACCCCCCGGCGACGAGATGTCCGATGATCGGCTTGACGGTGTCCGGTCCGCCGCCGCCGTGGAGAACGAGGATTGGGCGCCCGCCGGTGCCGGTGTCGTCGATCACGAGTGCAGGATGTGGGTCGCCGGTCATGCGCTGCTCCCTGAGGAGTGACTCTAATAATATAGTAACTAGCCAAATAGAACGATAGCAGCTATTGTTCCTGGTGTGGAGCCACCACTCGGACGTCGCGAACGCAAGAAGCTCGCCACCCGACAGGCCATCTCCGACCAGGCGATGCGCCTGTTCCTCGACCGCGGCTATGACGCGGTGACGGTGGCGGAGATCGCCGAGGCCGCCGATGTGGCGGTGTCGACGCTGTTCAAGCACTTCGACAGCAAGGAGGCG
Source organism: Burkholderia sp. PAMC 26561 (assembly GCA_964657595.1). Taxonomy (GTDB): domain Bacteria; phylum Actinomycetota; class Thermoleophilia; order Solirubrobacterales; family Solirubrobacteraceae; genus Palsa-465. The sequence continues at coordinate 5,717 of CAZZVR010000015.1, read as the reverse complement.
ATCGCGTTCGCGCGCGACCCCGCGATGGAGGCCGAGCTCAGATTCGCGGTGATACGGCGCGCTCCCGGCGTGTCGATCGCGCATTCCCTGCGCGACTTCCTCGTCGACTCATCGGCTCTGGTCACCGGATCACCTGAATTCCTTGCGCTGGTGCGAGCCACCCCAGCACTGAGCGCCTATTCAGACCGAATGTGGTCACGACACGCCCGCGCGGTCGCTGAGGCGATCGAGGCCGAGACCGGTCAGCCGGCCACGGACATGAGAGTGCGAGCCTGGACCCGATCGCTCGTTCAGATCCCCTCACTGGTTCGTGACGAGCCCGACCGCACGGCCGCAGTCGACGCCGCCATGGACGTACTTCTGCACGGCTGGTCACCGGACTCAGGCTGAGTCCATCGCCAGGCAATCCTCAGCACGGCACCAGCTCACCGAAACGGCGGTCAAAACAGGCAACTGCGTCAGCGGCGAAGGACATGTCTGGGTCCGACCGTTTCTCCTCAGTAGGGTCGGTAAATGCTTCTGCAGGCAACCTTGAATGGCGATCTGACCAAGGCTGACCATCGGGCTGTGCCTGTGTCACAGCATGAGTTAGCGCTCGACGCCGCGGCTTGCGTGGTCGCGGGCGCTGGCGCGATTCACGTGCATCCTCGGGACATCAGCGGCCGGGAACAGCTCAGCGCCGAGGTCGTTGATCGACTCGCGGACGCTGTCAAGGCGAAGGCTGGTGTGCCAGTGGGTGTGAGCACGGGCGCTTGGATCGAGCCTGACCTCGAGCGACGCATCGCGCTGATCCGCCGCTGGCGGGCGCCTGACTATGCGTCTGTCAACGTGTCAGAACCGGGCTCGTTTGAGGTCATGCGCGCTTGTCAGGCAGCCGGGGTGGGCATCGAGGCGGGCGTTTGGAGTGTCGAGGACGCCAAGCGGCTGATGACGTCAGGCTTGGCTCGAGATGTGCTGCGCATCTTGATCGAGCCTGTCGATGTGCTCGTCGGCCAGGCTCTCGCGCTGGTCAGCGACATCCACGCGGTGCTGGACAACTACGACATGACTGCCCCACGTCTGCAGCACGGCGACGGCGACGCTACGTGGATCCTCCTACGCGACGCGGTGCGCCGCGGCATCGACACCAGGATTGGACTGGAAGACACAACACGCGGACCGGACGGTGAGGTCGTGACCGCAAACGCGGACCTGGTCCGCGCTGCAGTCCACCTCGGTGCGGGCGACACCTGATCTTCGGCTAACCGTGTCGCTGTGGATCACTGCCACTGCAACAGGCATATCGCACCAGCACTGCCGCTAGAGGGCCACCTCAGCGGCACTGCAGCGGTCGCGCTTTCGGCAAGGTGGAGGGCCGTAGCCGCTCTGCATGTCCAGCCCGGCATTCCCGATGGCGCGGGCATGATTGGAACCGAGACTTGCTGTCGGATGGCACTCAGTGCAGCGATGTCACTGAGGTGGCCGGTGCGCGACGAAGCAGGTGCGGACGCCCAGTCTGCAGGCGCCCGGTAATCCTCTCGTCCCAGTAGTTCTCGAACTGGTCGAGCGGTGTGGGTGCTTCGCGCTTGCTGCGACGGCCTATGGATGCGATCGAGAGTCGTCCGCAATCCACGATCCATGTCCAGCGCACCACCCAGCATTGCGCGACGATGTCGCTCATGAGTCACATCACGCCAACCAGCGCGCCCGAGAGCGTGCAACGCACCGACTTCGTGTCGGTCCCTGTTCAGGACATGGAGCGGGCTCGAGCCTTCTACCGCGACACGCTCGGTATGCACAGCCCCGACTGGGACGCCAACTGGCCCGAGATCGAGACCGGCAATGTCTCGCTCTATCTCGTCGACCCGACCCAGATGGGAACCCCGTTTGCGCCCCACACCGCGCCCTTGGCGCTCCGGGTCCCAGACGTCGCCGGAGCCAAGCGGGCTCTCGAGCAGCGCGGCGTTGAGTTCACCGGCGAGCACGACAGCGGCGTCTGCAACATGGCCTTCTTCAACGACTCTGAAGGCAACGCCCTCATGCTTCACCGCCGATACGCCCCCTGAAAGCAGAACCCCACCGCCCTTTTTTGGAGACGAGAACTGCCCCGGAGGTCTCTGACCCCCAAATCAGGGCCGGCGACTGCGTGCCGCAGACTGCGCGGCCACGTATCAGTCGCTGATCGTGCAAGAGGGGATCGAGGCGGTGACCGAGCGCATGAGTCAGGACTGGTCCGCGGGCCTCGATGAGCTCGACGAGCAAGGGCTTGTCGACGCGACGCAGCTCGGGTATGTGGGCATGTCGATGGGCGCCCGATTCGGCTTGCCGTTGGCCGGCAGACTCGGCAAACGCCTCCGATGTCGGGTGATCGGAAAGTTCGGGCTCGAGCAGCGTCCGGACATGGACCCGGGTCTCCTCGGCCGGGAATTGTTCTCAGCCGCGGCGCGTTCGCTCGCCGCGCCGACGCTGTTTCATCTCCAGCGGGATGACGAGATCTTCCCCACACGGGGACAGCTTGAGCTATCTGAGTTGCTCGGCGCGGAGCCAAAGCACCTGCTCAGCTACTCAGGCGCTCATGCCGAAACGCCCCCCGACGCGATCGTGAGCTGGCACGCCTTCATCGCAGGCCATCTCGGACAGGCTGGCTCCGCAGCGACTGCGGTCCTGTGACCTCAGCCCTACGCACCGACTGCTATCACGAACCGGCAGAAACTCTCAGCCACCCGCCAAACGCCCACCCTTTGAGACCTGGTGTCCCCGTACGGGTCGGTCGCGGAACAGCTTAGGGACATCAACCCATTGGATCGTCGCGTTGACCGAATCTTCTTGACGCGCAGTCAAGCTTGACCGGGACGGCTTCGGCCTCGGCTTCGGACGTACGGCATTGGGTCGCTGAGACCGGCAACTCATCCCAACCGGGGCAGCTCGGCCGCCGACGGCTGGCACCAGACGAGTTGGGTGAGCCGACCGGGATCTCCGGCCTTCAGTTGCCCAGTAGCCAAACGCCCGGGCGGTCGCCCGACACGGTTGACCGGTCCACCGAACTTCAAGCAGTTACGAGAAAGGTGCCGTTTACAGGTACTTCTGAACGGGAGCGACGGGACTCGAACCCGCGACCTCCGGCGTGACAGCCGGCGGGCTGCCCTCTGGAGCCCGTAGATACTGGCAGTTGAAGTAGCTCATTTGCAGGATTTGAGGCAATTCTGGGCAAGAAGGTTGCCCGACACCGTTGCCCGGAATAACAGTTGCCCGACAGTTGCCCGCCCTCCGCGGTCGGGTGTAGCCTCAGCTCCAGAATGGCGGAGTCGAGACTGGGACACTCACCAAATCCGACCGCGCGGCCCTTCGTCCGCGAGCGGGCGAGCGGGCCGTATTGGTACGCGAAGTGGTCTCGCCGGGGGCGACCGGTGATCCGTGCTCTGGGGCGGGCCTGGGTGGAGCCCGATAGCCACGGGAGCTGGCGGAACCGGCGCGGTCGCGCCCCGGAAGGGGTGCTCACCGAGTCCCAGGCGTCAGCCCGGATGCTCGTTCTCGTCCGAGAGCACGACGAGCTCGAGACCCGACTGGAGCTCGACGCCGATGCCCGCCGGCGGGACGGCATCACGTTCCGGGAGCTCGCCCACGAATACGTCGAGTGGCTCGCCGACGTCAAGGACGCCAAGCCCAAGACGCTCAGCGAGCACCGCTACCTGCTGGCCGAGCCCGGGACGCCGCATCGTCGGGGTGACGGACAGACCGCTGGACTGATCATGGCCGCACTGGGCGGCCGGAGGATCCGTGAGATCACCACCCGCGAGGTCGAGCAGCTACTGCGGACCGTCGCCTCGACGGGCGTTTCGCCGCGCACCGTCAACAAGACCCGTCAGCTCGTCTCCGCGATCTTCAATTACGGAACGCGCCCGAGCACCTATGAGCTGGCCGCCAACCCCGCAAAGCACGCAGACCGCCGCACCGAGCCCGAGCCGGGCCCGCTCGCCTTCTACAGCCCCGAGCAGATCGAGGCGCTCGCCCGCGCGCTCGCGTCAGGCGTCCATCGCGGACCGACAACCTACGCCATCGGGGTTGATGAAGTCGCCGCTCGGGCCTACGAGGACCGCCAGGATGCGGAGCTGATCCGGGTGGCTGCCTACACCGGGCTGCGCCGGGGAGAGCTGGTCGCGCTGCGCTGGCGGGACGTGGAGTTCACCGGGCGCAAGATCGTCGTGCGCCGCGCGCTGTCGGGGAACGTCGAGGCCTCCTCGACCAAGAGCCGACGCGTCCGCCAGGTACCGCTGCCCGATCAGGCCGCGGCCGCGCTCGATCGCCTGAGCCGGCGCGGGGACTTCATCGCACCGGACGAGTACGTGTTCGTGAACCGTCTCGGACGCCGTCTCGATCCCTCGGCGCTGCGGCGCCGCTTCGAGCGCGCCCGAGACGCTGCCGGCCTTGAGCCTCTGCGCTTTCACGACCTCCGCCACACCTACGGCTCGCTGCTCGTCGCCGGCGGGGTCGACCTGGCGAGCGTCAAATCGGCATTGGGGCACTCCCGGATCACCACGACCGAGCGCTACCTGCACGCGCGGCCGGCGGGAGAGCTGGCTGACCGCTTCACACTGGCTCTTGGTGGACCTCCTGCGCCTGACCCCGTCTCCGAGCTGGCGTGAGCACCGATTGGCTGGGTTCGACCATCGATCCCGATGGGCGGACGGTCATCTTCGACGCCGGCACCCGTGACCACCTCGTCCAGCGCCGGCGCCGGCACCTGGTCGACCAGGTTCCGATGATCCTGGACACGGTGTCCCGACCGGAGCACCGCGAGGACGACGCAATCGCCGGACGCGAGCGGTTCTACCGCTACAACCCGATCACCGAACGCTGGCTCCGGGTGGTCGTAGACTTCAGCGAGGAGCCCGGGGTCGTGGTGACCGCGCTGGCCCAACACACCGACCCGAGACCGAAGCCATGAGCGTCACCATCGCCGGAATCGACTTCGAGAACCACAGCTACGACGATCGTGGCGACGTGCTCTATCTCGACACCAAGGACTACTCGGGCTATCCGGCCAACACGGACGCGTCACCCGAAGGCCATGGCATCGAGTGGGATGAGGCCGGCAAGGTGGTCGCGATGACCCTCGTGAACGTCAAGTCGCTCATCGAGCGAGACGGCGAGTTGCGCATCACCTGGCCCGACGGTCACGTGAGTCGTGACGCGGCGCCGATCATCGCTGCGACGGCCTGAATCGGGCCCGCTGGCACATCCTCAGCCCTGGGACGACTTGGGACGTCTTGGGCCTTCAGCACTTAGTGCGTGGAGTGTATGTCTGGGATCGGGGCTTGGAGCGGTCGGGATTGTTAGCCGACGGACGTGGCCGACGCCGGACGTCGTGGCCAACATGCGACGGACGAAGTGGCCGTCAGGGGAGGGCCGTCAGGCCCTGCCGAAGGCAGCCCCGCAGGGGCGACCTTGACGGGCACAAGGCAGACGCGATCATCTGCACGAGTCCGGAAGCGCTCTTCTCGCCTTGAGCGGCCGAGCGGCGGCCCAATTGCCAGTCGGCGCAGCCAGCGCTTTCGCGGCGAGGCACTCGCGCGGAGTCGGCCGGCTGCACCCCGAAAGCGATCACCTCGTCAGGACCGCCCAGCGGTTGGCTGCTCTCGACCGAGACCGGCCATCTCAGCGCCGCGGCTCAGGTGGCCCCTACAGCGGCGATGCAGCGACGCGCAGTTCACGAACCTGGCACTTCACGTCTGGCTGTA
>CAZZVR010000014.1:0-31225 GCA_964657595.1 Burkholderia sp. PAMC 26561 | reverse complement strand
GAAGCCGCCGTGGGGGCCCTCGGTGACCACCGACCAGCGGGCGTGGGGCGCGAGGCCGGCGGCCCACTGGACCTCGGCGGCGTCGTCCTCGCTGTAGACCAGCGCGTCCAGGGTGACGTCGATCGCAGGCAGGTTCTCGGCCAGGCGCGGGGTGGTCACCAGCGCCCGGGCGGCCCGCGCGGCGTGCAGCGCGCCCAGGTCCCCCGCGGTGAAGTAGACGCCGTCGGCGTCGGCCAGCCGGCCCCAGTCGAGGTCGTCTGACCCCGAGGCGCGCAACCGCTCGCCGATGGTGAGGATTGACCGCTCCTGCGCCGCGTCGATCAACGTGATCACCTGTCGCGTGGGACCGGGTCGAGGCGCCACGTGCACGGTGATGCCGAAGCCCTCGAGTTCAGCCACCGCCCGCTCGCCGTAGTCGTCGGTGCCCACCGCGCCGTAGAAGTCCACCTCGGCCCCGAGGCGGGCGAGGACGACCGCCGCCACCACTGCCCCGCCGCCGGCGTTGACCCGGACGCGCTGGGCCGGGGTGATCTGCCCGAGCTGGGGGAGTGTCTCGACCGTCAGGAAGTCCACCCACTCGACATGTCCCACCACCGCAAGCCGCGCCATCACCCGGCGATGATGGCGCCCGGCACGGTCAGCCGCGCGCTTGGTCGGCTGCGTCGCACGGCTGACTGCGGCCGGCTGACGCTCAGCTCAACGGCGAGGCCGGCACTGGCTGATGAGCTTTCCAGATGACGCGAGGCCTACCAGGCTGTCCATCCGTTGTCGACGCGAAGCACGTGACCGGTGACTGACGCAGAAGCCTCGCTAGCGAGGTAGAGGACGGCGTGCGCGACGTCGGTGACCGTCGCCAAACGGCCGGTCGGCAGTCGTCGTTCGAGCACCTCGGCGCGAAACTCGGGATCTGCGAGGAACGGAAGGGTCATCGGTGTTTCGACGAAAGTCGGCGCCACGCCGTTGACGCGGATGCCCTCGCGCGCCCACTCGACCGCGAGCGCCTTGGTCAGGCCCTCGACGGCGTGCTTGCTGGCGCAGTAGGCGGACCGGTTCGGATAACCCACGGTTCCCATCTGCGAGGACATCGTGACGATGCTTCCGGGGAGGCCTCGGTCCAGCAGGCTGTCGGCAACTGCGCGGCACGTGAGAAAGGTGGCCCGGACATTGAGGTCGAACAGCGCGTCCCAGTCGGCGACCGGATAGTCGCGGGCGGGTCCCGGTCGGTTGGTTCCAGCGGTGCAGACGGCGACCTGCAGGTCTCCGAGCTCATTCGCGTGGCGCACGGCCTCGTTGATCTGGTCTTCGTCGCGAACGTCACAGCTCCAGGCGTACGCTTGTCCACCGTTTCCCTGAATCTCGACAGCGAGGGCGTCCAGCTCGGGTTGTGAGCGTGCGACGCATACCACCGCTGCGCCTGCTGCAGCAAGTGTCAAGGCGATCCCGCGACCGATGCCCCTGCTCGCCCCCGTGACGAGAGCGAGCTTGGCGTCGAGACGGAACGCGTTCATGCGCTCACGCGCTCGAGCCTCATGCTGGCCGTCAGTCCATGCCCGAGCATCTGCTCGGCGGTGCAGATCGCGTCGATCGAGGGAGCGACCGCGCTCGTACCTTCTGCGGTGAGCTGCTGCCAGGTGCAGGTCTTGAGGAACTTGCCGACCCAGAGGCCGCCGGTGTAGCGCGCGGCTCGCGAAGTGGGAAGGACGTGGTTGGTGCCGACTCCCTTGTCGCCGTAGGCAACCGTCGCCTGATCGCCCAGGAAGAGCGAGCCGTAGTTCCTCAGTCGTTCGAGGTACATGGGCAGCTTTTCAGGGTCGACCTGAACCTCGAGGTGTTCATTGGCGGCGACGTCAGCGATGGCAATCGCCTCGTCATCGTCGCGGGCGATGGCGATCCAGCCGTGGTCCTGCCACGCCTGTGCCGCGATGTCTGCTGTCGGCCAGTCTTTGAGCAGGTGCTCGACCTGTTCGGCCACGGCCTGTGCGACGGTGTCCCCGATTGCGATGACTCCGGCGGCAGAGGTCGGACCGTGCTCGGCCTGACCCAGCAGATCTGCTGCCACGAGCCTGGGATCCGCCGTTTCATCCGCGATGACGAGGACCTCTGTGGGGCCAGCGAGAAGATCGATCCCCACTCGGCCGAACAGCTGGCGTTTGGCTTCAGCGACGTAGGCGTTGCCCGCTCCCACGAGCATGTCGACCGGTGGCACGTCGTCGATGAGGCCAAAGGCGAGCCCGGCGAGCGCTTGTACGCCGCCAATGCACGCGACCTGATCGGCGCCTGACGTCCACATTGCGTACAGCATCGCCGGGTGAATCCCACCGTCGCGCTGCGGCGGTGCGACGGCGGTGACCGACGGAACGCCGGCGGCTTTGGCGACGATGATCGTCATGAACGAGGATGCGAGCATTGGATAACGGCCGCCTGGGACGTAGGCCCCGACCGAGCCCACCGGAATGTGGCGGTGGCCGAGGACGACTCCCGGGAGCGGCTCGACTCGCAGGTCCGTCATCGTCGCGCGCTGCGCCTGCGCGAACGCGCGGACCTGGTCCTGCGCGAAGGAGATGTGGGCGCGCAGATCAGGTTCGATCGTTCGTTCGGCGCGCTCGAAATCGTCTTGGTTGAGCACGAAGTGCTCGGGGTCCCACCCGTCGAGGTCCCGAGACCACCGCCGAAGTGCGTCCGTGCCACCTCGGTAGATGTCGTCGAGCATTGACTCGACGCGCCGGCGCACGTCATCGCCGGGGGTTGCTGAGCCTTCCGACGGGGCCTTATGGAATCGCGTTGCGGGAGCGGTGGTCATAAATTGAGCATACGTATGCGCGCGACCGTGTCAAGCGTAGACTTTGCAGCGATGAAATCCCCTACGAGCATCGATGTCGCGAAGCTGGTCGGGGTATCCCAGTCCACGGTGTCGCGGGCGCTGCGCGACGATCCGGCGATACCGATCGCCACTCGGGCTCGGATTCGGCATGCCGCGGCTCGATTGGGCTACGTTCCCAGCCAGCGGGGGCGAAGCCTCGCGACGCGAAGTACCGGTCACATCGCCGTGCTCGTCAGCGATCTGGGCAACCCGTTCTACACGGAGGCCATACAGCGGCTGCATGCGGCATTTGCGAAGACCGGCCACCGCCTCGTCGTTCTCGCTGATCCGTCGAACGGACTGCTTCAGCCTGCCGAACTGCTCGATGGCTCCTTCGATGGAGCGATACTGGCGACGAGCCTGCTCGGGAGCACCTTGCCTTTGGTCCTCCAAGAGCGGGGGCTGGCGGTTGTCATGTTCAACCGGACGCTTGATTCTGCAGTTCTCGACGTCTGCGTCAGCGATAACACGGCGGGTGCCCGCATGGCTGCTGACGAATTGGTTGAACTCGGACATCGGCGCTTCGGTGCGATCTTCGGGCCACCGGACACGAGCACGGGCCGTGACCGCGAGGCTGGATTTCGGGCAGGGCTCGCTGCGAGCGGGTTGACGCTTGACGATGAGCTCGTCAGCCACGGTCCGTTCTCCGAGGCGAACGGACGGATTCGGATGCTCGAACTCCTCGGCCATGGGAAACCGCCGAGCGCCGTCTTCTGCGGAAGCGATGTGATCGCGATCGGAGCCCTCAACGCCGCGCGTTCGATGCAGCGAAACGTCCCGGAAGAGATTTCGGTCGTGGGGTTTGATGACATCGCCGCGGCCGGCTGGAACGTCGTCGATCTCACGACCGTGAGACAGAACCTGCCCGGTATGGCGGACGCCGCCGCCCAGCTCCTCCTGAGCCGAGTGGAGGACATCGACCGGGCGCCACGACGGGTGGTCGTACCGACTCAATTCGTCCGTCGCGGCTCACATTCCACGCCACCGGCTTGACAGGTAGATTGGATCCAGTTACGTTAACCGCAGGTTGGATCCAATCGGATCTAGAGGCGTTGGAAGAGGAGAATCGTGGGTCTGGTCACATACGTGCTCGGAGGCGACAGCCGTCCGGGCGTCTTGGTCGACGGCGAGGTCTTCGACACCGCGCAGCTCGCGGCGGGCACCGACCTCGACGCCGAAGGCCGCCGCTGGGGATCGAACCGGTCGGTGCTCGAGGCCGGACCCGAAGCGATCGCGAAGCTCGTCGGTCGCGCGAAGAGTGGTGCCGTCCCGAGTCTGGGTGCTGTCGATGACTTTCGACTCGGGCCGCCCGTCCCCGATCCTGACAAGATCATCTGCCTCGGGTTGAACTACCGCGACCACGCCGAGGAGTCGGGGCTCGCGCTCCCGGTCGTGCCTCTGCTGTTCGCGAAGTACCGCAACTCGCTCGTGGGTCCCCGTGACCCGATTGTGTTGCCATCACGCGGAAACGAGATCGACTACGAGGCCGAGCTCGCGGTTGTGATCGGCCGCAGAGCCAAGGACGTTCCTGGCGCTGCGGCGATGGAATACGTCGCAGGGGTCATGGCGCTGAACGACGTCACCGCACGGGACGTCCAGCACGCCACCAGTCAGTGGATGGCCGGCAAGGCAATCGACACCTTCGCACCGTGCGGACCGAGCCTGGTGCTCGTCGACGAGATTGCCGATCTTCAGGCGTTGAGGATCCAGGCGCGCGTCAACGACCAGACAGTCCAAGACGGGAACACTCAGAACATGATCTTCGACATCGCCAGCACGATCGAGTACCTCACGAGCCTGATGACCCTGGAGCCGGGCGACATCATCGCCACCGGCACCCCTGCCGGGGTCGGCGTATCCCGAGATCCCAAGGTGCTGTTGCACGACGGCGATGTCGTGGAGGTCGAGATCGACGGGATCGGCTGTCTCTCCAACCAGGTCGTCAATGCCGACGTACTCGCCGCTGGCCCGCGCGACCTGATCGGAGGTTGAGATGCCGCTACGCGTGAGTCATGTCGCACTCAGGGTGCCGGACGTCGACGCCTCCGTCGCGTACGCGGAGGCGGTCCTCGGGTTGAGGCTCACACAACGCGACGAGAATGCCGCATATCTCAGATGCAGCAGTCGCCACCATGAGCTGGCACTGCTCGCCGGTGCAGAGACGGCGTGTGACCACATCGCCTTTGAGGTGCTCGATCAAGCCGGCTACGAGGAGCGAATCGAGCGTGTGCAACGGGCCGGCCTGATGGTGCTCGACCGCGGCGCACTGGAGCCTGGGGTCAAGGACGCGATTCGCTTTGTCGGCCCCGGAGGCCTCACGATCGAATTGCTGTACGGCATGGCTCACGACCAGCCTGCGGACTATGACTCGATCGCGCCCCGACCCGTCAAGTTCGAGCACATCACCCTGAAATCGAGCCAGAAAACCGAGTTGGAAGACATCCTCATCGACGTCGTGGGACTCCGCCTCTCAGACCGAGCCGAAGCCGCGACCTCGTGGCTCCGGGCGAGCGACGAGCATCACGGCATCAGCATCATTGCCGCAGAGGTGGACGCGCTTCATCACTACGCCTGGCAGTTTGCGGACTTCGCGACGTTCGCGCGGATCGGCGACCACCTGATGAGCCGCGGTCGGACCTTTCTGTGGGGTCCCGGACACCACGGCATCGGCGATAACTACTTCTGTTACGCGCTGGACGGTGACGGCGTTGTCCTCGAATATTCGGCTGGCATCAGGCGGATCGATAACGACGACAGTTACGAGGCGCAGATCTGGCCCGACGTCCCGTTGTCCGTGAATCGCTGGGGCAACCCTCCACCGCCCCAGGAGTTCCTCCAAGCTGGAACCCCACATGTTGCGATCTCGGATTTGGTGAACTAGGCATGGCCGTTTTCACCGGCGATGGCCTTCCGGGTATGACCGAGCTACCTGCGGTTCCGGCCGCGGTCGACGTCGTGCATGCGCGGATCCGCGACGCGATTCTGCGCTCGGAGCTGAAACCGGGTGATGAGATCCGACAGGAGCGCGTCGCCAGCGAACTTGCCGTGAGCCGGACGCCGGTTCGCGAGGCATTGCGGATGCTTGAGCGTGAGGGACTCGTGAGAGCACAGGCAAACCGCTCGTTCCGCGTCTCGGAGTTCTCCATTCAGGATATGGAGCACATCTACATGAGCCGCCTGCCGCTCGAAGCACTGGCCATCCGGCTGACGATTCCGCAGATCGGTACACGAGACCTGGCTGAGCTCGAAGGCCTGATGGCTCAGATGGACACCTTTGCGCAAGCGAAGGACTACGAGCACTGGGAGATTCCCCACCGGGCCTTCCACGCGGCTCTGATCGCGAAGTCCGGCGACCGCGTCCGGCGCGTGATCGGAGAGCTGTCTGACCACGCAGAACGTTACCGACGCTTCCGCACCGTTCAGGGCCCCCGTGCCTGGTCGAAGGGATTCCGCGACCATCGCGCGATCCTCGAGACATGCGCCGCCGGTGACGCGCAGGAGGGAGCCCGTCGTTTGGCTCTGCATCTGTTTCACACCGCCAACGACGTCATCCGCCTGACCGACCCCACCTACGAACCATCCGGACTGCGTCTCTCGCTCGAGATGGTCGAGCTTTCCCTCACACCGCGATGAGACTCTGGGACAGCAACTGGATGCAGGTGGAGGAGTACCTCCGGCACGACGATCGCGTCGTGGTCCCCTTGGGATCAACGGAGCAGCACGGGTATCTGTCGCTCGGAGTCGATGCGATGTTGTGTGAACAGGCGGCCGTAGAGGCGGCGGAGACCGAGGGCGTGCCCGTACTGCCAGCGCTCCCGTATGGACTCACGCCGACGTTCACGGCCTATCCGGGGACGATCAACATCCGTCCCGCTACCTACTTCGCCCTCATACGCGACCTGCTCGACACGCTGCGTGAACAAGGCTTCCGGCGGCTGCTGCTCGTCAACGGTCATGGAGGCAATGCGCCGGCAGCGGAAACGGCACAGGAGTGGGCAGCTGAGCATCCTGACTGCGAAGTTCTCTTCCACGGCTGGCTCATTGAGCCCGAGATCTGGGGACTGGCGGCTGAGATCGACGAAGTGAGTCATGCGTCCTGGGTCGAGAACTTTCCCGCTGTCCGACTTCCGGGCGTTGTCATCCCCTCGGGCCGCAAACCTCTGGTCGATCCCGTGGCCTTGAAGGGCGCAGACCCTCGCCGGGTTCGGGAGCTGATGGGCGACGGTCCAGGCGGAGGGCCGTATCAGCGTGAAGCTGCCGATACCGATCGCGTCTGGCGCGCGGCCGTCGAGTTGTTGAGCGTGAAGCTCCGGTCAGGGTGGAGTTCCGCCTCCGGGGTTCAACCCACGAGATAGGTCTTCAGGCGCTGACACAACATGAGGAGAGAGAACATGCAGGACGACATTCAGGACGTCATTCAGGTTGGACTCGGTCCGGTCGGTCTCACGGCCGCAGCGGTCATCGGCCAGAGCGGACACACGATTACCGCGATCGAACGTCACGAGAGTCTCTATGCACTTCCGCGAGCCGGGCATATCGACCATGAAATCGTGCGCATCCTGCAGTCCGTCGACGCCGAAGGGCCGGTGCTCGCAGATTCCTACCCGACGCTTGGTTACGTCTGGGTCAACAGCGCCGGCGAAACGCTGCTGGAGTTTGACTGGGGCGCGAAGGGAGTGTCCGGTTACAACTCCGACTACATGCAGTATCAGCCCGTCCTCGAGGACTCCCTCAGCGATCGGGCGTCGCGTGACGCCAACGTGACTCTTCTCCGCGGGTGGGAAGCGATCGGTCTCGAGCAGCATGAAGATCATGTCGAGGTCACCATCCGTCGGACAGAGGTGCACCCAGGCAGCCCTCGGCCGGTGATCACAGATGAAGAGCGCGTCCTCAAGGGCCGGTACCTGATCGGCGCGGACGGCGCGGGTAGCAGCGTACGCCAATGGCTCGGAATCGACCGGGATGATCTCGGGTTCAACGAACGTTGGCTCGACGTCGACGCGCGCAAGAAGCACGAGCTCTCGTTTGACTTTGATTGCGGTCAAATCTGTGACCCCCTCCGGCCGCGCTGCGTGCTGCCGCTCGGCAAGCGTCATCGCCGGTGGGAGTGGTCCCTGCTTCCCGGCGAAACCACGGAGGAGTTTCAGCGTCCCGAGAAGGCGTGGGAGTTGCTGGCCGACTTCGGCGTAGGTCCCGACGACGTGGAGATCGTTCGCCAGCTCGTCTACACCTTCGAGGCCCGAACGGCGGTCCGCTGGCGCCAAGGCAGAGCCTTCCTGATCGGAGATGCCGCGCACACCATGCCGCCATTCATGGGACAGGGCATGTGCTCAGGGATGCGCGACGCCAAGAACCTCGCCTGGAAACTCGACCTGGTTCTCCGCGGACTCGCGAGCGAGCGACTCCTGGACAGCTACGCAGAAGAACTGCGCCCCTATGCCCTCGATTGGACCATCATCTCCCTCGAGGCGGGCAAGGTTCCCTGCATCACCGATGTCAAGGCGGCGGCAGAACGTGACGAGCTGTTCCGCAGTGGCTTCCAACCGCCAATGCCCGACTTTCCCCAGGTTCGACACGGCGTCATAGCCCGTGACGAGGAGGGGCGACCCGCCGGCTTGGCCGGCGAGCTCGGGCCGCAGGCCCGCGTTGAGCGGGACGGCCGGGTCGACATGTTCGACCGGGCGTTCCAGGCTGGCGGACGCTGGCAGGTGATCAGCGTGGCCGGTGATCCGCGCAAGGCCCTCAACGCCGAGCAGATCGCCGCGTTTGACGCGCTTGGAACCGTCTTCGCACACATCACGCCGGGAAGCGCGGAAGGCGGGGACGCCGTTGACGTCGACGGGACCTATCAGGAGTACTTTGACGAACGCGGCATTGAGGTCCTCATCACGAGGCCGGACTTCTACATCTTCGGGGCGGCGCTCTCGCTGACGGAGCTGCCTGGTCTCAGCGATCGACTCTTCGATGCGATCGGCCTGTCGATCAATCAGGAGTCACTGGCGCGATGACCCGCAGGTTGATCAAGACGCGCCAGATCATCACGATGGATCCGTCACTGGGTGACGTGTCTGACGGCGAGCTGCTGATCGACGGAGCGAGCATCGCGGCGGTCGGTCATGACCTGGATGCGGGCGACGCGGAGGTGATCGACGCGCGCGGGTTCGTTGCGCTTCCCGGGTTTGTCGACGGTCACCGCCACACATGGCAATCGGCGGTGCGCCACTACGCGGTCGGCTGGGATCTCGCCACATATCAGGCCAACATCCAGGGTGTCATCGGCGACCAGATGACCGCCGAGGATGCTTATGTCGGCAACCTGCTCGGCGCACTGAGTGCATTGGACGCCGGAATCACCACGCTCCGTGATGAGTCGCATGTCCAGAACAGCCCCGAGCACACCGACGCGCTGATCGAGGCGCTGCGCAGCGCCGGTATACGGGCCTGCTTCGCTTACGGATGGCCGTCCACAGATGCCATGAGTTGGCTCTGGGACAGCACACGTGAGTTGCCTGAGGACATCCGTCGGGTGCGAACCGAGGTACTCGCAGACGATCGGGGGCTCGTCACGCTTCAGGCGCTGCTTCGAGGCCCGGAGCTGTCAAACCTCGAGGTGACACGTGCGGATGTCGCGAGGGCACGCGAGCTTGGCCTTCGCATGTCGATGCATATGGG
The DNA here is from genome assembly GCA_964657595.1 of Burkholderia sp. PAMC 26561. Taxonomy (GTDB): domain Bacteria; phylum Actinomycetota; class Thermoleophilia; order Solirubrobacterales; family Solirubrobacteraceae; genus Palsa-465. The sequence goes on along the minus strand of CAZZVR010000014.1, from coordinate 21,693 downwards.
AACGGGTGAGTACGGGACTCTCTACCACGGGATCCGTCAACTGCACGAGGACGGAATCATCGGAGAGGACATGATCTTCGTCCACTGCTGTACCTCCGACGATGAAGAACTCGCGATGGCACAGGCCGCGGGTGCCAGCACGTGTGTGACTCCGTCTGTCGAGGCAAGCATGCCTGGGCTTGGCGCACCTGCCACCGGCCGGCTTCTCCGCCACGGTCTCCGTCCGGCTCTCGGAGTCGATGTCGAGGTCGGTACGCCGGGAGACCTGTTCAATCTCATGCGCGCGGCACTGGCCGCCGAGCGCCTACGTGAGACGCTCTCCGATGTACCGGATGAGCACGAAGTAGAACTGTCCGCCCGGGATCTGCTCGGGTTCGCCACGATCGATGGTGCGATCGCCGCCGGTCTGGGAGATCGCGTTGGCTCGTTGACTCCTGGCAAGCAGGCCGACCTCATCCTTCTGCGGGTCGACGATCTGAACCTGATGCCGGGCGACGACTATGCCGCAAGCCTTGTCGCCGCAGGGCATGTGGGCAACGTCGACACCGTGTTCGTGGCCGGTCAGATCCGCAAGCGGCACGGGAGGCTCACATATCCCGACCTGGACCAGGTTCTCGTGCGGTCGCAAGAGTCGCGAAGGCGACTGCTCACACATGTGCCGGCGGTGGCGACACCGCGAATGTAGGGAAGTTGACCGACCCGGGATGAGCCGGGTGGGAAAAAACCTGACCGCCCCGGGTGGAGCCGGGACGGTCAGTGGTACTGCACCAACAGAGGAGAGAGTAGATGACCACCATGTCCGTGCGCAGATTGCGCGCGCTAATACGCGTTCGCCGAAGTGGAGCGATCATTCCCGCGGCCGTAGCCGCCGCGCTGATTGCCGGCTGTGGCAGCAGCACGAGCTCGAAAGCGGCGTCGAGCAGCTCAGCATCCACAGCGGGAGCCAAGACCCAGACCGCGGTCGCGGCGAAGATGGTTGCCGCCGCGTCCAAACCAATTACCAGGTGGAGCGGCTTCGGCCCGCCGGTCACCCCACCCGCCAACCAGCATATTGTCGCGATCGAGTGTTCGTCGGTCGGCGTCGGCTGCGTGCAGACAGCCGCCGGCGTTCAGCAGGCCGACAACGTTCTGGGTTGGTCGACCACCATCGTCAACGGTCAGGGGAATCCGACCGTGTGGAACACGTCGATTGAGGACGCCGTCGCCAACAAGGCCACCGGCATCGTCTTGGTCGACATCAGCCCGTCACTCGTCGCCGCCGGCATCGCGAAGGCAAAAGCCGCCGGTGTTGCGGTCGTTGCCGCCGGGAATGGCCCGACCGCTGACGGGCTGGTGTTGGAAAACGGTCCTCAAGGCGGGCTGGACATGGCGGCATATCTCGCCGATGTCCCCAAGGTCGCCGACGCGCTGGTGCTCGACGACGGTGAGTTCCCGCTGACGGCCCAGCGGAACCAGACGATGAAAACCGAGCTCGCACACCTGTGTGCTCAATGCCGGACGACTACCGTCGAAATCACGTTCGGCACCATCGCCAGCAAGCTGGCTCAGCAGGTGACCTCGGCGCTGGAGGCGAACCCCTCGATCAACTACGTCGTGGTGCCATACGACGCGGCAGCGACCTTTGTTCGCCAGGGGATCAAGGCGGCCGGAAGCAAGGCCATGGTGGCCTCGTTCGAGGGTAACCCGTCGACCCTGACCACCGTCGGCGATGGCGTGCAGGCTGCGGATGTCGCTGCTCCCAATGTCTGGGTCGGGTGGCAATCAACGGACGACCTCGTCCGACTCATGAAGCATCAGCCGGTCACCAACGTCCCCGTGCCGGTGCGCCTCTTCACGACTGCGAACAAGGCTCAGACCCACGATTGGAACGGCGACATCAACTACGAGGCCACCTACAGGCGACTGTGGGGCAAGAGTTGACCGGCTCTGTGACATCAGGTCAGCCCCTGATCGATATCCGGGGTCTGGTCAAGACCTATGGGGGAACCCGGGTGCTCGACGGAGTGGACTTTGACGTTCGCGCGGGCGAGATCCATGCGCTCCTCGGCGCGAACGGGGCGGGGAAGTCGACACTCGTCAAGGTCCTCGCCGGGATCGAACCGAGGACGGACGGGTCGGTCAACGTCGATGGTCGACCGCTGCCGCTGCACCCCCGCGCGATCGAGGTCGAGCGTGCCGGGCTTGCATTCGTGCACCAAGACCTCGGACTCGTCGACTCGCTCAGTGTCGCCGAGAACCTCGCCATACCGGGACATTTCAAGACTCGACTCGGGCTCATCTCATTCAAACGGACCCACGCCGAAGGACAGGCGATCCTGGAGAGACTCGACATCAACATCGATCCGGCGACGATCGTCGGACAGCTCTCTCAAGATCACAAAGTCATGGTCTGTATCGCGCGGGCGTTCGCGCGAGACGCTCGCGCCATCGTCCTCGATGAAGTCAGCGCCAGCCTGCCCACGCCCGAGTTTGACCGGTTCGCGGATCTCGTTCGACGTTCCACGGTCTCGGGAGTCGGATACATCTACGTCACCCATCGCCTCGACGAGGTCTTCGACCTCGCGAACCGCGTCACGGTTCTGCGCGATGGTCGCGTTGCGGGAACCGCAGCAGTCAAGGATGTCTCCTTCGATCAAGTCGTCGAGTGGATCGTCGGCGAGTCCCTGCCCGCTCGGGCGCGCAAGACAGCCGGCAAGCGGCCGATAGGGGACGTTCCAGAGAATGACGGTCTCGACGTCCGAGACCTCATCGGGCCCGGATTGGACGCACCGGTCAGTTTCCGGGTTGGATCTGGCGAGATCGTCGGGATCTGCGGCCTCGTCGGAAGCGGCGTGCGAACCGTCGCTCAAATGCTCGGCGGCGCAACGACCCCGCATGGAGGCACAGCGACCATCGATGGACGCACCTTGTCACTCGGAACACCTCACGCCCTGGTGGGAGAAGGTTGCGCCTATGTCCCCGGGGATCGAGACATCGCCGGCGCGATCCTGGATCTCAGCATCCGCGAAAATATGTTCGTCGCCCGCGAACCGCCGGGCTCAGGTGGTCCCCGGTTTCTCCGACGTCCACGTAGTGAGCGTCTGCTCGCCGCAGCGACTGTGGGCCGGTTCGGTGTCCGTCCCGCCGACAACGTTGAGCGCACGGTCGGAACGTTGAGCGGCGGGAATCGCCAGAAGGTGGTGTTCGGGCGAGCGATGCGACGACAGCCCCGACTGCTCGTACTCGAGGATCCCACCCAAGGCGTTGATATCGGGTCGCGAGCGGAGCTGCACACGCTGATGCGCCAAGCCGCATCAGAAGGGATGGCGATCGTATTCGCCTCGAGTGACTTCGACGAGGTCGCGTCAGAGGCTGACCGTGCCCTCGTGATGTGTCAAGGCAGGCTCTCGCGTGAGATGAAAGGTGAACAGTTGACCACTGATCGTCTGGCGCAGGCGAGCTATGAGGACATCCGAGACTCAAGTCCCGCAACCCGCGAGGTCACGACGTGAGCGCTACAACCGCCACCGGAACCCCCCCGAGTAGTGAACCATCCCATGACCGTTCAGTCCGAGCCGGGCTCCTGCGCAATCTCTCGCATCAGCTCGGGCGATACAGCCTCGTCGCGGTGTTCGTGGCCGTCGTCGCGGGCTTCTCGATTGCGAACCCTGGTGTGTTTCCCACGACCCAAAACGCGCAGACCGTCGTTTCGACGAATGCGGTCATCGCGCTGCTCGCACTTGCGGCAATGCTGCCGCTCGCGGTCGGGAAGTTCGACATCTCGGTTGGCTATCAACTCGGTCTGGCCCAGGGAATCTGTTCCGGGCTCATCATCAACGACCACGTACCCGCCGCCATCGCGGTGGTCATCGTCATCGGGATCGGAGGCTGCATTGGCCTCATCAACGGATTTCTCGTGGCGGTGCTCCGCCTCGACTCGTTCATATCGACCCTCGGCGTCGGAATCCTGGTGCTTGCGGCAGACGAGGCCTACACCAATAACCTGCAGATCACCGGGACCTTGCCAGCAAAGTTCGGCGCACTGGGGAACAACTCCGTGGGCGGAGTCCCGCTGGCATTCATTTATGTTCTGATTGCGTGTGCGCTGCTCTGGTTGCTTCTTGAGTACACGGCTTGGGGGCGCCAGGTCTTCGCGACCGGTGGGAACGAGCGAGCCGCGAAGCTCGCGGGTGTCAACACGGTCCGCACCACGCTGATGTGCTTTGTGCTGACCGGATTGCTGTGTGGCGCAGCCGGGGTGCTGTCGGTCATGATGCTCGGAGGATCGTCGCCAGTGGTCGGCCTGAGCTCCTTGCTGCCGGCCTTCGCCGGGGCGTTTCTGGGAGCGACGTCCATCCGGCCGGGTCGCTTCAACGCGATAGGAACTGTGCTCGCCATCTACCTCCTGGCGGCCGGCGCCACGGGCCTGCAACAGCTTGGGGCGGCCTTCTACGTGCAGGACTTCTTCAACGGCGCCGCGCTTTTGCTTGCAGTGGGGATTTCCGTCGTGGTTGCGCGGCGTCGCCGCGGTCAACCCAACAAGACAACGTGAACGCGACCCGAGGAGCAGTGACATGAAAGTAAGCGTGGATTGGGATCGTTGCGAAGGCCACGGCATGTGCGCCGAGGCGGCCCCTGAAACCTTCGAACTGGACGACGACGGCGAGTTGCACGTCCTGCACGAGGATGTGCCCGAGGAGCACAGACGACGCGTCGAGACCGCCGTCCGACGCTGCCCCGTTGCTGCCTTGAGATTGCAGCCGTGAGAAGAGTTGTCGTCATCGGCGCGTCGCTAGCTGGAGTGACGGCGGCCGACACCCTGCGAATGGAGGGATACGAGGGAGAGATCACCGTGCTCGGCGACGAGCCACACCATCCGTATAACCGGCCGCCGCTGTCGAAGGCGGTTCTCGCTGGTGCCGATCCGTTCGATCGGGTCGCGCTTCCGCCGCTGGGTGATGATGTCGTGCTGTGGCTCGGGCAGAGAGCAACCGGTCTGGATCTGGAACGGCGACGTGTGAACCTCGCAAGCGGCGACTCGGTTGAATATGACGGCCTGGTCATCGCCTGCGGCGCCCGTGCCCGCACACTCGCGACCACCAATCAGTCCGGGGAGTGCACTCTGCGAACGCTCGACGATGCGCTCGCGCTGCGAGGCCGGCTGAGCCGGGCTCAGAAGGTGATCGTCCTCGGTGGCGGCTTTCTCGGAATGGAAATCGCGTCAACGGTTCGTCAGCTCGGGCTCGACGTCTTGCTCATTGATCGCGAGCCCCCACTGCGCCGACTGGTGGGCGACTACCTGGCGAGCGTCCTCACGGCCGCCGCACGCGATGCCGGTGTCCGGTTCGAGATCACCGCTGGCAACGCAGCGCTCGTCGGCGAGGGTGACGTACGCGGAGTGCGAGTCGCGGATGGTCGGACCTTCAACGCCGATCTGGTCATCACTGCGGCGGGCGACGTGCCCAACACGGAGTGGTTGATCGGGTCAGGCTTGAACGGCGGAGGCCCGATCTTGACCGACGAACGCTGCCGCGTCCGTCCGGGCATCGTGGCGGCGGGGGACGTCTCAGCACCCGGCGGGACGCGCACTCCCCACTGGGCCAACGCAGTCGCCCAGGGCCGGACAGCTGCTGCGGCTCTCCTTCACGACGCCGCGGCGCCCCCGTTGACGACGGACGATTACTTCTGGACCGAGCAGTTCGGAATCGAACTGAAGATCTGCGGTCGACCCTCCGCAAACGACAGCCCGCCAACCGTCCTCGACGGATCGGTTGCGGACCGTGACGCCGTCCTGCAATGGAGTGCGACGGGGGACAGCGGCGGAGCCGCAGCAACCATCAACCGCCGAATGCCCATTTCGAAGCTCCGAAAGCTCGCGACCTCCCATGCGTCGCGACGACCTGCAACACACTAGCTAAGGAAGCGATACCGATGACTACCCACGAAGAAGCGGGAACGCAGGCTCCCTTCGATCCCGCCGATCCCGGTCACCACGCAGATCCAGCACCGTACGCGGCGGCTGCTCGCAAGACCTGCCCAGTGAGCCAGCCGCGTGATGGTGTGTTTGTCATCACGCGTTTTGACGACTCCCTCGATGTGCTGCTGGACACCGACACGTTCTCGAACTTCGGGAACTTTCAGTTGGACCGCGACGCCCAGCCTCCAGCTGGAGTCGGACTCATCACCCAGCTCGATCCGCCCGCTCACACGGCTCTACGCAATCACCTGCTGACGATGTTCGCCCCGCGAAAACTCCGACAGCATGAGGACCGCGTCCGAGAAATCGTCCGAGACGTGCTGAGCGGGTTCTCGGCTGGAGATGAGATTGAGTTGTTCGCCGACATCGCACGCCCCGTCACCTCCCGTACCGTCTATGCGTTCCTTGGGTTCCCAGAGGACGATTGGGATCGCATCAAGGGGTGGGGCGATGCGGTCAACGAAGTCCTGCCTGAACCGTTCGACTCTGTTCCGGAGTTTCACAGCCTGATCGGTTACCTCATCGAACTGGCCCGGGAGCGTAAAGCCTCGCCGCCAACCGGTGCGGACGTCCTTGACACGCTGCTGCACTCGCCGCCCGAGGGGGCCCCCGAGCTCGAACCAGAGGCGGCTGCGGTTCACGCGATGCAGCTGGTCTTCGCCGGCACTGATACGACGGCCAGCCTGATCACAAATCTCTGCTACGAGTTGCTCCACGACCGTCGTAACTGGGAGCGAGTGTGTGGGGACCCGAACCTGATCAACGCCGCTATCGAGGAATCTCTCAGGCACGATTCGCCGTTGCAAATGATTATGCGGACCGCCACGGAGGCAACGGAGGTCCGTGGGTGCCCAATTGCTGCCGGGGACAAGATCATCCTCAGTCTCCAGTCCGCCAACTGGGATGAGTCAACCTGGGAGCCCGATGCCGAGACGTTCTCGCTCGACCGTGACTCCGAGCACGGGCATCTCGCCATGGGTCGCGGAATCCACACATGCCTCGGGGCGCCGCTCGCTCGACTGCAGTGTCGTCTGGTGATCGAGGAAATGCTCGCCCGGTTCCCCGACCTGCGTCTGCAGGACGGTTACGAATACCGGGTGGCACCCGGAGTCCTCGTCCGGCGACCGACATCCCTCCCCGTGCGGCTCTGACCGCAGGCTGAAATCGCGGTTCAGGAGCCGGATACCGATGCGCCCGCGGGCGATGAGCGTCAGCAGTGTCGCCATCGCCCGCCGGTGTGCGTGAACCCGCGAGAGATCACCTCGACGAAGCCGAGATCGTGTCGACGCCAACGGCATATGATGGATGCGTGGAGGCTGGATCCGTGCATCCGTCCCGGCTCGCGGTCCGCTCAGACACGGATTTCCGCCGGCTCGCAGCCGTTCTGGAGCGCGCGCATACCCGCGTGGTCGACGGCGGGGAGCCCCCGCCGGTCATCCGTGACGTCGTTGCGGAGTCCTGGCGCCGCTCCATGGCCGCCGGCGTCGACCCTGAGGCGGCGGCGCCGCGAGTCTTCGACGACTCCACGACCCAGGGACGCTTCCGGCGGCACCCGTTCGGTGCCGTGTTCGGCCAGGTCCAATCGCGGCTCTTCCGCGTCACCCGCGACGGCGATCACCTCGCGGCCTTCAGCGATGCCGACGGGGTCCTGCTGTGGGCGGACGGCGCCTCCCGGATGCTGGAGGCCGCCGTGCGACCCCGGTTCCTGCCAGGGCATTCCTGCAATGAGGTGATCGTCGGTACGAATGCCATCGGCACGGCGTTGGCGCTCGATCGGTCCGTCGAGATCTTCTCGGCCGAGCACTTCACGCGGACCCTTCACGGGTGGGTCTGCGCCGCGGCGCCGGTGCATCACCCGGTCAGCGGCGCCGTCCTGGGTGCTCTGAACCTCTCGAGCCGGGCGCGGGCGGGCAATCCCGACACCGTTGGTCTCGTCGGCGCACTCGCGCGCACGGTCGAGCTCGAACTCGCTGCGCTGTCCGCCACGACTGACGAGCGGCTGCGCGCCCGTTTCCTGCGCGCCGGGAGCACGTATCGATCGGGGGCGGTGCTGGCGAACGCCGAGGCTCGGGTGCTGTTGGCGGATCCCCCCGCCTGGATCGGACGTCAGCTGGATCGGCCAGAGCGCCCGGGCACGCTGGGTCGGCTGCCGGACGGCAGCGTCGCGCGGTGGGGGCCCTTTGGCAGCGGATTCGTCCTCCGTCGAGTCGGCGGTGCGCCTAGCGAACCACGTCCGACCATCGTCATCTCCCAACGTGGTCATCGTGACGTGATCGTCCGCGCCGGGGATCGCGAGGTCCGTTTGTCGCCTCGGCACAGCGATATCATCCTGGCGCTCGTCCAGCACCCCGGGGGCCTGAGTCCGGAGGCGCTCGCGGAGACGGTGTATGGCCGTCACGTCTCTCCCGTGACCCTCCGCGCCGAGCTCACTCGGATTCGTCGCCTGCTGGGACCGATCGTCTTGAGTGCTCCCTACCGGCTCGATGCCGACACGACGGCTGTGGGCCCCGCGCTCTGAGCCGGCCGCCCGCGCGGACTGCAACATCGTGCAACCTGCCTTCCGGGGTTGACCTCCGGCGACACGGTTGGGAGTCTCGGACCTCCGATCCCGTACTCCGAAGGAGCAATCCACCATGGCCGGAAGCATCACCCTCGAGCAGGCTCAGCGCGTCATTGGCGCGGCCGCCGCGAAGGCCGTCGAAATTGGCGTCCCGATGAACATCGCGGTTGTCGACGCGGGCAACAACCTGACCGCCTTCGCACGCCAGGATGGCGCGTGGCTGGGATCGATCCACATCGCGCAGTCCAAGGCCTACACCGCGCGATCCTTTGACCTGCCCACCCAGGCCCTGTTCCCCCTTGCCCAGCCCGGACAGCCGTTGTACGGCATCAACGCTGGCAACGACGGTCGGATCATCATCTTTCCCGGCGGCATTCCGCTGACCGCCGACGGCGACGTGATCGGAGCGGTCGGAGTCAGCGGCGGGACGGTTGAGCAGGACCAGGAAGTTGCCGAGGCGGGCGTTGCGGCCCTCGAAGGCTGAGGCAGACCATGGCTGAGAATCGTGGCGTCGCCTACATCGAGCCGGGGAAGGTCGAGGTCCGCGACATCGACTTCCCGGCGCTCGAACTCCGCGACGGACCGGGTGTGCACCCGGACAACGTCGGTCGTCAACTGCCTCACGGGGCGATCCTCAAGATCGTCAGCACCAACATCTGCGGGTCGGATCAGCACATGGTCCGCGGCCGAACGACGGCGCCAGAGGGCCTCATCCTCGGGCACGAGATCACCGGGGAGGTCATCGAGACAGGACCGGGTGTCGAGTTCCTCAAAGTCGGCGACCTTGCCTCGGTGCCATTCAACATCGCGTGCGGCCGCTGTCGGACCTGCAAGGAAGGTGACACGGGTGTCTGTCTCACGACCAACCCGGACCGTCCGGGCGCCGCCTACGGATACGTCGACATGGGCGGATGGGTCGGTGGTCAAGCCGAGTACGTCACGGTTCCCTATGCGGACTGGAATCTGCTCAAGTTCCCCGATAAGGAACAGGCGCTGGAGAAGATCCTCGACCTGACGATGCTCTCTGACATCTTCCCGACGGGCTACCACGGCTGCGTGTCCGCGGGCGTCAAGCCGGGCAGCACCGTCTATATCGCCGGTGCGGGCCCGGTCGGGCTGGCCGCGGCCGCTTCAGCGCATCTCCTGGGTGCCGGCGTCGTGATCGTGGGAGATCTTGTCGAGGAGCGGCTGGCTCAGGCGCGTTCGTTCGGGTGTGAGACGGTCGATGTCTCCAAGGGCGACCCGGCGGACCAGATTGCGGAGCTGCTCGGTGTGCCCGAGGTCGACTGCGCGGTTGATGCTGTCGGGTTCGAGGCCCGCGGACACGGTGCGGGCGCGACGCAGGAGGCGCCCGCGACGGTGCTGAACTCGCTGATGAGCATCACGCGTGCCGCCGGCCGGATCGGCATTCCCGGCCTGTATGTCACCGGGGACCCGGGTGCGGCCGACGAGGCCGCGAAGCAGGGCGCATTGTCGATTCGTATCGGGCTCGGGTGGGCGAAGTCCCATTCGTTCGTCACCGGTCAATGTCCGGTCATGCGCTATCACCGCGATCTGATGCAGGCGATCCTCAACGATAAGGTCCAGATCGCCAAGGCCGTCAACGCCACCGTCATCTCCCTCGACGAGGCGCCGTCGGGGTACTCGGCCTTCGACTCCGGTGTGTCGAAGAAGTTCGTGCTCGACCCCCACGGATTGATCAAGTCCTGATGACCGGATGACGCCAGCGCCTTCTCGCATGAGCTCCCTCGGCAGCGTCGAGTGGCCTCTGGGGGCGGGCGCGGGGCGCGGGGCGCGAGGCCGGCCGCCGCCACCACTGCCCCACCGCCGCAAGCCGCGCCATCGAGTCCAATCACGGCGCGGTGGCGTCGGGCAGGCGTCGGCATCGTCCTAAGCTCTGTGCCATGAAGTTGGCAGCCGCCGTGGCGGTCGCCCTGCTGCTGGCCTGCGCGCTGACCGGCTGTGGCGGCACCACCGACGACTCGGTCCGCCCGGAGACGATCACCGTCGACCTCCCGGCGTCGCGTCCCACCGGCGCGGTGGTGGGAACGGTTCCCGCCGGGACGCCGCGGGCCAGCTCGGCGCACGCCGGCACGGTCTCCCGGGCGAGGCAGGCGGCGGTCCTCCCGGCCGTCACCCCGCTCACCCCGACGGCCAGCGCCCGCCTTGACGGCGTGAGTCTCTGGGTGCCCTACTGGAGCCTCGCCAGCTCGGTGGCCACCGCGATCGACAACGCTCCGACGGTCAAGGTCGCCCACCCGTTCATCGACGAGATCACCCACACCTCCACGGTGGTCGACCAGTCCGGCGGCCAGGCCGCCACGGTCACCGCGGAGCTGGCCGCTCACCACATCACGGTCGTCCCCACGGTCACCGAGACGGCCGGCATGACGGCGTTCGCCCACACCCTGGCCGACCCCCGACGGGCCGCGGCGCTGCGCGGCGCGCTCGAGTCGATCGCCGAGCAACCCGGCAACGCGGGGATCGACCTCGACTTCGAGGACATGGCCATCGGGTCGGGCAACGCGGCGACGGCCGCCCGGGTCGCCCGGCTCTACCCCCGGTTCCTGGCCCGGCTCTGCAGCGTGCTGCACGCCCACGGTCGCAGCTGCGAGGTCACGGTGATGGCCAAGAACACCGCCGGCCGGCTCGACTCCGACGGCCTGGACACCAACGTCTATGACTATGCGGCGCTGGCCCAGGTGGCCGACCGCATCCAGATCATGGCCTACGACGACCATGTGCCCAGCTCCAGCCCCGGGCCGATCGCGCCCTGGCCGTGGGTGGAGTCCGTGCTCGACTACGCCCTGACCCAGATCCCGGCCCAGAAGGTCGTGCTGGGTATCGCGACGTACGGCTATGACTGGAGCTCGAGCGGCGGGGGAACGTCGCTGACCGGGCCCGGGGCCGAGGCGCTGGCCGCCAGCGTCCACGCGGGCATCGGCTGGAGCGAGACCGACGCGGAGCCGTACTTCAGCTACCGCACCGGGGCCAAGCGCCGCCGGGTCACCCACACCGTGTGGTTCGAGGACGCCACCGCCATCTATGACCGTGCCGTGCTGGCCGCCGACGACAAGCTCGGCGGCATCGCCCTGTGGGCGGCGGGCGACGAGGGGCCCCAGACCTGGACGATGCTCAAGCGCCTGAACGGCTAGCGCCGCCCGCCAGCTCGGTCAGCGCGGTGATCACGCTGGAGAGGTGGGCGTGCATCGCCGACTCGGCGCCGGCGGCGTCGCCGGCGCACACCGCAGCCACGATCGCCTCGTGCTGGGGCAGGGACACGGCCGAGCGACCCGGGACGAGCGACAGGGTGAAATCGTGGCGGACGGTGAGGTCCCGCAGCTGGGCCAGCATCCGCTCGGCGATCGGCTGGCCGGCGATCTCGCGCAGGGTCCGGTGCAGTCGGACGTTGAGGCTGCTGTAGCGCATCAACTCGCCGCTGGCCACCGCGGCGCGCATCTCGGCGGCGATCTCCTCCAGGGTGGCCGCCCCCGTCGGCGTGATCGCTGCGGCGGCCCGCGCGGCGATGAGACCCTCGAGCAGCCGGCGCACCTCGGTGATCTCGATCGCCTCACTCAGGCTGACCGCACGCACGCGGGCCCCGCGGTTGCGCTGGAACTCGATCAGACCCTGGGCGGCCAGCTCCGCCAGCGCCCCACGGATGACGAACCGCGAGGCGGTGAAGCGCTCGCACAGGTCGGCCTCGATCAGCCGCTGGCCGGGCGCGAACTCCCCGGCCACGATCGCCTCGCGGATGCGGCGGCGGACGTCGCCCTGGGGATCCTCGGCGTCGGTCGCGATCATCGCCGCGAAGACTAGGGAGTCACGGCGCCGTCGGCAAGATCGTTGACAATCTTGTTGCCAACACCTACCGTGGTTCTCGGTGATGGCCAGCACGCATCCGCGGCCCTCCGAGCGATCGCTCGAGCTGCTCCAGGGCGCCTACGACACCCACGTGCACGTCGCCCCCGATGTGGTCGGGCGGATCGTCGATGACCTCACCCTCGCCCACCGCTTCCTGGAGCGGGGGATGGCGGGCTTTCAGCTGAAGTCCCATTACACCTCCACGGCGGAGCGCGCCTCGGTGGTGGCGGCCGCCGTCCCGGGGATCGACTGCCGGGGCGCCATCGTGCTCAACCGCGCCGTCGGCGGGCTCAACCCGCTGGCGGTCGAGGTGGCCGCGCGCGAGGGCGCCCGCACGGTGTGGCTGCCGACCGTCGACTCCGTGACCGAGTCCCACGAGCGCGACGCGCCGCCCGGCGCCAAGGTGCCGGTCTGGGTGGCGCTGCAGCGTGACCTGCGAGAGCAGGGGATCGAGATCACCCCCGTGGCGGTGCTCGACGCCGCCGGCCAGGTGGTGGCGGAGCTTGAGACCGTGCTCGAGCTCGTCGCCCGCCACAACATGGTGCTGGCCACCGGTCACCTCGACCGCGACGAGATCTTCGCCGTGGTCGACGCCGCCATCGCTCACGGGGTCAGCCAGATCGTCATCACCCACCCGGAGTTTCCGGCCGAGGACCTGGGGGTGGCAGATCAGAACGCCTTGGCTGACCGGGGCGCGCTGCTCGAGCGCTGCATGACCACTCCATACACCAACAAGATCAGCTGGGAGCGGTGGTGTCAGAACATCCGCGCCACCGGCCCGGAGCGCTCGGTGCTGTCGACCGACCTGGGCCAGTCCTTCAACCCGCCCGTCGAGGACGGCATGGGGATCATGGTCGACCGCCTGCTCGACGCCGGCTTCAACGACGAGGAGGTTCACACCATGGCCGTACGCAACAGCCGTCGGGTCGCCGGAGCTGATGCCTGGTGAGCGGACGTCGCCTGATGGTCATCGGGGCTCACGCAGCTGACTTCGTGTGGCGCTCGGGCGGCGCCATCGCCCGGTGCACGGCCAACGGGGGTACCGCCCGGGTCGTGGCCCTGTCCTACGGCGAGCGCGGTGAGTCCGGTGAGCTGTGGAAGGCGCCGGACCAGACGCTGGAGAACGTCAAGGCGATCCGCCACGGCGAGGCCGAGCGGGCCGCCGCCCACCTCGGCGCGGACTTCGTCGCCCTCGACCTGGGGGACTATCCGCTGCAGATCGACACCGCCGCACTGCTTCGGGTGGCCGACGTGATCCGCGAGTTCGCCCCCGACGTGCTGATCACCCACACGGACACCGATCCGTTCAATCCCGACCACCCGGTGGCCTACGCCGCGGTCGACCGGGCCCGCAGCCTGGCCGCGGGCGCCGGGGTGCCGAGCGCGTTCGGGACGATCACCCCGCCGGCGCTGTTCCTGTTCGAGCCCCACCAGCCGGAGCTGTGTCACTTCACCCCGACCACCTTCGTCGACATCACCGCCGTGATCGACCAGAAGGTGGCGGCGATGGCCGAGATGCAGGCCCAGGCCTACCTCCAGACCTACTACCGCGAGCGCGCCGATCACCGGGGCAACCACGCCCGCCGGGCCTCCGGCGATCAGGCGATCCGCCAGGCCGAGGCGTTCCAGCGCATGACCCCGGAGGCGGTGAGCCAGCTGTGAGCCCCGTCTCCTCCGACGCGCTCAGCGAGCTGGCCCGGCTCGGTTCCGCGACGGTCTATGAGGCCGGCGGTCGCCGCGGCTATGTCGACCTCGACCTGCACATGACCATTCCCGGCGCCCGCATCGCCGGTCCGGCGCGGACGGTGATGTGCGCCCAGAGCGACAACCTGATGGTCCACGCGGTGATGGCCCAGGTGCAGCCGGGTGAGGTGATCGTGATCACCCAGCCCGAGCCGCGCCCGGTGGCCATGGTCGGCGACCTGCTCGCCACCCAGGCCGAGGTGGCCGGGGCCGCCGGCATGCTGATCGACGCCTCGGTCCGTGACCGTGAGGACCTCAGCGCGATGGCGATCCCGATCTGGGCGCGCTGGATCCGGGTGAAGGGTGCCCAGAAGGGCACCCTCGGACGCATCGGTGAGCCGGTCAGCGTCGGCGGGGCGCTCATTCGCCCGGGTGACATCCTCGTGCTCGATGCCGACGGCGTCGCCGTGGTGGAGGTCGAACGGGTCGACGAGGTGCTCAGCCGATCCCTGGAGCGGGAGGCGAAGGAGCGCATCAAGCGCGCGAGACTGCGCGACGGCGCGCTGTCCTGGGAGATCGACGGCCTCAAGGAGACGTTCGAGGCGGGCTCATGAGCCCGCCGCCGGTTCCGGCCAACCACACGCTCAGCCGTGACGTCGCCCACATCCACCACGCCGAACTGCTCACCCCGACGCCGCAGGCCAGCCTGGATTTCTTCACCGACCTGTTCGGCATGCAGATCGAGGGCACCGAGGGCCAGTCGGTGTTCCTGCGCGGCTGGGGGGAGACCCAGCGCTACGGGCTCAAGCTCACCGAGGCTCGCCTCCCGGGCCTGGGCCATGTGGCCTACCGGACCTGGGATGAGGCGGCGCTGGCACGCCGGGTCGCGGCGATCGACGCCACCGGCCTCGGCCTGGGCTGGTCCGACGGTGACCGCGGCCACGGTCGGGCGTTCCAGTTCAGAGATCCGGACGGGCACCGGATGGAGCTCATCGCCGAGGCCGACCCCTACGTGGCGCCCGAGCCGCTGCGCCCGCGCCTCAAGAACGTGCCCCAGCGCCACGTCGACCACGGCGCCTCGGTCAAGCGCCTGGACCACGTCAACGTCCTGGCCTCCGACGTCGGCGCCAATCGCGCCTTCGCGATGGAGCAGCTCGGGGCCCGTCTGTATGAGCAGGTCATCCTCGACTCCGGCGAGGAGGCGGGCGCCTGGCTGAGCTTCACCATCGCCGCCCACGAGCTCATCTACACCGCCGACCACGCCGGCGGCTCGGGCCGCCTGCACCATCTCGCGTGGTTCGTCGACACGCGGGAGGAGCTGCTGCGGGCCGCTGACCTGATGCTCGACGCCGACGTCCCGATCGAGGCCTCTCCGTCCAAGCATGCCGTCGCCCAGGGGATGTTCCTCTACCTGTACGAGCCCGGCGGCAACCGCGTGGAGATCACCACCGGGACGCACTTCATCTACGCGCCGGACCACGCACCGACGGTGTGGACCGAGGCCGAGCGGGCGCGCGGGCAGGCCTGGGGCAACGCCACCGTGCCCACCTTCCACACCTACGGGACGCCGGATGTCTCCGGGGTCGCCTCCGGCCCGCCGATCGGGCCGACCAGCGCGATTCCCGACCTCCCCTGACTCCGACGACGAGCTGTGAAAATGCCGGACCGTGGCGAACTCGGCCTCAGGCGACTCGGCGACGGCACGCTTCGTGAGGGTGCTGGAGACCTTCACGCCCGAGCAGCCCGCCCAGTCGGCCAGCCAGATCGGCCGGCGGGCGGGACTGCCCTCCTCCACTGCGCACCGGATCGTGGCCGAGCTCCTCAGTGCCGGGCTGCTCGAACGCGATGAGGATCGCCGCGTCCGCGTCGGCCTGCGGCTGTGGGAGCTGACCACCCGCAGCTCCCAGCCCCTGGCGTTGCGCCAGGCCGCGCTCCCGTTCATGGAGCAGGTCCAGGCCGAGATCGGCGAGCACACCCAGCTCGTGGTGCTCGAGGGTGCGGCGGCGCTGTGCGTGGAGCGCCTGTCGGCCCCGGGGGCCGGGGAGAACATCACGCTCATCGCCGGACGGCTGCCGCTGCACGCCTCCTCCTCGGGACTGGTGCTGCTCGCCCACGCCGACCCGCCGTTCCGCGAACGCGTGCTCGCCGGTCCGCTCCCGGCCGTCGGCCCGTCCTCCCTCACCGACCCCCGGCGGCTGCGCCGCGTGCTGGCCGACATTCGCCGGGACGGATACGTGATCGCCCCCGGGAGCATCTCGGCGGTGTCGACCGGCGTCGGCGTGCCGCTGCGCGACCCCTCCGGCGCGGTGGTCGCCGCGCTGTCGGTGATCCTGCGCCAGGGCGCGGACCCGGCTCCCGCGCTCGGTGCGCTGCGACGGGCCGCCCGCGGGATCACCCGCGAACTCACGCCCACGCGCTGAGGGGCCAACCGGTTCCCGTTCAACGGGAATATCCCCACCCGGGGTCGGCCCCGGCGTATCAATGGCCTGAGAACGCTTTGCGTCGTCGGAGGAGAGACCATGACCGTCACCCGAACCCAGGTGGGCATCGTCGGGGCTGGACCCGCGGGTCTGCTGCTGGCCCATCTGCTCGCCCATGCCGGCATCGACTCGGTGGTGCTCGACAGCCGCTCACGCGAGGCGATCGAGACCACGGTCCGCGCCGGGATCCTCGAGCAGGGCACGGTCGAGGTGCTCACCCAGAGCGGCGCGTCCACCCGCGTGCTCGCGGACGGCCAGCGCCACGACGGCGTCGAGCTGCACTTCTCCGGTGAGGCTCACCGCGTCGACTTCCAGGCGACGTGCGGACGCAGCGTGTGGCTCTATCCCCAGCACGAGGTGCTGCGTGACCTGCTCGAGGTCCGCCTGCGCGAGGGCCAGGACATCCGCTTCAGCACCCCGATCACCGCGGTGGACTCCGACGCCGATCCCCTCACCATCCACGCCAGCGACGCTGACGGTCAGGCCCTGAGTGTCGTCGCGGACTTCGTCGTGGGAGCCGACGGCTCCCGCAGCATCGTGCGCGAGACGGTGTGTGAGTCCGCCACCGACGGCTACTTCCGCGAGTATCCCTTCGCCTGGTTCGGGATCCTCGCCGAGGCGCCGCCGAGCTCGCCGGAGCTCATCTATTCCAACTCCGCCGAGGGCTTCGCGCTGATCAGCCAGCGCAGTCCGACCGTGCAGCGCATGTACCTCCAGTGCGACCCGGAGCTGGACCCGAACGCCTTGAGTGACGCCGAGATCTGGGAGCAGCTGCGTCGGCGCGTCAGCCCCCATCCGCTGCAGGAGGGGCCGATCTTCCAGCGTGACGTGCTGCGCTTCCGCAGTTTCGTGGCCCACCGCCTGCGCAACGGCAATGCCGCGCTGGTCGGTGACGCCGCCCACACCGTGCCGCCCACCGGGGCCAAGGGGATGAACCTGGCCATCTCCGATGTGGTGGTGCTCGCCCAGGCGCTCGAGGCACGCTTCAACGCTCAGGACAGCCGGTGGATCGATCGCTACGAGGCAGACGTCCTCCCCCGCATCTGGAAGGCCCAGCACTTCTCCTGGTGGATGACCAACCTGCTCCACCTCACCCCCGAGTCGAGTGACTTCGACCGCCTGCGCCAGCTCGGTGAGCTGCACGCGGTGATGGAGTCAGAGGCGGGGCGGACCTACCTGGCTGAGGCCTACACCGGCTGGCCGCTGGCCACCGCGCTCGTGTAAGCTTGTGTACGGAGAGAGAGCAGATGTTCGGATCGCGTACATATGGCTGACATCGTCGCACTGAGCGAGGCCGTCGCCACGCTCGTCCATGACGGCGACAGCGTCGCCCTGGAGGGGTTCACCCACCTCATCCCCTTCGCCGCCGGACACGAGATCCTGCGCCAGAACCGGCGTGAGCTCGAGCTGATCCGGATGACCCCGGACATCCTCTATGACCAGATGATCGGCGTCGGCGCCGCGCGGAAGCTGGTGTTCTCCTACGCGGGCAACCCCGGGGTCGGCTCGCTGCACCGTCTGCGCGACGCCATCGAGAACGGCTGGCCCCGGCCCATCGCGATCGAGGAGCACTCCCACGCCGGGATGGCCAACCGCTGGGCCGCGGGTGCGGCCAAGCTGCCCTTCGCCGTGATGCGCGGCTACCGGGGCACCGACCTGGTCAAGCACACGCGCGTGGAGCCCATCACCTGTCCCTTCACCGGTGAGGCGCTGGTGGCCGTCCCCGCCCTCACCCCGGATGTGGCGATCGTCCACGCCCAGGAGGCCGACCACTACGGCAACGTCCAGCTGTGGGGCATCCCGGGTGTGCAGAAGGAGGCGGTGCTGGCCGCCACGCGCTCACTCGTCACCGTCGAGCGGATCGTGGCGGACCTGGTGCCCCGGCCCGGCGGGGTGATCATCCCCGGCTGGGTGATCGACGCCGTCGCCGAGGCCCCCGGCGGCTCACAGCCCTCCTACAGCCTGGGCATCACTGGGCGCGACAACGACTTCTATATCGAGTGGGATCGGATCAGCCGCGACCGCGATGCGTTCACCGCGTGGATGGAGGCACATGTGCTCGACGAGGTGACCGCCCCATGACCGCCCTCGGGGCTCCCCCCACCAGTGGCGAGGTCCAGACGATCGTCGCCGCCCGCTCGCTGGCGGACAAGCGCTCCTGCTTCATCGGGGTCGGGCGCCCGAGCACCGCCGCGCTGCTGGCCCGCGAGATCACCAACCCGGACCTGGTGCTCGTCTACGAGTCGGGCACCATCGGCGCCAAGCCCTACCACGTGCCGTTGTCGATCGGCGACGGGGAGCTGGCCGAGACCGCTGACTTCGTCGTCTCGGTGCCGGAGATGTTCAACTACTGGATCGGCGCCGGCCGGGTGCAGGTGGCCTTCCTCGGGGCCGCCCAGATCGATCGTCACGCCAACCTCAACTCCACGGTGATCGGCGACTATGACCACCCCCGGACGCGGCTGCCGGGGGCCGGCGGCGCCCCGGAGATCGCCACTGGCTGTCCCGAGGTGGTGGTCATCGTCCCGCACTCCACCCGCACCTTCGTGCCCGAGCTGGACTTCCTCACCACCGTGGGCGACCACACCACGCTGGTGATCACCGATCTCGGCGTGCTCGAACCCCGTGACGGTGAGCTCACCCTCACCACGGTCCATCCCGGCGTCAGCGTCGAACAGGTCCAGCAGGCGACCGGCTGGGAGCTGAAGCTGGCCGACACGCTGGCCACCACGCCGGCCCCCACGCCGGAGGAGCTCACCGCCCTGCGGGGGTTGCTCAGCCGTGCCTGAGGCCTACCTCTACGACGCCGTCCGCACCCCGTTCGGCAAGTACGGTGGCGCGCTGGCCAAGGTCCGCCCCGACGACCTCGCCGCCCACGTGGTCACCGAGCTGCTCAAACGTCACCCCGACCTCGACCCGGCGGAGATCGACGAGATCATCTTCGGCGACGCCAACCAGGCGGGCGAGGACAACCGCAACGTCGCCCGGATGGCCGGCCTCCTGGCCGGCCTCCCCACCAGCGTGCCCGGCACGACGGTCAACCGCCTGTGCGGCTCCAGCCTCGACGCCGCCATGGCGGCCTCGCGGATGATCGAGACCGGTGACGCACGCGTGGTGCTGGTCGGCGGCGTCGAGTCGATGAGCCGCGCCCCCGGCATTCTGCTCAAGGCCGAGCGGGCGTTCCCCAGCCAGAGCCTGACCGTGCACTCCAGCACGCTGGGCTGGCGCATGGTCAACCCGAACATGCCCCCGCAGTGGAGCATCTCGCTCGGGGAGAGCACCGAGAAGCTGGTGGGCATCCACGGCGTCTCCCGCGAGGACCAGGACGCGTTCGCGCTGCGCAGCCATCAGCTCACCGCCAAGGCCTGGGACGCGGGCTTCTATGACCCCTGGGTCATCCCGGTCCCCGGCACCGAGCTCACCCGGGATGAGAGCCTGCGGGCGGACTCGTCGATCGACAAGCTCAGCCGCCTCAAGCCCGCCTTTCTCGCCGACGGCAGCGTCACCGCGGGCAACGCGTCGCCGTTGAACGACGGGGCCGGGGCGCTGCTCATCGCCGACGCCACCCTGCCCGGCGAGCCGCTGGCGCGCATCGCCAGCCGCGGGGTCCACGCGGTGGATCCGGACATCTTCGGCATCGCCCCCGTGGAGGCGGCCAACTCCGCACTCGCGCGCGCGGGCATCACCTGGTCCGACATCCGGGCGGTCGAGCTCAACGAGGCCTTCGCCGGTCAGTCCCTCGCCTGTGTGCGGGCCTGGCCGGAGCTCGACCCCGAGATCGTCAACGTCAACGGCGGCGCGATCGCCATCGGTCATCCCCTCGGCGCCTCCGGGGCCCGGATCCTCGCCGGCCTGGCCTACGAGCTGAGAGCCCGGGGCGGCGGCTACGGCGTCGCCGCCATCTGCATCGGGGTGGGACAGGGTCTGGCCGTCGTCCTGGAGGTATGAGATGAGCACCGACACACCCGCCCAGTCCGAGACCCGCCCCGAGACCCAGTCCCAGACCGAGACCGAGACCGGGCAGACGCTGTATGACCCGATCGTGGCGACCCCGACCAGCTACCTGCGCGAGGCGAGCATCGACCCGCCGCTGCACTCCGAGGGCTATAAGTCCACCCGCCTGCGCCACCCCCAGCAACCGCTGATCTACCTGCCCCAGTCCGTCACCGAGATCACCGGACCCCAGCTCGGTCCGACCCGCATCCTCGGGCCCCGCGACAACGACCTCGCCTCACAGGGCGCCGATCGGCCGATCGGTGAGCGGATCATCGTCTACGGGACGGTGCGCGACACCGAGGGCAAGCCGTTGGCCGACACCCTGGTGGAGGTCTGGCAGGCCAACGCGGCCGGGCGCTACTTCCACCGCTGGGATCGCTGGGAGGCGCCGCTTGACCCCAACTTCCACGGCGCAGGCCGGGCGGTCACCGACGCCCAGGGCGCGTTCGAGTTCACCACGATCAAACCGGGACCCTACCCGTGGGGCAACCACTACAACGCCTGGCGCCCCGCCCACATCCACTTCAGCCTGATGGGCCGGGCCTTCGCCCAGCGCCTGGTCACCCAGATGTACTTCCCGGGCGACCCCTTCTTCCCCTTTGACCCGATCTACAACTCCGTGCGTGACCCCGCGGCGCGTGAGCGGATGGTCTCGCGCTTCGACATCCACCGCACGGTGCCCAACTGGGCCCACGCCTATGCGTTCGACATCGTGCTGCGCGGTCCCGGCGCCACGCCGTTCGAGGAGGCGATCTAGATGCTCTTCGGCACCACGCCGTCCCAGACCGTCGGGCCCTACTTCGCCATCGGCCTGCCCTTCGAAGACGGCGCGCTCGTCGTGCCCGAGGGGACTCCGGGCGCCATCACCATTCGCGGCCGCGTCTATGACGGTGAGGGCGCGCTGGTCCCCGACAACCTGATCGAGACCTGGCAGGCGGACCCGGCCGGCCGCTTCGCCGACGCACACGGCTACGGCGGCCGCTCCGAACTCGAGGGCTTTCGCGGCTTCGCCCGGGTCGGCTTCGAGGTGGGGGACGGCAGCTTCGAGATCCTCACGGTGAAGCCCGGGCGCGTCCCCGCCGCCACCGGTGGCGGGCTCCAGGCGCCCCACATCAACGTGTCGGTGTTCGCCCGCGGCACCCTCCATCGCTATG